>JAZNFI010000092.1:0-14012 GCA_045589075.1 Candidatus Flemingiibacterium sp.
GCAGTACCGCTACCGGAAAGGCTTGTGCTTACGGAAGTGCCGTCCCAAACGTCGATTCTCGAATAGTAGATGTTAATTACCGCGCCTGCGCCGGAAACGTGACCCTTCACGTAGTCGTGGGAAGGAACGTAGCCGTCAACCGCTACTGCGTTAACGGTGTACATATAGTTGTCATCATACTCGTAAACGTCAGCCTCTGCCGCTACGCTGCCGTCGGTATAAAGATAATTTACTGTTACAAGGTACTTAACGTAGCTTTCCTTACAGTGATCGCAGGTATATACCTTCTTGGTGCCTTCAGTTGTGGGAACGTAATTATGATCGCCAAGAACGTCGTTTTCGGTTTCCTTACAAACCGAGCATGTTTTGGGAGCAATGCAGTTGGCATCGACCCAGCTGTGACCGGGAGCCTTCTGCTTGGTTCCGCAGTTGCAAACGCCGTCGGTTGTGCAAGAGCCGCCAACGAAGGTGTGATCATGCTCGATCACATAAACGTCGATGGTACCGGTTGCAAGAAGGTTACCCTCTGCACCGTACTGGTTAACCTGAAGTCTTACGTTACCGGATTCGTAGCTTGCGCTTCTGCCGGAATAGATAGTAAGAACGCCGCCCTCAAGGGTGTAACCGTAGTCGTGGTCTGTGCCGTTAACGATCACCGCGCTTGTAATAAGGTCGAACACCTTAACGCTGTCGGAAAGCTCGGTAACGGTTTCATTGCCGAGAGGCCATGTCATACCCGCAAGGTTGGGGACCTTATAGCCTTCCTCGTCGTACGCGGTTACCTGCGCGTTGAGATAAACAACGAGCTTGCTTGCGCCATCAACGGGAACGATAACGTAGCCGTTCTCGCCTGCTGCGGGCTTAACCGAAGCGATCTTTGTGGAAGGATAATTGAATGCTGCGTCATATCCGCTTACCTCAACGCCGTTAAGAACGAACTTGGAGCTGTTAGATGCCATACACATAAGGCTATCGCAAACAGCACCGCTGGTGGTGTACATTGTACCGCTGTAGACAGACGCTTCGTCACGGATAATAGTTATAAGGTTGCCACTGCCCTCATAGCCGTGACCTATCATACCTCCGATCACGTTACCGGTAGTACATACAAGAGTAATATCGGAAGTGGAGTTAATGAACTCTACGGTGTAATTTGCGCCTGTACCGTCGAAGTTAGCAGTACCGTAGTTGTAGAAGGAGCCCATGTTATAAAGGCCCTCAACGTAGCCGTGAAGCTTAACGTTCTCAAATACGGTCTTGCCGCTGTTAAAGACATTTCTTACAAGAGCGCAGCCGTCGGTGGAGTTCATAGTAGCTTCAAGGTTGGAAATTCTGATCTCTTCGTTCTGATTCTTATAACCTGCATACGCAAAGAGAGCAGTTGAGAGGTTAACAAGCTTTACACCGTTACCGTCGAAGCTACCGTGAAGAGAAGCCTTGCCGTTGCCGTCCATATCGATGGTATCAACGCCGTCTGCTACCTTGTAGTACTTGTATGTGTCATAATACTTGGTTATGTTCATGATCTGCTCAGCGGTTTCAATAAGATAAGGAGCTTCCTTAGTTCCCTTACCGCCTGCAAAATCCGGATTAACGTGCTCACCGCAGGTTGTACAGGTCTTTACTGCCGCATCGGGATCATCCCAAGCATGGCCGAGAGCCTCTGCAAGAGTATCACCGCATACGGTACATGTCTGAGCATCTGTACAGGTAGCAGCCGCGCCGGGAGTATGACCCTTAGCGGGAATCTCCTCCTGAGCTACGAGAGTTTCGCCGCATACCGAGCACTTCTTGCCCTCGGTAAGACCTGCTTCGATACATGTTGCATCCTTGTCGGGAAGCACCTCTTCTGTGTGAGCAAGCTTTTCAACGGTCTTGGTCTCTCTGCTGAGAGTATCACCGCAAACAGAGCACTTTACTACGAGATCGTAAGAGCCTTCAGCCTGACAGGTTGCGGCAGTCTCGTTTTCACGAACCGCCTCTGCAGGAACGTGCTCGGTGCAAAGCTCTGCTTCGCAAACGTCACAAACGTAGTCGGTGTTTTCGTCCTTGTGGCCTGTAGCGGGAACCGTTTCCTGCGCTACAAGAACCTCGTCGCATACCGAGCAGTGCTTACCCTCGGTCATACCGTTGTCGATACAGCCTGCGGCAACTGCAGCATCAATTACCTCGGTATGTCCCTTGGCAGGAACTGTTTCCTGCGCTGCAAGAACCTCGTCGCATACCGAGCAGTAAGAGCCTTCGGTCAGACCCGCCTCGGTACAGGTGGGCTCTACTGCCTCCTTTACTGCGGGAGTATGAGGAGCTAATTCACCGTAGGTCTCACCGCATTTTGAACATACAGACAACTCGGTACATGTCGCCGTACCGCCTGTATGCTCACATTCCTCAGACGGGAAGAAATCCTCGGTAATCTCACAGGCAGCAAATGCTGTGAGAGCGAGAACGAGGATCGTCACCGTAGCGAGTAACTTGATAATGTTTTTCATCGTTTTTTTCTCCTTTTAAATTATATAGTTTTGTATTTTTTAATTTATTGATATTAGGTTTTACACCTTGATTATATCACAAAAGATTGGTTGTGTAAATTGTAAAATAATATAGAAATTAAGAGGATAAAAATATGCATGTTGTACATAATAGGTAAAATATTTTCAAATAAAGGTGGAAAATATTCTCATCATAGCATCATTTTATGGAACAGTTTACCAAATTAAAAAATTCGTTGATCGCATCGGTCCCCTCCCCATTTGAAGCCAAGTAAAAAGGAGCTACCACAAATGTGATAGCTCCAAAATTTAGTTAACAAAGTCGTATAAAGTGTCATATAGCTTTGAATTCACCCTATAAATTGCGTTATAAGGCACCTCCACAAGAGTCCTTCCAAGCCAATCCCTGTATACGAAATAATAGACGGTAGTTTCAGCGGTTTTCACCTTGATGCCTATGTAATCCTCTCCGTACACAGAATCGGTTATGCTGTTTCTGAAAGGAGTCGCCATTTCAAGATATTCAAGAATAATTGCGTGGCTCGTTTCATCAACATTCTTCCTGGGACCTTCATAATCAGTAAATACAGCAATGTATTCAACCTTCTCCCTATCAACTATCGTAAGTTCTCTGACGGGCTCACTAAAACAGGCGTTCATTCCCATAAGAGAAGCTAAAATTAATATAAAAGCACTTAATTTGACAATAATAGTTTTCATTTTTTCTCCTATATTACACAGATGTTCTGATTTTTAACCGCAAGCTTTATTGCAAAAAACTACCCTAAAAACTGAAAAATTCATTGTCCACCTTACACAGTTCAAAATTTAAAGTCAGTGAAACAGGAATCAATGTAATCAGCTACAAAATCATAATGCTCTTCGGAAATTAAGGCTTCATCCATGTCTGTATTATCTGTATTAATTACATTATACACACTATATTGCAGCTTGTCAATAGGTTTTTTAAAAAATACTTAAAAAGTTAAACAACAAGGTCATCAATCGCCTTCACTCAAAATTTATAACCGATTATTTAATAAATCATTGTCATTGTGAAAAAAATGTGATATAATGTACCTAATATTTTTCAAGTTATGTGAGGAAAACAAAAATAGTATGATAGTTAATTGCGTATGGGAGCATAACGGCAATGACACACTGCTTTATGCCATAGAATACGTAGGAGCATACGCTCGTGGCGAAAATCTTGAGGTTGCAGTAGCGAAAATGCCGGAGGAGATTGCTAAATACTTGAAGTGGATCGATGAAGATCATATAGAAAACATTAAAATAGCAATCATAGAAGAAAAGAATTCAGATCTGAACATCAAGGATGCAGACTCTGACGTTATATTCAATAGTGAAGCTAAGCCTTTAACTATAGAAGAATATAAAATGCTAAAGGCTCTGGCACTGAAATCGGCAAAAGATTTCCTAACCTTATATGATTCGATTCCCGATAAAAGAGCAACGGCGACACCTGCGCGAACGACCTTTTACGGTAATCTTCCTCGCTCTGCCGATGAAATGTATGAGCATACCAAGAATGTCAACGAATATTATTTTTCAGAAATAAATGTGGATGCCGATAATACCGGCAACATTTACGATTGCAGAAAACGCGCTTTCGATCGGCTTGAAGCAAAAGCGGATTATCTTAGCAACGTCGTTATCCAAGGTAGCTACGGCGAGGATTGGTCGCTACGCAAGGTGATGCGCCGTTTTATTTGGCACGATCGAATCCACGCCAAAGCTATGTACCGAATGGCTGTAAAAGTATTCGGTGCGGAAAACGTGAAAAATCCTTTTTGTTTTTGAATTATAAGGAGTAATTATGGATTTTATTGATCTTTTGAAAATAGAAAACGAAAGCGAACGAGTGAAGAAAACATATGACATATTTAACGAGGATGTAAGGCTCAATCATTCTAAGGCTGCGCGGGTAGAGTTCCTAACTACAGTTCGCTATATAGAAAAATACTTAAAAAATGGCGACAAGATACTTGACATCGGCGCGGGCGCAGGAGAATACAGTCTTTACTTTGCACGCAAAGGCTATGAGGTGTCTGCTCTTGAGCTGGCCGATTCCAATATTGCCGCTTTCAAAAAGAAGCTCACGCCTGATGATAAAATAGACCTTGTTCAAGGCAACGCACTTGACTTATCTCGCTATAAGGATAAATCATTCGATATTGTGCTTTTATTCGGACCTCTTTACCATTTGAAGAATGATGCAGATAAACAAAAATGCATCAGCGAGGCAAAACGAGTATGCAAGGATAGTGGCAAGATCTTTTTTGCCTTTATTTCCAATGATTTCGTTTTCCTCACCGAACTTGGATATGACCCAAGCTATTTTGGCAATGGCGATTATGACAAAGAAACGTTTAAGCTGAATGATTTCCCCTTCGTGTTCCATACTGTTGATGCCGCAAGAAAGCTCCTTTCTGACGGTGGAATTAATGTATTACACGAGGTTGCCTCTGACGGAGCAAGCGAGCTTTTGGCGGCGCGAATCAACGAAATGTCCGATGAGGATTATGCAGAGTATCTTCGCTATCATTTCTACATATGCGAAAAGCCTGAGCTTCTCGGCATGACAAATCATTTGTTGTTTGTTGGAGAAATATAAAAAACCTATTTAATGCAAAGAAAAGGAAAGCCTTACGAATAGCCTAATTTATATCAATATGCAAACTATAGTGTGCTTTTAATGCCACAATCCTCTCCTTTAAAAAGAGAACACGAATCTTGAATCATCAAGGTTCGTGTTCTCTATTTTGAATCTAAAACATTTAAAAACGGATTATGGATTTTGCTTCATTTGTCTGAGGAAACAGAACACAGCGATTGCCGTGATTGCTACGCTATACAGAACAATCGGCAGGATGTGTGTGCCTGCAAGCCCAAAATCTCCGATGAATAACGCCTTTTCCATTTCTACTGCATGAACGAATGGAAGCGCATTTGCTATTTTCTCAAAAAAACCGCCCACAAGCTTCAAATCAAACCACACGCCCGCAAGCCATGCAGAGAGATTGGTAAGTAAAGCTCCACAAATACCGCCTACCTGGTTAACTCCCAATACACTACCGCACAAACGCCCAAGAGCAATATTAAAAATTGCCATAGGTATCATACCAATAACCGCATAAACAATATTAACGCTGAGCGTAAGACCCAAGGGGATCGCAAACAGATAACAGATAACCGTCTGTCCGAGAGCAATGGGCAAAAGCGGAAGCATATATCCTATGATGAAGTCAAATCCCGTAAGAGGCGTTGTGTATAGTCTTTGTAAGAGTGCGCTTTCACGGTCTTTAGCAACTAATGTTGCTGAAAATAACGTTATAAACGATAGCCCAAACACAGTAATGCCGGGAGTCAGGGTGTCGATCTCAAACAAGCTCACGGGAACATTTGCCTGTATAGCGCTAAGAAGCAATAGCAATACCAACGGGAAGCCCAAGCCGAATCCGAGATTGATCGGATCGCGCAGGATCTCCTTCATACATCTTTTGGCAAAGGTCATCACTCTCATATCGAGCCCTCCTTCACAATATAAACGAACGCCGTTTCAAAATCGTTGGTTCCGGCTTTTTCGTTAAGTTCATCCACAGTGCCTACCGCAAGAAGCTTTCCGTTCTTCATAATGCCTATGCGGTCGGAGAGTGCTTCGGCTTCTTCCATATAGTGTGTTGTTAAGATAATCGTAATTTTGCCTTTCATAGAGCGGATAACTTTCCAAAGCTCGTGTCGTGCTATAACGTCAAGTCCAAGTGTGGGTTCGTCTAAAAACAGAATTTGAGGCTCGCTGATCAATGCCATTGCTATACTGACACGGCGCTGCCATCCTCCTGATAATTTCCCCGCCTTTCTATTCAGAACATCTTCCAAAGAAAATTGTTCCGACAGCTCTGCGATTTTCGCAGCAGTCTTTTCTTTTGCAAATCTGTGAATGCCACAAATCAACTCTAAATTTTCTTTTACAGAAAGCCCCGGCGCAACGGCGGTTTCTTGCGGAGAAACACCGATCAGCCGTTTTACCTGTTCTGATTCCTTTGTAACGCTGTAACCGCCCACATAGGCATCTCCTTCTGTTGGCGTTGTTAGGCAAGAAAGCATTTTGATCGTTGTAGTTTTTCCCGCACCGTTTACTCCAAGCAGAGAAAACAATTCGCCTCCGCGTATTTCTAAATTAAGCTTATCCACGGCAGTTATTTTTTTATACCGCTTGACAAGCTCGGTTGCTTTTATTGCTTGCATTTGTTTTTCCTCCGTTTCGTTTATCGCTTGCGAATATTATTATAGCAAACAAAATCGGATAATTGTTGATTTTTGCCTTGTCGGTAGTTTCTGATGTCTAATCGGTTCTAATAAATCCTCATTTCCCTTCTTTCCGATTGTATTATATCAGAAAAGCGGTTCTTCAATCATGCGATAAAGTCGCAGGTTCAAGCTCAAAAGGTCGAGGAAAATGAGCAATGGTGAAAGAATTGTGTTTTTACCTATTGTTGTTCGAGCCTTCCTGCGCTTTACATATAAAAAAGCACCCACTATTGTGAGTGCTCTTCTCTGTGGGCTCATAGTACAAAAATGCAACTTTTATAGTTACAATATGACTTTAAAGCCAATATGTGTAGCATCTTTTTTGTACGCCGTGATCTCACCCTTGTGCTTTTCGACAATAGCCTTAGCCATCGAAAGTCCGACGCCGTAGCCTCCTGTAAATGTTCTTGCTTTATCGGCACGGTAGAAACGGTCAAACAAATGATTTAGTTCAAGCTCGTCAACGGCAGCATAGGTGTTTTCCACGATCAGAACCGTTTTTCTGCCGCGATGAAGTGATACGCTGATTTCACCGCCATCATCGCAATACTTTATGGCATTATCCATTAAAATACCAACAAGTCTGTGTAAAAGCACCTCATCTCCAAGACAAGCAATTTCTTTGTCTACGTCAGCAAGAAGGCGCTTTTTGCGTTCCCTTGCAAGCGGCTCGAACTCGTTGACTGTATCGGCAACAAGCTCGCCGAGATCAACCTCAGTAACGTTAAGCGCCTGTCCATCCTCGTCCATTCGTGAGAGCGCAACAAGCTGATTAACAAGTTCGGTCATCCTATGTCCCTCTGAACGTATATCGTCAAGCCATTCGTTTTGCCCAAGCTCACTTTCGGCAATATCGAGATTTGCAAGAATTAAGGTAAGCGGCGTTTTCAATTCATGGTTAGCATCGGTGATAAATCGCTTTTGCTTCTCGTAGCTCTCTGCAATAGGCTTTACCGCCCTCTTGGAAAGAAGAAATATGAGAATCAGCACAAGCGCGGCGCATCCAAGCAAAACAAGTCCTGCAATCGTCATGGACTGCACAAGAGAGGATCGGCTCATACTGCCGTCAACGAATACAACGCCCTTTCCCATATCCGTCTCAAAGACCTTGTACCGATAGTTATCCATCCAGCCTCTCGACTCCTTACCGTCAAGCACGCTTTTTGCATACTCAACAGCAGTCTCCTCAGTAATAGAATAGATCGACTCAGTATTGGTTCTCGCCACCTCGCCGTCTGTATCGAAGAAAACACTAAAATGACGTGTTGAGAAGGGGGTCTCGGGGGTAATAAACTCAAAGCCCTGCTCATTTCTCGGCGGTATCTTGTCGGGCTGCGGCTTTTCTTCAAAAGATCCAGGGAACCTTCCGCCGCCCTCAGATACCCGATCAGCAAGCATATCCATATTTCTGTTCATTGAGGATATATTAAGTAAAAGAATTACCCCGAACACCAGTATAATGACTGCAAGCACCGAGACGGTACATATAAGAATAAATTTCCTTTGAAGTCTGTATATCATACGGTCGCCTCCAGGATATAGCCTGCGCCCTTCACAAATTTAATTGCCACGGGAGCTGAAAGTCCATCGATCTTTTTACGGATATTGGAAACGTGAACGTACACGACACTCGTATCCACATCGGTATTCCATCCCCAAATATGAGTAATGATCTGATCTGCGGTAACGATTACACCGCGATTCTGCATCAGCATCTCCATAACCTGAAATTCCTTGCCACTGAGCGCTTGTGTTTTGCCGCCGCACATAAGCTCATAGGTTGAACGGTTAAGATATAAGGCGTCAAATGTCAGAATATCGGGTGTAAAATAATCCTTTCTGCGAAGCATTGCACGGACTCGCGCAAGAAGCTCACCCGTTGAAAAAGGCTTTGGAAGATAATCGTCAGCTCCTGCATCAAGCCCCTCGATTCTTTGGTCGATCTCTGTTCTTGCCGTCAGAAAAAGCGCGGGTGTCGTGATACCGTTTTCACGAAGCCTTTTCAACAAGCACACACCGTCCATGCCGGGCATCATAACGTCAAGCACAAGTCCATCATATTCATCCGATGAGGCAAAATCAAATGCGTCGTTTCCGTTATCCACGCCGTCCACAGCATAATGGTTCATCTCGAATATATGCACAAGGCTCTTAAGAAGCCGTCTGTCATCCTCCGCAATTAAAATCCGCATATCCACGCATCCTTTCGTTGTACATCCGAATAAATTATACCACTTTTTTTACCTTGCATCAAGGTGATATTATTAATTTAATTCCAAGATACGCCGTTTTCATCAAGCTCGGTACTTACTGATGATTCGGTAGTAATGCTCGGCGAGCTGTCGCCAAGAACTATCACGTATGCAGATATAGATGCAGGAATTTTAACCGTTGCTGTTTGATTTCCGATACCGACAACAAGATAGCTTCCCGCGGAGAGTGAGGTCTGCGTTGTTTTTCCAACAGTCGAGAAGCTCTGACAGTGAGTAGCTTCGTTTGACATACCGCCGCGAGGCATAATTGCAATTACAGAGCCTCCCGTGTATTGATAGCCCTGCTCGGTATCGATTGCTGAATTTCCGCCCGAGGTAGAAATCACCACCGTATTGCCACCCGAGAAAGCTATACCCTGATATGAGGTACGGCTATTTGAGTCAATGCCGTCACCCGAGCAATAAATATACGTCGTTCCTCCGCTGATAGAAACAGCCGTTCCTGCCGTAGTAGTTGCATTTACACCGTCATCCTTTGAATACACCGAAACGTAACCACCCGAGATACTGATGATCGCTCCTTCTATTCCCTCATAGGAATTGGTCACGCTTACGGTACCTGCGGTAACCGAAAGAATGCCGTCTGCATGAAGTCCGTCGTCATTTGAGTATACGGTGACATTACCTCCGTTTACAGTCAGGTTTCCAAGAGGCACATCTCCGTTTTCAAGCGCAATATCGTTATTTGAGTGAATGGCATCGTCATAGGACTTGATATTGACCGTTCCACCGTTTATTACGATCTCATTAGCCGCCTTGATACCCTTGGTAGAGTGGTCTCCCTTGTCGGTGTTGCCGCCGTCCATACCGCCAAATCCGCCATGACCGCCAAAGCCTCCCTCCTGAATCTTCGTAGTATAGTTCGTCCACTCATAATATAGCCCGTTATAAGAGCTTGTCAAAGCAAAGGTGTCTGAGCCGCTGTTTGGCGTCAGATAATCCGAGACAACGAGGTATTCTTCCTCCTGTCCTCTCTGAGATTCGCTTTCATAGATGAAGAACTGCTGCTTTGCGTAATCGGGCATTTTGGGGTAAGAATAGTAATAATAATTGTATCTGTTACCGGAAACCGTGGAATGATATTCGGCATTCACCCAAATGTAGTCTGTGTCCGAATTATAATACTTAACAGAATAATAGTATGCGTTGCTTGTAAATCGGATATAATTCGTATCAGACGAGGTATCCGTGACCTCTTTTGAATAATTAGAATATTTATCGGTATAAATATTCAGCAAAGTGCTACTGTCGTTAACCGTTACGTTATACGCCGCATCGATTCCGTCACAAGCGGCATACAGATTGTGCGTTCCTCCTAAGATGCTGATGCTTCCGCGCTGATTGCCTTTTTCTGAAATGTCACTTTTTGAGGTTTTGATGCAATCTCCGCCCGACGCAATGAGCGTAGTATTTCCACCCTCGATCTCAACGCTATCATTTCCTTTCAGCGCATTGTCGATACAAGCCACAAAGAGCGTGAGATTCTTAACCTGTAAATCGTCCTTTGAATGAATACCGTTGTTATTCTCAGAAATTACGGTCAGCTCACCCTTGCCACCGATCTCAAGATCAACCTCTGAATGAATTGCTCCCGAATAAAGTGCTTCATCAGTTTCATCGATCGCCTCTCTCATATCATAAATATAATTTTTTGTGTCCTTTTTCGCCTTGATACCAATCTCGTCGCCGCTGATTACGGTGATGGGATTCGCAGAATCTGAGGTAATTGAAAATCCGTTAAGCTCCAAATCAAATTTGTAGCTATCACCCACGTCAATGATAATACTTCCTTTGAGAGTGCCGGATATGGAATAAACCGTTTCTTCTCCAACAGCCGTGAACGTCAATGTTGTTCCTTCAAGCTTATATGCGCCCTCCGTGCCCGAAATACACTGAATAACGATATCCTCTGATTCTCCCTCAAAATAACCGTCGTATGCTCCGAGATCGTCAAGAGATTCGCCAAAGCTCGTGTTATCATCACCAAGATCTGCCGCAGGTCTCTGCTCCTCGGGATTTTTATAGCCCTCGCCTTTATTCTTCCCACATCCTGTAAAAAGCAAAGTAAAGCAAAGTAAAAGAGCAAATATTCTTTTTTTCATAGCATTCTCCTTTTTATCAAAGCTCCGCCGCGCGTGTTTCTTGCTTTGAAACAAGAATTTCAAGATTTCCGTTGCGCTCTCGGATGCGGTCGATCATTTCTTTTTCCTTTGTTGCATCACGGAGCGTTACGTTATATGTAAGACGAAACATACTGCCCATATTGGTGCTTTTGACCTTGATAAGCTCACTTCTTTGGGTGTACTCGTCAAAGATATCGTTAAACGCACCGGTGTAGTCAAGATCCTCGGGAATGGTGATTTTGACGGTTTTGTTGACTGTTTCGCTTCTTGTATTACTCGCCACGGCGTTGCAAATAATGAACATTAAGCACATTATTACGGTAAAGAGAGTGGCATATCCGAGATATCCCATACCTGCGATAAGTCCCGCTCCCATAGCAAGAAAGATAGTGACTATTTCCTTTGCAGATCCGGGCGCAGAGCGGAAGCGCACAAGACTGAAAGCTCCTGCCACCGCAACGCCCGCACCGATGTTACCGTTAACCATCATGATCACTACGCACACCACCGCAGGCAAAAGCGCGAGGGTGACAAGAAAGCTCCTTGTATGCTCATTCTGAAACGTATATGCCGCAGTCATAATCAGTCCAAATACAATTGACACGCCAAGGCATAGGAGAAAATCTCCCACCTCGATTACCTGCGTCAACTCGTTGTCGAAAAGCCCCCTAAATATTGAATCCATTTATTATGATCTCCTTGTCGTTTTCTGATTTTTTATGATAAATCCGTGGAAAGATCATCATCGTGTACGCCGTTCCGTACTTTGAAAATGAAGTCTTGTATATTTTATCATCGGAAAGTGCCTCTACCATCCACAGAGGAATACTGCCGGAGCATTTCAACTCCATAAGCACCTTGCCTTCTGGCAAAATCGGCTCACCGTAAACGGACGAGCAAAGATTCACGTCATTTTGACGGCATAATATGCTATCGTCAAATGTCACGCGGAAATCTCCGCCGCTCTTGTCGTAGTATGCTTCGCGCTCATAGGAGAGAAAGATCGCCGGCCTTAGTTTTCCGTAAAAGTCGATATAATAATTGATCTCTCGTGAAATCTGTGTGTCTACAGGACACGGATTCTCTCGGCATACCCACGCCATTGCATCTGCTTCACATAGAGGAAGTCTGCGCTTATAGACGACCTTCTCATATTTCTTTTTCAGCTCAACGAAGACCGTGCTGTCGGAAGTTGCCTGAGAGTAGCTTCGTATTCGCAGCTTTTCTTTATATACAGGCTTTTCAATAGAGCGCCGTATCAATCTATAATTGTCAGTATCGAAATAGATATTCCGTATTGAGGTTCTGCCATACTTATCAAGCTCCATATAAGGCGACATTGCCCTTTGTATTTTTTCCTTTTGTATGAGTGTCAGCATATATTTCAGCTCGTACCTCTTGAATACCGTTTGAAATGCCAAGCAAATCCCTCCTTTATCACTTTACAGAAGGATTATATCATGCTCCGCTAAAGATAGGCTAAAGACTGAAAGTAAAATTTCACATCACCTGTTTAACTAAATCGCATTTTATTAGGCGAAAAAAATTACATAACTATAAACCAAATCAGGGCGGGATCAATCTCCCGCCCTTTAATATTCTATCGTTAAATTTAAAATAATAATTTCAAAAAAACGCGATTATTCATGGTTCGTTTTTTCACACAATTACACACTAAACCCGGTGACTCGTGCATACCGCCAGCGGCGGTATTGGGCGAAGCGAGGAGATCATACTTGCATTCCGTGCTGCAAATGCAATTAATACACATTCTACCCCGAGCCGCCCTTTCACAGTCAGTTTGCGAAGCAAACAATGAGTGTTAAGCCGGTGTCACTGTTGTTCGAGCCTTCCTGCGTTTTACATATAAAAAAAGCACCCACTATTGTGAGTGCTCTTCTCTGTGAGTTACCCCAACAATTTTGAACCTTTAATTCAAATCAAATTTTAAACCTATCATACAATTTTTCTGCGGTCTTTTTGAAAAAATATAGATCAATGCTATTGATGCCGTCAGTCAAAGAAATTCCAACATTTATTGGATTTGCGGAAAGGCGCGATGCTACTGTTTTATCGATTGCAAATTTGGCGACGGTTTGAAATAAATATTTCACGATATATTCTCTTTCGGTTATAATCAATTTACCGCCGTTCGTAAACCACATTGATCCCGATTTTTGATAATGTGTAATTTTATATGTTTCCATATAACCACCGCCTTTCTTGTCTTCATTATAACATAAAATCTTTCTTCTTTCAAGTGAAATATTCACCTGCAGTGAATGTGAAATAATTTTCTTACGAAAATTGTGAAATATCTCACTTCGTTCGATGTGAAATGAAATTCGCCTCCCCACATTCGCGTCAGCGAATATTTCACACGCCGAAGGCGTATTTCACATTTCGCAGAAATATTTCACTTGCCTGAAGGGCAAATTTCGTTGAAAAAAGCACTTCTTTCGAAGTGCTTTTTTCTGGCTCCCCGAACTAATCTCAAACCGGTGACTCATGCATACCGCCGCTGGCGGTATTGGGCGAAGCGAGGAGATCATACTTGCATTCCGTGCTGCAAGTGCAATTAGTACATATTCTACCCCGAGCCGCCCTTTCACAGTCAGTTTGCGAAGCAAACAATGAGTGTTAAGCCGGTGTCACTGTTGTTCGAGCCTTCCTGCGCTTTACATATAAAAAAAGCACCCACTATTGTGAGTGCTCTTCTCTGTGGCTCCCCGAACTAATCTCAAACCGGTGACTCATGCATACCGCCGCTGGCGGTATTGGGCGAAGCGAGGGGA
>JAZNFI010000093.1:0-3197 GCA_045589075.1 Candidatus Flemingiibacterium sp.
ACGATATTCGTACTGATTGCCAGTGTAACCATTGCGGTAAGCACAGTCATGCCCACAAGGGTGATAGCAAAGCTGCGGGAGTAAATAACACCCGTATAAAATTTTCTGTACACAAAGTAAATGACAGCACCCATGATAAGTGCCGTGAGAAGTCCGAGTGCGGCATTTGCAATACTTACGCCGTCAAACGCACCGGATTCAAGAATTGATTTTTTTATAAAGTCCTGTACACTCATAGTCATCCTCCATTTTAATTCTCATACCAATATTTGAAGCTGTTCATATATTCTGTTTTTTCATAGCAAAGTACATATTTTGACACTGCTGTGAACTCGGATGCCCTATCCGGCAAAACATCGCGGACAACACGCGGCAAAAATTCGGTGTATTTCACTTCCATAACGCACTTGCCCGGCTCAAGCACGGGAAGCGCGGGAAGCGTGTCATCGAAAATATCATAGCTTCCCACAGCAGCACGCACGTCCATATCAAAGGTGATACGCACCGTTCCGGCATCCAAAATCCACGGCTCACGGTCATAGTCAACGATGGTTCGGGGACGCATCACGTTACTGACACATTCCACATAGAATTCACGGCAAAGCGGGTATTTGCTGTGCAGCAAAAATTCATAGTCGCCGTCGAGAATTTTGTAGACCTCGTCCCTTGTGAGCGTTGCCGACTCCTTGAAGATGTAGGCACCGAATTTCTTTTTCCGCTCAAGCTTTATACTGCTGTCCGAGCAGTTATAGATGCGGATACGATACTTTTTTCTAATAAGCACGCCCGCGTCCTTTTCTTCGTATGCGGTGTTGAAATAATCGTCGAAGTACAGACTGCGTATCATATATCCGCCCGAGTGCGCGTGCTTGTCAAGCTCAAGAAACGGCGACAGACGCTGGCAGATAAGCTCTTTCTGCGCAGTATCGATAAGATATTTCCACTCGTGGCGGTAGCGTTCAGTTTTCGACATAAATATCCTCCACGACATTGCCGTGTGCGTCAATGTAGAAGCATTTCGTACCGTACACCTTACCGCCGTCGGTTATGTAGCAATCAAACGCCGTCTGTGACTGACCACTCATGTCATAGGATTTTACGCGAATAAAGTATTGTCCTTCGGGAAGAGTGTCAAATTCTACGGTAGGAATCTTAAGGTTTTCGAACTTCAAAATCGGATTTGCGAAGGTGTAGTCCGTTGCAAGTTCAAAGCTGTACGTAATTGCCTCTGCATCAAAGGTGTACGATGCATCCCATATTAAATTAATCTTGTCGCCGTTCTTTTGCGGTACACCGATGTAGAATGGCATCGGCTTCTCAAAGGAATCGTAGAAGCGAGCATAGTTATCCTTTACCTCATCAACAAGCGAGCCTGCAACAATATCGTATACAGACTCTGTCACGGGCGCATACAAACTGTCTCGCCCGGAGTATACGAGCGGCTTGAGAAGTGCCGAATAAGTATTGGCATATGCTTCAAGGCGTCCGTCACACAACTTTGCACAGATATCCTCTACCGCGTCGGTGAGTGCTTTGCGGTAAGTATCGGACTTTAAGCATCTTTGAAAGAATATATTTCCCCAATAGTTGCTGACACCCGATTCCCACTCGGTATAGTCGCTTCGTCCGATAATGCCGTACTCCGTCCGTCTGAACGTACCGTCAAGGTCCCATGGAAGTATGTACCAGCGGTTATCATTCAGCGCACTGTATAGATAGAAATTTCTATTCTGGGTGTCGATATTTCCTGTGAGTATCTGGAATGCCATCCAATACGCCACGTTTTCGATATCAAAATCTTCTTCGAGTATAGTTTCGATCGGGATGGAGTAATCGTTTATACGTTCAAGCATGCGTATCAGCTTTGAGTGATCGTCATCGCCCTTAATCTCAAGTAGTTCCTCGAATCTTATAATGTTGTACGCGGGATCGTCCTTGAGAAGAATGATGTCCTCATAGCGATAGAATTCGAAGAGGTTGATTTTGTAAAGATGACCTCGCTTATCAAGTCCGTGCCTTTCAAGAGCGGTTTTGTTGAGCTGTTCGACCTGCGTGTAGATTCCGTAATCCTCGAACTTCGCATCCTCGCCCGCGGTCAGGTCCTTCACGTAAAGACGCACGAAGGTGGTACGCAAGCTCATCAGTTCATCGATCTCCGAAAGCAGGTCAAATCCCAGCTTATTGCGGAAACGAAGACTGTCGCTCTGGTGCTTGTTAAGCGCGATAGTCTGCTGACCGCGCCAGTCGCCCTTGTTGTCTTTTATGCTTATTTTATAGTTTTTCTGTACGTTTCGGCTTGAGGATTGTCCGCGAATTTGAACGGTGCAGTTAGGGGCAACCTGACCGTAGCCAAGCTCTCCGGGAATGAGACCGTTTTCATCACCCACCTGAATCAGACCGGCAATCTTGTATCTTTCAACACCCATTTCCTCATAATCGTAAGCGGAATAGGTGTTTATTTCCTCCCATGTGTGATCGGTATTTTCGGCAGAGTTGCCCATGGAAACGGTGAGATACATGGTTACAATTTCTGTGTTATTTTGCTGTTCATACAAGAGATTTTTATCGCGTATGTGAATGTTTTTTTCTGTCTGTATTTCTGATTTATCAATCGTCGTGCCGAGATTTGAATTTACGGCTAAATCAAATGTATCATCGCATCCGGGCAGAAATGCGGAAAAAGTCAAAATCAGACACGCAGCGGATAAAATCTTTTTTCTCATTTTTTTGTTTCCTCCAATTTATCCTCCAAAAATACTCCGAGTCTTGTAAACATACCGGAGCGGTCCTCCGACACAAGCGGCTGAACCGATAGAATATAGTACGGAAGCCGTTTTGTAAAATAATTAAGCCTCACTGCACATACGAAGGCAAATATCATAGCGGCAATCAAAAAGCCGAAGCCGTAATAGATACTCGAAAATAACAGCGATAAAAGCGAAAAGGCAACTGTTGTCGTGGCAAAGACTGCTGTAGTGATAAGCGCACCTTTATAATCTGTGAAATAGAGTAAGATCAGCATAAGCATATTTCCGATAGCATAAACACCGTACCCTACGCAGAGAGTGCGGAAATATCCACGCATGACCTCGTTAAATCCGAGCGGAAGCAAATCAAGAAGGTATCCGCCCAGTGCAATAACGGCGGCTGTAAATAAAAGCTGTTTGAGCGCCGTGTAGAAAAGCTCGGTTTTCAGT
>JAZNFI010000094.1:0-13860 GCA_045589075.1 Candidatus Flemingiibacterium sp.
AAAACAAAAACCGTCCATAGGACGGTTTTGTTGGTGGGAGCGGGTGGATTCGGACCACCGAAGTCACTGACAACAGATTTACAGTCTGCCCCCTTTGGCCGCTCGGGAACGCTCCCATACTAATATAGCGTTGCATACACAACATTAGTATTATATCACACCTATCATTATTTGTCAATAGTTTTTACAAAAAATATTGACAAGTACAGGTTAAAGCAGTCGCTTTAAATGTTAAACGATTGAAACGTCGCCGTCCCGAACGCAAAGCTCAGTCTCATAGAATTGCTTCATAGCACGTATCATATAACCTATGTCATAAGCACCTGCGGTTTCATATGACGAATGCATTGCAAGCTGTGAAAGACCAACATCAACCGCCAACATAGAAATCTGGGAATTTGAAATGTTGCCAAGTGTGGTACCACCTCTCATATCAGACCGATTTGCAAATATCTGGACAGGGACCTCTGCACGACCGCATATCTCTCGTAAAACCGCAGCCGAAACAGCGTCGGTAGTGTACCGCTGTGATGCGTTATATTTTATCACCACTCCGCCGTTCATAACCGGACGGTGGGTGGGGTCCGCAAGCGAGGGGGCGTTTGGATGAACGGCATGAGCATTGTCAGCTGAAAGCATCATAGATTGTGACGCGGCAAGGCGAATATCTCCGTCCAAAGCATCACAGATCCGTGAAAGCACGTCGTAAAGGAATGTTGATGCCGCGCCTTGCTTTGTGCAGCTGCCCACCTCCTCATTATCTGCTACATACATTACGGGTATGGCACCCTTTAAATCGGTTTCAACAAAAGCCTTTAGTGAAGCAAACACGCATTCAAGATCGTCAAGTCTGGCAGATGAGATAAATTCGTTGTCAGCACCCCATATGGATGAAGATTGACGGTTATAAAGAAAGAGTTCATGCGAGACTATGTCCTCCTGTGATACACGGGCAGCTTCAGCTATAAGCTTCATAAAGTTCCCCTTTGACGTTTCCGTGCCGTACAGTGGGACAAGGTCAGAGGCTAAATTGTATGCCTTACCGTCATTCGGATTCTGCATATGGACGGCTATGTGAGGTACGACAAGAAGGTCGCGGTCAACATTCACAAGTTTTGTATGAATTCCCTCCGAACTTCTGATAACTACCCTTCCGGCAACCGAAAGGGGTCTGTCAAACCAGGTGTCGTTGATTATTCCGCCATATTTCTCAGTATTGATACGGGTGTAAACTCCGTCGGTAAGCTCGGGAATCTCTTTGATTTTGAAAGCAGGCGAATCCGAGTGAGATGCTGTCACCATAAATTTAGGTGAGCGAGCTGCAAGCGGCATCATAAAGGCTATAACGCTGGAGTTATTTCTTGTAACGTAATATTTGCCGCCCGGTGATACACTCCATTCATCGCCCTCGTACAATACAGAAAAGCCGTTTTTGTCAAGCTCATCGGTTATATTTCTCACCGCATGAAAGCATGACGGTGAGTGCTTTATAAAGCCAAGAAGTTCATTTGCGCATTTATTCATTTAAAATACCTCTCTTTCAAATGTTACACTTACATTGCAAATGTAATATCATCAAAGCCCGCATCTCCTACACATCTTTTGCGTAAAGCGTCCAAAAAAGCCTCGTCAGCTTCCAGCTTAACGCATGAGGTCTTTGCTCCGTCAGAAAAACACACATCAAATCCCTTTGCACATATATTACGGCAATAATTGTATCTTGCATCACAGGTAACCAAGCAAATGGCATCATCACCAACAGCGGTAACGCTTGAAAGCGAGATGTGACAAACCTTCACCTCTCTTGCTCCCTGCTTTCTTATCACAACAAGGCTGGAGTTTCCATCCTCGCGGTCGTCGATTATATATCTGTATTCACACAGCACAAATCTGACGAGAAGCTGTGTTCCTGCCACTATAGCAACAAGTGATAAAAGTTGAAATACTGCGGGATAGTGTGCAAAATTTGACAGCCCGAACACAATAACACCTATAATCAGAAGCACGCAAGCAATATTCAATGCTTTATTGTTTCTATTTGGTATATAAATCATGTTTTTCTCCTTAAAACAGCTCGCCGTGAGATAAAATCGGCTGACCGTTCTTAACTGTGAGCACACCGAATGAGGGGATGCCATCCCTGGGAAGCGATATGCTGCCGGGATTAAACATAATGAGAGGCTTCACACCGTCAAGGCAGTATTTTTCGCATCTTTCATGTGTATGTCCGAAAAGCACAATATCCGCTCCTAAATTTGTAGCGTAAGCTTCCAGAGTTGAAAGACTCGATTTGACAAATTGTCGGTGTCCGTGAAGAATGAGCACGCGCAAGCCCTCAAGCGTAATAAGCTTTTCTTCGTATTCAACGCCAATGTAATTTGATGACAAGTCGCAGTTGCCTGCAACACAATAGAATTTCAGAAAAGGATATTCGGCAGCAAGGACATCAGCATCAACAATATTATCACCAAGGAATATTACGCCGCACAGCTCATCTGAAGAGCTGTCTATTATCTTTTTCATATTGTGACTCACCCCGTGAGAATCAGAAAAAATAAGAAATTCCATATAACCTGACCTTATATTAATAGAATACACTAACCTTTTTTTAGCATATACATAAACTGTAATAAATACACAAAAGGAGTTGAGTTCGTGAAACCTGATAAAACATCTATAGATCGTCTTTTGGCACTGGACGATGCAGCCCTTGAAAAGGCGGTAATCTCAATAGCATCGGCGGCCGGGCTGGACAGTAACGGAATCCGAGCAGTTACCGGAAATCTTGAAGCGTTGCGTGAGGGTATAACCAAAATGACCGATTCGGAAATAAACGCGGCGCTTTCTCTTCTGGGAAATAAACGTGCATCAGCCGTACTAGAAAAGTTAAAGGGCGAGAACAATGGCTGAAAACGACATTAGCGCAAGCATTTCAAAGCTTCTTGAAGACCCGGAGGCAATGAAAAAAATATTGAGCATTGCCGGGACGCTTATGAAAAATTCATCGGACTTTGAAAACACGGGTACGGTTTCCGAAAAAGAGAAGAGTTCATCGGAAACGGTATCTTCTCAAAAAGCCGATGAGGCCGATATAGAAAGAGATCCCCCTATGCCCGACCTTTCGGCACTCCCTAAGCTCCTCGGCAGTCTCGGGGGCACACAAAAAAGTGCTTCCGACCCTAGCTGCGCGCTGTTATATGCGCTGAAGCCGTACATGGCACACGGCAGAGCCGATAGGATAGATTCACTAATAAGAGTGCTGAAGTTATCGGAGCTTGCAGGCGGACTTTTTCAAGGCAACGGCATACTTTAAAAGGGGGGTATAACTTTGTATAAAGGCACATATGAGGAAAGTGACATACCGCGAAGCTTCAACGTCGGTGAATATTCAATACCGGCAAACTATCGCGGAAACGCATTTACCGCAGGCGAAATACCAATTGAAAACAGCAATGGATACTGCGAAACAGTGCGTGAAGATTACGAGTATGACAGGGTCCCTGGAGTTGACCGAGAAAAATGCAGTTGCGAAGAGCGGCATAATGAGATTGTCGCAGATAACCGAAAATCTAAGAACGACCGACATGAAACGGGACTTCTCTCACGGCTTCTGAACGGGTTTGGCAGGGACATCGAATTTGATGACATTCTTCTTATAGGTCTTGTTGTGCTGATTCTCCACGAAAAGAAGAACGGATGCAACCAAAGCAGTGATGAAGTACTAATTCTCCTGGTAATATTATTCCTATTGGGCTTTTGACACCAAATAAAGAACATCCTCGCAAAAATCATTCTCTTTTGTTGAGATAGTTACCGCTTCATAAGAGTATACAAGTTTGTCACCGTAAAATGTATTAAGCGATATAATGATACAGTTGTCAAGGGATACAAAATATTCTTCCCGTATTCCAAGATCATTATAAACGAAGCTCACATAATAGAGCTTTTGGTCGTCGTAATCCACAAGCTTAATTACACACTCGGAAAGCTCGGAGTGTGTGCTGCCGTTCACAGTCACACCGTTAATGACATCCTCTGTCTCGTAAAACGCCTCAACAGCGTTAAGAAGATCGTAAACAGAAGGAATCATTGCTTCATTTTCGGGTAAAATATCAGATCCTCTTGCCACGGTGCGTGACTCGCCCGTGGCTTTATCTATAATAGTTATATTATCGCTGTCTGCGATTTTTAACAGCTCTTGGGTATCATTGTCGCCTGGAGCATATATCTCAACACGGAAACGGTCCCCATCGCGGTAATATTTCACTCGCCTTACAGTTGGTTCAACATCATCGTAGTAGCTAATATCGGCGCAAAGATATATTCCGTCAGCAGCACTCTCCGAAAGCAGGGCTGCCCGAAGATTATCAAATGTGTCTTCAAAGACAACTGTCTCTCCCCGCTGATTTTTGCCATTTCTTACAATCTCCGACAGCTCACCGGTCACAAACGAAGGAATACCTTCGTCATCTCCGATGCCGAGAATATTCTCAACAAAATCCGGCAAAAACAGAAGGTCCACAGAATACATCCAGGCAAAAGTCGCTCCAAAAACGATAATCATTACAACAATAATAATGACTGTACCCACAGCAGCATTGCTCATCCCACCGCGAAGCTTATTATTCATTTTTGTTCACCCAAGCTTCATCGGACTCTTTGTAATCCGACTCCGGCTTTTCCTCGTTTGATAACGGCACATTTGATGTGCCCAGATCGATTGCCATATGAGAACGGTCTGTGCTGTGACGCAGAAAATGGAAGTTTACCACAAAAATCACAACACCCACAATGATTATAAAAACAGCCTTTCCGAAGGTCTCTGTCGAGAACATTACCGCAGATATACCGAGTATTGCACAAATAGCATACAGTATGCACACAGATTGCTTCTGCGAGAAGCCCAGGTCCATAAGTTTATGATGTATGTGACCGCGATCAGGAGAAAACGGACTTCTTCTATGAACAATGCGGCGAAGGAATGCAAAAGTCGTATCAAAGAGCGGGAGCGCGAAAATCGCCATAGGTATAGCGAAGGAAATAACCGTGTGAACCTTGAATACACCCGACACAGAAATTACCGCCATGGTATATCCGAGGAAGAGCGCGCCTGTATCACCCATAAAAATCTTCGCGGGGTTAAAATTAAAGGGCAAGAATCCTATGCAGGCACCCACTACTATAGCAGTTATCATCGCCATCGGCATGTCAATGGGTGACTGAAGAAGAATAACAAGAAGCAGTGAAAATGAACTGATAGCAGAAACTCCGCAGGAAAGTCCGTCAAGGCCGTCAATCAAGTTGATAGCGTTTGTAAGTCCTACGATCCAGATGACCGTTATTGGTATAGACCACATACCGAAGTGAATATATTTTCCGAAAAGACTTATGTGCTCTATAACAACGCCCTGCCAAACGGCAACAAATGCCACCGCTATCTGAGCTGCCAGCTTTATCCAGGCGTTTATGCAGAATACGTCATCAATAACGCCTACTGAAACGATTATGAGACCGCCTACAAAAATGGTGATAAGCTCGGGAGTAAGCTCACAAAATATCAGAGAAGCCACAATGAATCCGGCGAATATTGCAAGACCGCCTATTCGGGGAATTGGGTTTTTGTGCATTCTTCTGTTATCCTTAGGAACATCTATAGCACCTATTTTGTAAGCAAGCACCGAAACGGCGGGAGTGGATGTGAATGCCACAAGTGCCGCAAGGGCAAGCCCCGTAAGAAGATATATTATTTCATTTATCTGCATGATTTTAACCATAGCTTCCAAAGTGCGAAAGCTTCCTTTCTGCGCCATATTCGCATTGCAGGGATTTTGGGTCAGCCTCGGGGCAAGACACCGCGAACTCGCGATATTTGCTGCGAGACAAGTTCTGAATTACCGGACAATTTTGATGTTAAAGCATTGCCTTAACAGCTTCGGAAAGATAGCCGACACCGGTAATTATTTGTTCGTCGGAAGGAGTGGAATAATTGAGCCTGAAGCACTGTGACGGTGCCTCGGTGTCGCAGTTGAATGCCTGACCGGGGACCACAGCAACCTTCTTAGCCATAGCCGTCTTGACGAAGACTCCCTGATCAATATTGTCAGGAAGCGTGCACCAAATGAACAGACCGCCCTCCGGACGTGTGTATTTTACGCAGTCGGGCATATTCTTGTCAAGCTCAGACAGCATAAGCTCACATTTTCTCTTATAAAGTGCCCGAATACCTGCAATATGTTCGTCTATGTCACATTCGTTTATATAACGGTGACACAGCATCTGGAAAAACAGATTGGTGTGTACATCCTCAACCTGCTTTGCAACAACCATCTTCGTTACAACTGTCTCCGGACCGGAAATAAAGCCTATACGCATACCAGCAGAAAGCACCTTGCTGTAAGAACCGCTGTATACAACAAGTCCGTCTTTGTCAAGAGATTTAATAGTGGGTATCTCCTCGCCTGCAAAGCGAAGCTCACCGTAGGGGTTATCCTCAAGAATAACAATATTATATTTTTTAGCAAGCTCCAAGACAGCCTTTCGCTTCTCAAAGGACATGCACGTGCCTGCTGGATTCTGGAACGTGGGAATTAGGTAAAGTATCTTTGCACGAGGCGTCTTTTTAAGAGTCTCCTCAAGCACCTTGAGATCAATGCCGCCGTCAACAAGCGGCACACCAACTGTATTGCAGCCGTTTGAACGAAAAGCGTTAAGCGCACCGATAAAGCTGGGGTTTTCACAAATAATCGTGTCACCCTCGTCACACATCACCTTTGTAAGGAGCTCGATGCCCTGCTGACCACCTGAGGTGATAATTGTCATATTGCTATCTGTGTCAATACCGAATCTTGTGGAAAGTCTCGCTTCTACATCCTTGCGCAGAGGCACATAACCCTCGGTAATACCGTACTGAAGTGCTGTTATCGCTTCCTCACGGAAAATATCGGCAGAAATTTTAGCAAGGTCACAGACGGGGAAAGATTCGGGAGCCGGGTTGCCCGCAGCAAAAGAGATGATGGTGGGGTCGGACAGAGACTTGAATATCTCTCTGATTGCCGACGGCTTCAGATTTTTCATTTTTTCAGAGATTCTATAATCCATTGTTTAATCCTTTCGGTTTACGTCCTATTCTATTTTGCATAGTAATGCCATTATTACTATTTTACCACAAAGCAATGTAATATTTCAAGAGGTGTCTATGAAAAAAGCTTGAATTTTTAATAATTTAGTGGTATAATGTTTAAAGTTTCTATGAACCTTCTGAAAAACGAAAGGATGTTACGTTATGAATACCGAAGATATGGATTACTATGAGTACGAGGAAAGCAAAAAGCGCTTTACTCTGAAAAAAATAATAAATTTTATTTTCAAGCTTACAGCATTTCTGATAATTGCAGGGACATTCATTCTTCTTCTGGGACGGATGGTTCTGATGCAACCCCCCGAAGCCTTTACGGGTCTGACTTTTACCGAAGGTGTATTTGAAGCGTATGATGAGGGAAAGCTTTCGGCAGAGCTATACACCCCAGACGACAGATTTGATGACGGAGTTAAGATTGACGGAAAGCTGTTTAAGGGTCGTTACCACATTTCAAACGTAGCCATTTCACATACTACTAACGAAGTGCAGTTCACATTCCGATATAACAGCAGAAGCACCATAAACACTCTTATGACTCTGTATTCGTTAACAGAACGTCCCACGGGTGAGGTTTTCGTTTTCACACTCACCGATAACAACGGCAGAACTTACACGGATTACACATATACCTCGGTATCACGCTTGCTGTACGAGTTCAGACGCATCATATTTGAAGACGTAGATCTTACCGACATCAAAAACCTCTATCTGAACGTCTATTACGTTAACGATGTTTCGTCTTCAAGCTCCATGAGCTACACCTTCGAATTGTATGAAAAGGACAGTAAAACCGGCAATTTCCCGGTATACGAAAAAGCACAAAAAACCGAACTCACTTTCACAAACGCTCCGATGTACACATCTAAGCTTAATGATGATGATGACATTAATACCGTAAAATGATAAAACAGCGAAAGGAATATTGAAATGACTGTAAAAATGAAGCTTGACGCTTTAAGGGGACATATGAAGGCCCTTGGCGCGGATATACTTCTCGTTCCATCCGATGACTACCATCAGTCCGAATACGTTGGAGAGTATTTCAAATCCCGTGCGTACATCTCGGGGTTCACGGGTTCGGCAGGTACACTTGTTATTACAAGCCTCGATGCAAAGCTATTCACAGACGGACGCTACTTTATCCAGGCTGAACGTCAGCTTAAGGACAGCACCATAGATCTCATGCGTTCGGGATGCGAGGGAGTCCCCACTCCCACAGAATACATCGTTTCACTTTTAAATGATAAAAAACGCAACCTTAATACCCTTGCCTTCGACGGAAAATGCGTCAGCGCGGAATTCGTCGATGAACTCAGAAAAAAGCTCCCCGAAGGAGCTTCCATGCTTACAGATACCGACTTCCCATCACTTATATGGGATAACCGCCCGCCTCTTCCCTCGTCAAAAATTTGGGCACTTGATATTAGGTACTGCGGAAAAACACATAATGATAAACTTTCTGACGTGCGCACTGTTCTTGAAGAGAAAAAATGCGATGCTCTGGTCATATCCAGTCTGTGCGATATTGCATGGCTATACAATCTCCGCGGAAATGATGTGGCTAACACACCGGTATTTCTCGCATACTCTATTATAACAAAATCTGAGAACAAGCTGTTTGTTTCTGCGGCCGGTGCTGCGGAGGTAACGCCGAAGCTTGCTGACCAAGGAGTAACCGTGCTTCCTTACTCTGATTTTTTTGCAGAGCTTGCAAAGCTATCCGACGTAACAGTTATGATTGATAAATCTGCCGTATCGTATGCCATTGTAACAGCGCTCAAAAACTGCAGTACCGTTAACGAAAAGAACCCTACGCTTCTTATGAAAGCGAAGAAAAACCAAACTGAGCTTGCAAACATCAAAAAAGCACACGTTGCCGATGGACTGGCACTGACGAAGCTTATGATGGAGCTGAAATTCAAAAACAGGAGCTTTACCGAACTTTCAGTGGAAGAATACATCATCGCGCTCCGACGCGAGTGCGCTGAAAAGGTGGGAGTAACATACCTGGGTGAATCCTTCAGCGCTATCTGCGCTTTTGGCGCTAATGCCGCTATGATGCATTATTCAGCGTCTCCCGATTCTTACTCCGTTATAGACAAAGACGCAAAAGCACCTATGCTTCTTGTTGATACCGGAGGACAGTATCTTGAAGGTACCACAGACATCACAAGGACCTTTGTGCTTGGCGATATTTCAGATGAGATTAAAGCTCACTACACTCTCACCTGCGCCGGCAACCTTAGACTTGCAAACCTCAAGTTCCTTTCAGGTGTTACGGGGGCAAATCTTGATATAGTATGCCGCGAGCCGCTTTGGGAGCTTGGCATTGACTATCGCTGCGGAACAGGTCACGGTGTGGGGTATCTGCTTTCGGTTCACGAAGGACCCAACAACTTCCATTGGGGCAGAAAAAACTGTAAGCTTGAAGAAGGAATGATAACTACCGATGAGCCGGGAGTATACGTTGAAGGCAGTCACGGCATTCGCATAGAAAACGAGCTTGTAACGGTAAGCTCAGAACAAAATGAATACGGTCAGTTTCTGGCTTTTGAAAATATAACCTATTGCCCCATAGACCTTGACGGTATTAACCCCGATTTGCTTGATGCTTCAGATATAAAAAAGCTTAACAGTTACCACAAAACCATATTTGACACACTCTCTCCCTATATGTGCACAGAGGACCGTGAAAAGCTTGCGTACCTCACCAGGCAATTAGGCTGACACTTGACAAACTGCGAAAACTGTTGTATAATGTATTAGTATGTTTAATGTAATATAGGCATATAAAAGTTATGTAAGAAACCTAGTATAGCATTAAGATAAGGAAAAAAATTACATGAGCAAATTAAAACGTGAAACTCCCCGTGAGATTAAAAATTTACGGGATATGGTGGTAGAAACCGCCAAAGTCCACAGTGAAAAGGACCTCTATGTATATAAAGAAAATAAAGAAGAAATTCACTATACCTTCGGTCAGCTTAAAGCTGAATGTGAGCAGTTCGGTACAGCCATAAACGTACTTGAAATCAGAGGCTCACATATTGCCGTTATCGGCGAAACCTCTGCAAAAATTACCGCAACCTACATAGGAACAATAGCTGCAGGCAGCGTTATCGTGCCTCTCGACAAGGAACTTCAAAAGGAACAAATTGTTAACTTCCTTAACCGTGCCGAATGTGTTGCAATAGTCTACGCTCCCTCGTTTAACGGCGTTATAACAGCAATGGCGGATGAGCTTCCGAAGCTTACATATTATATTCCCATGAGCGGCGACGATGAGGTTGACACCTCTCTCCCACATTCTCCTAAGGTGCTTCCCTGGCGGGATTTCCTTGCCCTCGGAGCACAGGCCATGGAGAACGGCGACAACTCATATTACAGCTATACTCCCGACCTTGAAAAAATGTGTACTATCCTATTCACCTCGGGCACAACCGGCACGTCAAAGGGTGTAATGCTCTGCGAACGCAATCTCTGCTCCGCTGCATATGCATCATGTATGACCACCCCCTACGACCACAATACACGACTTGTTTCCGTACTTCCCCAGCATCACACCTACGAGATGACGACAACTCACCTTGCAGGTATTAATCTCGGTATTTCCACCTTTATAAACGACAGTCTTAAGTATGTCCTGCGTAATTTTGCAAGCTATAAGCCCACAGCCCTTATTCTTGTTCCCCTCTTCGTTGAAACCATATATAAGCGTATTAACGATGAGATAAAGAAAAAAGGCATGACCCAAAAGGTTAATATAGGCAAGAAAGTAGCAAATGCCGCGCTAAAAGTAGGTGTTGACATTCGTCCCAAGCTGTTCTCCCAGATTACAAACGCACTTGGTGGAAGTGTAACATCAATAATCTGCGGTGGTGCTCCTGCAAGCGCACAGATACTCCGCGACTTCCACAGTTTCGGAATTACTATATACGAGGGCTACGGCATTACCGAATGTTCTCCTCTCGTTGCCTGCAACCCCCCTGGAGAAAAACCGCGCTTCGGCTCAGTAGGTCTGCCCGTATACGGTGTATCCGTTAAAATTGATAAGGCATCCGATGAGGACGAAACAGGCGAGATACTTGTTAAGGGCGACAATGTAATGCTCGGCTACTACAAAAACGAAGAAGCAACGAAAGAAGTTTTCACAGAGGACGGCTGGTTCAAGACCGGTGACGTCGGATATATAGACAAGGACGGCTACATTTTCATCACAGGAAGAAAGAAGAACGTCATTATTCTTTCAAACGGCAAAAACGTTTTTCCCGAGGAGCTTGAGGAGCACCTGTCACATTCTGAGCTTATTAAGGAAACGGTTGTTATCGGCAGAACAAACGAGTCAGGCGAAATCGCCATAACCGCCCTTATTTATCCAGATTACGAAAAGCTTGAGGGAAAGTCGGAGGAGGAAATCGACACTATTATTCGCGACGCTGTCAACGACATCAACCGTAGTCTTCCATCTTTTAAACATATAACTTCTGTGGAGATAAAAAAAGAAGAGTTTGAAAAGACAACCACGAAAAAGATAAAGCGTTTCCTTTATAAATAAACTATTGCAAACATTTTCGGAGGTACATACGATGTACGAGCAATTCAAATCAATACTTACCAGTGAGCTTTCCGTTGAGCCGGAGCTCATCACCATGAAGGCTGAGCTTAAAGGCGACCTTGGTATAAACTCCCTTGAGCTTGCCGACCTCATACTTCTTTGCGAGGATAAATTTGATATTGAGATAGACGACGGTCAGCTTTCAAAGTTCATCACTGTGGGTGACGTAGTTGACTATCTTCAGAGTTTAGAATAATATAACCCAACCATTTAGGCGGTGGTACTCCACCGCCTTTGTGAGTTGTGTAAAATAAATATTTAAGGACTATTATGCTTACAGTAAAAACAATAGTAACGATCGCCGCGTCGCTTTTAGCGGTAATAATTGTCGCAACCGTTGTTTTCCTGCTGATTGTCAAATTTCAGACCGCCGCAAGACGCCGTAAAATCGAGGGATACGGTCGGGAAAGCGAAGCTCGCATAGATGCGCTTCTAAAAAAGGCTTTCGGTGACGATGCCGTATTTTCGGGCGTATATCTTCCCTATCTTAACAGCACCTCGGGCAAGCACGCGGAAATAGATCATCTCGTGGTGACACGTTCAGGAATCTGCGTAATCGAAGTAAAAAGTCACAACGGTCAGATACGCTGTCCCGATGATAAGTATTGGTGGCAGACATACAACGACAAAAAAATTTCTTTCTATAATCCTCTGCGCCAAAACAAAACGCATACAAAGATAGTCGGTGAGCTGCTACGCTCCGAGGGACAGTACAATGTCCCAATATACAGCGTAGTGGTATTCACATCAAGGCGTGTCACCTTTTCACACAAATACAATAACGTAATAAGAACAGGCGAGCTTGTTGAGTATATAAAGAAAAACGGTAAGAAAAATGCTATCAGTACCAGTCAGACCAAACGTGTACGTGATATAATAAAACACAGTTCAAGCAAGAGCAAGCGGATAGCGAGAAATCATAAGAGCTCCATGAGGAAATACAGATAACAGTTAGGAATCCGCATTATGATAAATTCCGAAGAAACAGAATATTTAAAAGCTGTCAAAATGACCGCAAAGGGGTCAAGACTGGCTTCTGAGGACAGTTACACTCAGCACGGCAACACATCCTGCCTCAAACACAGTCTAGCCGTTGCTTATTATAGCTACATTATCGCGAAAAAGCTTGGTGAACATAGGTTTTCAATACGCGAGCTGATACGCGGTGCACTATTACACGATTATTTCCTTTATGACTGGCACGTCAAACCCTTTCACGAGGAAAACGGTCTGCACGGATTCTCCCACTCGCTTACCGCATGGCAAAATGCCACAAGAGATTTCACCCTAACTCACCGAGAGCAGGATATTATAAGGAAGCATATGTTTCCTCTCACCATTACTAAAGTACCTCGTTACAAAGAAAGCTGGATAGTAACATTGGTAGATAAATGGCTCTCTCTCTACGAGGTTTTTGGAAGAAGAACCTATAGAGTGGATGAAATACAAACTGCGTACAAAATCATTATGAATATATAAAAAAGCACGCATCACCGCCTCAAAATCTAAAGCGGTGATGCGTTTTGTCAAAAGCTGATCTTAAATAAAACTTTTATCAGATAATAGTTTTGTCAAGATACTCAAGGGAGAGGTCAACCATTTTCTGACCTATCTCCGTGCTTGCCTCGTATGCACTTTCAGTAAACCAATGCTTGATGTCGGGAAGTCTTTCGAGCTTCACAGCATCGGGATAAAGAGCCATGAGAATTGAGCACTCATACTTTCCGGCATGGTCGTATCCGGTAGCGTTCTGAACCTCTGTGGACATAGTGGGAATTACCTTGATCCATGAGAAAGGATCATCTCCACCGCCAAGATCATCATAGTATGTAGCATAATTCTCGCTGCCCCACCAGCCTTCACCCTGAGTTTTCTCAAGATAGCGCATGGTAGCTCTCTTTGCTGCCTTCATGTAGGAAAGAGTCATGGGCATGAGGTTTTCCTGCTCGAACTGATGATGAATCACTACGTAAATGTTACGGTTGCCGGCAGAAAGAAGACTCATAAATATCTCAAAAAGATATGCTTCAAACACATCCTCTGAAATATGCACAGTTCCGCTGGTGGAATCGCCCACTGCCCAGCTGGAAGGGCTGTATGCGATGGT
>JAZNFI010000095.1:0-3906 GCA_045589075.1 Candidatus Flemingiibacterium sp.
AAGCTTGGTGCCTCCGGTCGGAATCGAACCAACGACACGGGGATTTTCAGTCCCCTGCTCTACCAACTGAGCTACAGAGGCATATGGCGACCGAGATGGGGTTCGAACCCACGACCTCTAGCGTGACAGGCTAGCGTTCTAACCAGCTGAACTACCCGGCCAAAAGCGATCCGAAGGATCGCTGGTGGAAGCTACAGGGCTCGAACCTGTGACCCTCTGCTTGTAAGGCAGATGCTCTCCCAGCTGAGCTAAGCTTCCAAGTCTTCAGAGACTCCCGCCCCTTGCGACTTTTACATTATAACACAACGGATTTTATTTGTCAATAGGTTTTGTAAATATTTTTTAGTATTTTCCAAAAAGTTTGGTTTGCAATTTGTATTAAACTATTATATTATATTCGTACACATAATATATGTTACCATACACTGACGACAAAAAATAGCTGAGCCTTTTACAAAATACATCTATTTAGAAAACAGCCTTTCCGTTTCTTCTTTCGTGAAAAGATACTTCTTATCGCAGAAATGGCATTCGAACTGTATCTCCTCCGCCTTGCCCTCGCTGCGACATTCCGCAAATATTCCGTCTACCTCTTTTTTGCCAAGGCTGACAAGTGCCCCGGCACAGCGCTCGCGGGAGCAATCACAAGCATAATCAACATCCAGCTCGTCAAAAACATCGTATTCAATACCTTCAAGAGCTATATTCATAACTTGCTCCAAAGAAAGACCGTCGTCAAATAATTTCGACACGTTGGCAAGGTTATTTGCGTTCTTTTCAAGCTGTGCTATTGTTTCCTCTGCCGCAAACGGAAGCAGGGAAATAAGCACACCGCCTGCCGCTTTACAGGTATAGTCCCGATCAACAAGCACTCCGAGAGCACAAAGGCTTGGTGTCTGCTCGCTCACAGCGAAATATTGGGTAATATCCTCGGCAATCTCGCCGCTGACAAGGTTTATCATACCGGAATAAGGTTCCTTAAGTCCAATATCCTTAACAACCGAAAGCGTTCCGTGACCGATAGCACCTGAAACATCAAGCTTTCCGTTTGACTTCTTTGGAATATCAACATGAGGCTCTTTAATGTACCCTTTGACATTTCCTGCATAGTCGGATACCGCGATGACATTACCCGCCGGACCGTCACCTCTTATGTTAAGTGTCAGGGTATTCCCCTTATCTTTAAGAAGCGTGCCCATCATGGACGCCGCCGTCAGAACTCTACCGAGAAGCGCCGAAGCAGTTGGCGTAGTATTATGATAGCTTATTGCCTTATTTACTATTTCTGTGGAATTGATAACAAACGCGCGCGCACTTCCGTCTCTTGTCATGGCGCGCAGTACACATGATTTTTGCATAATGCCTTCCTAACAATTTATTTTCCAAAAAGAGCCGCGCTCGCTCATTTCTTTGCGCGCGCGGTAAAGTACCACCGTTCAGTGTCACGGTCAATGTCTGACATTTGGGTATCCGAAAACACCGAGCACAACTCGAGGGAGCACTCCTCAAGCAGTTTTTTCACCGTTGAAAGAGAATAACAGCGCTCTCGCTGCTGCTCATCGTACCTATGCCACTTGCCGTCGTTTCCCTCGCAAAAAATACTAAGATAAAAACGGCAAAGCTTTGATTTCGGGTTATATTCATTCTGCCACGCACAGAGTATGCCCTCATCTTCGAGGATATAGGCATTGTCGCCGTAAACCCTCTCGAATTTGGCAGGCGCGTTCATATCAAATATAAACAGCCCGTCTGGTTCAAGATAATTGTGGACGTGCATAAATGTGCGCCGCAGGAGAGATGTGTCCGTAAGATAGTTAAGACTGTCAAGACAGCAGATTACAGCATCAACCGTTCCGTAAAGCTCGAAATTCGCCATATCCTGGCGTATTAGGAGCACGGGATGCTTGAATCGAGCCTTGTCGCACTTTGCCCTTGCCACCGCAAGCATTTCTTCCGACAGGTCAATGCCTGTCATGTCGTATCCGCGCCGTGCAAGCTCAACGGTCATAGAGCCTGTCCCGCAGGCAAGGTCAAGTACAGAGACTATCTTTTTAGTAGAATTTAGCCCGAACTGCTCCTCGATATAGTCCGCCAAGCCCGAATAATCAACGTCAGCGTTAAGCCTGTCATACACGGGAGCAAGCGAGGTGTACTGAATCATTATTTCATTCTTTCCATACGGTCAAGCACGGTAATATAGCCATCGCTTCCGTATTTAAGGCAGCGGTTTACGCGGCTGATTGTAGCAGTAGAAAGACCGGTACGCTCGGCGATTTCGGTATAAATGTAGTTGTCCTTCAGCATTTTTGCAGCAAGAAGTCTCTTTGACATTTCCTGAAGCTCCGCAACAGTGCAGAGATCCTCAAAAAAGCTGTAGCACTCGGCAACATTTTCAAGAGTAAGTATCCCTTTAAATAGAAAATCAATCTTTTCATCACGAAGTTTGCTCATAGCCAAAAATCCTTTCAAAATGTAAATATGAATTGGTACTATTGTTGCAAATACTGTAGCTTTCAGAAGCTACCTTACTAATATTTTAATACATTTTAAGGAGAAAGAATTGAACATTTTATGAACACATCGTCAATATTTATAAAACACTTGTCACCGAAAGTAATAAATTGGCAATTTCCAACGGAGTTGAACCAAAAATATACCGCTCAACGGAGCATTTAGAAAGAACCATTAAAACTGCATCGCGCGAATATTCAGTTCCTACAAGCCGCTCTGCCAACTTTGCCGCATCTTCTTCGCCGAAAAAATCCCCGCTGAATTCCAGCGAGCATATACGTCCTTCAGAAACCGAAAAACGCACCTCAACCAAGCCGTAATCGAATCTTTTTCCCGACACTGTGGAGAAATTACCGAATCTTCCGATATTCCACTGGTCGAGAGAGTATTTGCTCGCCGAAAGCTTGCCCATTTCGGATATATACGCCTCGGGAAGCACCTCACATATTACTCCAAACTCCTCGGACAACCGCTTTGCAATAAATTCACAAAAAGCTTCCGCATCGGGAACTTTAGTGCGATTTTCGCAAGATAAAAGATCGTAAATGTTGGCAACACGGCTTCTCACGCTGGTAATCCCTTTACTTTTAAGTTTTGTGGGATCAACATTCAGCGCGCCTGAAAGCCTTGAAAGCTCGGCAGAAAAAAGCAAAGTTCCGTGATGAAGAGTCACACCGTCAACAACACACTGTGCATTGCCGGAAATCTTTCGCTCGCCGTCAGCGGTTTTCACCACAATATCGTTTCTACCCGAAAGCGTGACATCAAGGGACAATTCAGAAAGGGCAGATATAATAGGCTTTGTAAAGTAGGCAAAATCCAGGCCGCCTTCCTTTATACCGGACGAAAGCGTGCCGTTTTTGGTTGAAATAAAGGTATAGTTAAGGTTGCCGAGATCGTGGAATACAGCACCGCCGCCGGTAAGGCGACGCACAACCTTGATGTTATTCTTATTCACGAAATCAAAGTTAATCTCCGCAAAGGCGTTCTGGTTTTTTCCAATTATGACGGAGGGAGAATTACGCCAGAGCATTATAACATCGTCATCGGTGTTTTTGATGAGATATTCCTCCGCCGCTAGGTTGAAATACGGATCTGTGCTTGTGTTAATATATAGCTTCATAAAGCTCTATCCTCTTTACTGTGTGTATGTGTGTAAATCACAGTTTATACGTGAGGATGAAGCATTCTCTTCCTCTACCGCCGCAAAACTATGATTACACTATTCATACAAAAACCACGGGGCTGTCAGGTGACAGCCCCATATGTTTTTAGGTGAATTAAAGACCCTTCTTGCTTCTTTCCATACGCTCAACATCGCTGCAATTGGTTTTTGCAACGTAGCCGGGGATCGGCATGAGCTTTTCATGGATAATGTCGATAATACCGTCAGCC
>JAZNFI010000096.1:0-4232 GCA_045589075.1 Candidatus Flemingiibacterium sp.
TCCTTTGCACGCGAGATCCAGGAGTATTCGGGCATGGAGGTGACGATGATGATCTTGATCTGCGGGAACTGCTTTTTAATTTCTTCCGCCGCGTCCAGCCCGCTTCGGTAAAGCTCGGTCATCACGTCCATCAGGATCAGATCGACATTACCCGCTTTACATACCGATAACGCCGCCGAAGCGTTGGTTATTGAAAGAAGATGATGAAACTGCTCGCTCGATTTGATATAGATTTCAAAAAGCTCGCGCGGGATATCCTGATCTTCTACGATCAGTACGTTTACCGCCACGTCCTCACCTCCTTTTCTTTTCGATTTCAATTATATTACTCCGGAACCGTCTTGTCATCAGCCACATGGCTGATTTTCAAGACGTTCTTCGGAAAGCGGAGGATGAGCGTGAACTCTTCTCCAGTATCGCTTGACAGCGTTGCGCCCTGCTTTGCGGCGAGAACAGAAAGATCATACAGTCCGCCTGCGAATCTGTTGTTTTGCTCGTTCATTATGCCAATAGGTGAACTGTGACTCTTTTTTGAATATTCACAGCTCACTATTGAAAAATTCAATACTATGTGTTATAATATTAAAAATGGTTCGGGGCGGACTCTGTGTTTCGTTGGCGCGCCCACAGAGTTCTTTCGTTAGGAATAACATTCCTAACGAAAGGGGTACCCCTTTAACTTTTCGGAAAAAGGCAAGACTATACCCTCCTTAATGCACTCTTGCAATTTACATTATACGGATTTACAATCTTTTGTCCCCGTCAAAAACCCCCGAATTGATAGGATGAAATGAAAAAAGTTTGTTTTTTCTGCGTTTGGAGGCAAAATTGATAGGTAGGCCGTGGTGGCGACCCCACCAAGGAGGAAAATTATGAAAAAGGCATTATCTCTCATTTTGGCAGGGTTGCTTCTGCTATTGAGCTTGACAGGGTGCTCACAAAAAACAAAACTCGATCCCGACGATCCCGTAACACTGACAATGTGGCACGTGTACGGAAGTCAAACCGAGTCCCCACTGAACGACAGCATCAACGAATTTAACCGTACCGTTGGTAAGGAAAAAGGTGTCGTTATCAATGTTGTATCGGTCAGCAGTTCTTCGGCTATCGACGAAGCACTTACCGCTGCCGCAAAGAACACACCGGGCGTTCCTGCGTTGCCTGACCTGTTTACGGCATATCCGAGAGTTGCGGAAATTATCGGGTACGATAAGCTGCTGAATTGGAATGACTATTTTACCGAGCAGGAGCTTGACACCTTTGTGGATGAGTTCATCGAAGAAGGCTATTTTGATGATAAATTACTGATGCTGCCTGTGGCGAAATCTACGGAGCTTCTGTTTGTCAATCAAACGCTGTTTGACAAATTCGGCTCAGCGGCAAATGTCAGCACGGAAAGTCTTTCTACCTTTGAAGGCTTGTTTACGGCTTGCGAAAAATACTATGATTGGTCGGATGGGCAGGATATGTTCCAGATCAACGACTTCTATCATTACTCGCTGACCGGTATGGCTGCCTTTGGCGAGGACTTTGTTGTGGATGGCAAGCTGAACCTTGAAAGCGAAGCCTTCGGCAAGGTATGGGAGCCTATGGCTCACGCCGGTATCCATGGCGGTTTGTGTCTTGGGGACGGCTATGCTTCTGACCGTTGGAAAACGGGTGAGATTATCAGCAATATCGGTTCAACTGCCGGTATCCTTTATCTGTGTGACTATGTGACCTATGCGGATAATACCACCAAGGATATCGAGACCTCTATCCTTGCATATCCCCACTTTGCAAACGGTGATGCTACCGTTGTTCACCGTGGCGGCGGTCTGTTTGCCTTAAAGAACGAGGACGACAGAAAGAACGAAGCGGCGGCTATCTTTGCCAAGTGGCTGACCGAAAAAGAAAACAGCCTTGGCTTTGTAACGAAAGCCGGTTATCTGCCTGTAACAAACGATGCCTTTGATTCTCTTTTTGCCAACACGGATACCTTTGAAAATGAAAAATACCGCCTGCTGTATAATGCAGTAAACGGTATGGCTGATGAATATACCTATTGCGAGGTTCCTGTGTTTGAAGGTGCTTCGGATACACAGTCCTCTTTTGAAAAGAATGTAAAATCGGTTTTGAGTGCCGCACACGGGGATTACCTGCGCCGTGTTGCCGACGGTGAAAACGCCGACACGGTAATGGACGAGCTTGTGGCCTCCACTCTTGCAGAGCTCCGCAGCCTTTATAAATAAGGTCTGCGAAATGTGAGAAAGGAGGAACCACAATGAAAAACGGGTGTAAGCAATTCTATGAAAAAATCAAGTCGGGCGGCTTGTCTTTAAGGCGTCGCTTTGTGCTGTATGTGGCTTCTGTCGTTATTGCATCGGTTATGCTGCTGCTTTTATTGCTCTCTTTGTTTGGCGTTCTCAATCCGGTAAACGGACGCATAGATACCTACCTTGACGATCAGCTCGATACTCACGTCGCACAGATGGAACACGATGTGGATAAGCTGGCGGCGCATTCGCTGTCCTTTTCTGAGCAGATGGAAACGGTTATTGAGGATTATTTGACAGAGCACGATATGTCTTTTAGCGACCTCACAAACGACATTGAAGCCTTGACCGCTTTGCAAGCAGAAGCATACACAACGGTGTATACCAATATCCGCATTGCTTCTTGCAGCGGTGCTTTCTACATATTGGATACGACAGTAAATAACACACTTGATACCCCTCGCTATAACGGAATTTACATTAAATATGCCAACCTGTATGCTGAGAGTACAGTAAACACAAAGGTTGCTTTGTTTCGTGGCTCCTCTGAGGTTGCAAGAAATAATGACATCAACCTTTTCAGCACTTGGCAGAATGAAATGCGAACAGATGTGTTCGCTGATACAAGCATATTTGCCGAAAAAGGCTATGTAATGAGCGAGGTTGTCAAAATCCCCGACACTTGGGAACGGGCAAGATACCTTTATTCGCCCATATATGGAGAGGACGGTCAGGTGATCGGCATCTGTGGCTTTGAATTGAGCGACCTCTATGTGCAACTCGCTTACAGCGCCGGAGATACGCAAAGCTCTCAAACCGTATGCGCACTGCTTGATAAAACAGACGGCGGATATATCGGACAGTTTATTTCCAACCGTTCCGGCTACGTGCCTCCGGTATGCGAACGCATTACCGTAAAGGAGCACGGCTCTTTCTACGAGTATGAATGCGGCAACTGTGAGTACATCGGCAAGGCAAAGGAAGTTGAGATTGACGGCAACACCTTGACGATTGCGATGATGTTCCCCAAGCAGCAATATGAAAGCATCGTCCGTGGTGGGCAGTTAAAAAACATTGCAATATTCTTGATTATTGCGGCGGTGGCGATCTGCACTTGCCTGTGGCTGAGTCAAAAATATATGAAGCCGATCCGAAAGAGCCTTACGCAGTTCAAAACAAATAAGACGGATTTCACACCGTCCGGCATTACCGAAATAGACGACCTGTTCACTTTTCTTGCTGAGCAAGACCGCAAAAACGAGGCGGCACTTGCGGAAACGGAAAGAGAAAAGGCAAAGATGCAGACCACGCTCGACCAAATGAGCAGTGAGCACAGCGAAGCCAAGCAGGAAATTGCCCGTTTGGCATACTCACGAAAGAACGAGGTTGACCCATACGATTATGAGCAATTCTTGTCCGGGGTAAAGACGCTCACACAAATGGAGCGAACGGTGTTTGACCATTATCTTGCAGGTAAAAGCGTTAAGGAGATTGTTGAGCTTGTGGGTATAAAGGAGTCAACGGTTCGCTTCCATAACCGCAACATTTATTCCAAGCTGGGTGTAAACTCGCTGAAACAGCTTTTAATGTTCGCAGCTATTATGAAGCGTGACGAAGAAGGAGGAGATATAAAGTGACATTGGCTGATAGGTTAAATAAGATCATTGCAGAGCAAAATATCTCGAAAAGAGAATTTGCCAAACGGATCGGAGTTTCTGAAAACTATGTTTATACTCTGACCGGCGAAAGTAAAAAAATCACTACTCTTTCTCCCTCCCTTGCAAAAGTAATTGCCTTTGAATTTGGCTGTAATGCGGAGTGGATACTGAACGGAGATAAAAAGTAAATAGAATTAGTCACAAAAAGGCTCGGAGTTCATAACCTCCGACCCTAAACTATTTATTACGAGAAAAGCCTGTTATTATTCTTTTCTTGAGTGTCCTTCATCATATCCACACGGTTTGCCATAAAGGTGAG
>JAZNFI010000097.1:0-5343 GCA_045589075.1 Candidatus Flemingiibacterium sp.
TATCAGATACTGCGTGGAAAAGACGGCGGGCCGTGTTCCCGTTATTGCGGGAACAGGCTCCAACGATACAGATTACGCAGTCGATCTTTCAAAATACGCTTGCGAGGTTGGTGCTGACGCGCTTCTTTTGGTTACTCCTTATTATAATAAGGCTACTCCGAAGGGGCTTATAAAGAGCTTTCTTGCCGTTGCGGATGCTACCGATAAGCCTATTATTCTTTACAACGTACCCTCGCGCACGGGCTGTAATATAAGCCTGCCCGTTTACCGTGAGCTTGCAAAGCATGAGCGTATTGTTGCCACAAAGGAGGCAAGCGGCAATATCAGCGCAATTGCGGAGCTTGCGGCTGAGCTTGGCAATGACCTCGATATTTATTCGGGTAATGATGACCAGATAGTTCCCATTCTTTCTCTTGGAGCAAAGGGCGTTATCTCCGTGCTTTCAAACATCGTTCCGAGAGAAACTCACGACATATGCAAGCTTTACTTCGACGGTAAGGTTAAGGAGTCGGCAGAGCTTCAGCTGAAGCTCCTTAAGCTTGCGAACTCTCTGTTCTGCGAGGTCAACCCCATTCCTGCAAAGACAGCCATGGCTATGATGGGATATTGCTCCGAGGAGATGCGTCTGCCGCTTTGCGAAATGGAAGAGAAGAACAAGGCAATGCTTGAGGCTGTTCTTCGCGAATATAAGGTTATCTGAAACGGGAGATACATAAAATGAAGGAAGTAAGAATACTTCTCTCGGGTGCAATGGGCAGACTTGGAAAGGCTGTCAGAAGTGCAGCAGAGGGAAGTGCCGAATACAAAATCGTGGCAGGCATCGACGTTGCTCCTGCCGCAGAGAACATCCCAATATACACACATCCCTCAGAGGTAAGTGTTGAGTGTGACGCAATAATAGACTGTTCACATCATACCGCGGTGGGACCGCTCCTTGAATATGCGCTTGAAAAGGGAATACCGACCGTAATTTGCACCACGGGTCACACGGCAGAGGAAACGGCACTTATAAGTGAGGCGGCAAAGAAGATACCGATTTTCTATTCCCGAAATATGTCGGTTGGAATAAACCTGCTTATTGAGCTTGCCAAAAAGGCGGCGTCAATCCTTGGAGAGGGTTACGATATAGAGATTATCGAAAAGCACCACAACAAAAAGCTTGATGCGCCCAGCGGAACGGCTCTTATGATTGCCGATGCGGTGGCGGACACCGTTCCTTACGATGCGGAATATACGTATGAGCGTGAGTCAAGACGCGAGGCGAGGAAAAAGAACGAAATCGGCATAAGCTCTGTTCGCGGCGGCACTATCGTGGGCGAGCACGAGATTATGTTTGCGGGGCTTGATGAGGTCATTACCATAAGCCACAGCGCCGCATCAAGAGATGTTTTTGCGACGGGTGCTCTCCGTGCGGCGGCATATATTGCAGAAAAGTCCGCAGGCTCCTACGACATGTCAATGATGATTGGCGGCTTATAATTTTCGACAGCGAGAATTATTTCTCGCTGTTATTTTTTTCTTTTCACGTTAATCTAATGAAAAATTCGATTTTTTTGGGAAATATTGATTTTTAGCATAAAAATCGACAAAATTCTCGGTTTGTATGTGATATAATCGTATCAGATAAACGGGTCAGAGATGATTATACTCATATTAAATTAACGAGGTATTTAACATGAATAATAAAATATGTGCTATATTCGGTGAATCTCCGAACGAGCTTGAATTCGGGTACGATGAGGAATATTTTACATGCGCTGAAATGAAGTACCGTCTTGTTGCGGCGATGGAGTCGGCGTTGTCAGACGGATTTTCGGGTTTTGCGTCAACCCTTGAGCAAGGGGTGCCCATGTGGGGAGCCGAAGCGTGTGCTGCCGTAAAACAGCTTGGCGGCAGGGTTTCGCTTATTGCGTCACCCATTTCGGAGAGGCAGGCTGACAGGTGGCATCCCGAACGGCGTGACCGTTATTTTTCTCTCTTGGAGGCGGCGGACCTTATAGTTGACGCCAATTCTTCTCATAACGGCGAGGACTACATATTCGATATATCGGACAGGGTGATAATTCTCGGAAGCCTTTCACATCCGCGTATCAAAGCTTTGGCACGGCGTGCGGCAGAGCTTGGCAAGGAAACTGTAATACTGTAATACTGTAATACCCGTGCACCTTTTTACATATAATATTAGGGGACGTCGAAGCATCGGCGTCCCATATCTTTTTTCGGAGGGAATAACATGGTGGGTTTTATAGGTTCTTTTCTTGCCAATCTGTTTTTTATGTTTCTGCGTGTCTCAAACGGATGCTCCTATGATGGGACATTTCCGCCGCCGCTCAGTGCCGCAAGAGAGCGCGAATGCTTCAGAATGATGAGGGAGGAGGGCGACAAGAAGGCAAGGGCAGAGCTTATCGAGCACAATCTGAGGCTGGTGGCGCACATTGTCAAAAAATATTACTCCTCATCGAAAAATCAGGATGATCTCATTTCTATCGGAACTATCGGTCTTATAAAGGCGGTGGACTCCTTTGACCCCAGAAACGGTGCCAGATTTGCTACATATGCAGGGAAGTGTCTGCAGAATGAAATACTCATGTACTTCAGATCCCAGAAGAAGCTGGCAGTTGAGGTTTCCATGAATGAGACCATAGACATGGACAAGGACGGAAATCCTTTGACATGGGGCGATATTATATCGGTTGACGATACTATAGCCGACGACCTTGACATAAAGCTTCGCTCCGCAAGGGCGGTATCAATAATTAACAGTGAGCTGTCGGACAGAGAACGCACTGTTATTTCAATGCGCTACGGAATAGGTGGACACAGGTCGGTTACACAGAGGGAGGTAGCACAAAAGCTTGGTATCTCGCGCTCATATGTGAGCAGAATTGAAGGTTCGGCTTTAAAAAAGATTGGTGACAGTCTTGAGAGGTACTCACTTTGATTTTGGTACTGATTTTTGCATTTTGCCCCTTGAATTGTGAAAAAATATTAAATATTCGACAAAACATTTGAACTTTGGTGAAAAACATGATATAATTAATCTAATGTGATTGTAATTGACTATTAACGGACTGAATATGAGAGGGGTGACACGGTGGCACTGCGAATGAACGGCGAGAACCGTCGGCAGATTATACAGAATGAGCGATCATTTGCCGAAGGTATGCTTGGAAATGAATATGACGTTCGTGTTTACGCAAAACATGGCGGAGTGGTTCGCGGTACTGTTGCCGTGGCTTATAAAAATGCTGTAAATGTACATACCGCTTATGTGATACTTGCAGGTGACCCATCCGCTGACAGTATTCGTGCCACTGCGGTGGGGGTACTTATTGACAAAAAGACAGACAGCATATCTCTCGTTCTCTGCGAGGTACCGTCTCACGATTTTTCACAGCATGAGATAGCAGAGGCGGTGGACTTTTGGGAGGGCGAAAATGATCTGAAGATTTACTGTCTGCACGAACGCTCCTGTGGTGCGGTGGTTTACACGGGTGACGGCAAAGAACGAAGGTATCTCATAATTTGCATGAATCTTGGGCATTGCGGTTTGCCGAAGGGACATATTGAAAAGTTTGAAACAGAGCGTGAAACAGCCATTCGCGAGGTTCGTGAGGAGACGGGTGTGGATATAGTTTTAGATCCCGATTTCAGAAAGTCGGTGGTATATTCACTGACTTCACGTACAACAAAAGAATCGGTTTATTTTCTCGGAAGATTTGACGGAGATACCGTGAAGATTCAGGAATCGGAGGTCAGCTCCTACAAGCTTTGCTCATACGAGGAGGCGAGACGGCATATTACCTACGAAAATGACCGCACAATTCTGGATGCGGCAGAAGTGCTTCTTAACAGCAAATAAAAAATCGGACGGTTTTAACCGTCCGATACTTTGTTATACCTTGTATTTTTCAGTCTGTGAAGCAATAAGAGCCGCGTCATCGAAGTAATTGATTCGCATTGCCGCTTTCACCTCATCGAGAGTCTTTGCGGCAGTTTCTCTTGCCGCCTCACTTCCTTTTTTGAGGATGTCATATACTCCCGCTATATCCTTCTGATACTCGGCACGGCGTGCGCGGATGGGCTCAAGCGTGGTTTCGAGCACTGCAAGAAGGAATTTTTTAACCTTTACATCTCCCAGACCGCCTCTCTGATAGTGTGCCTTCAGCTCGTCGAGGTTTGCGTAGTCAGGAAGAAATTCTGCGAAATGTTCGTATTTTGCGAACGCGTCAAGGTAGGTGAATACCGTGTTGCCCTCGATCTTGCCGGGATCGGTTATTTTGATATGGTCGGGGTCGGTGAACATACTCATAACCTTGGTTTTAAGCTCTGCAGGGTCCTCGGAAATGTAGATACAGTTTCCAAGGGATTTGGACATTTTCGCGCTCCCGTCAGTTCCGGGAAGACGTCTTGCTGCCGCCTCGGTGGGAAGCAGGGGAGTAGGTTCAACAAGCACCTTGCCGTAAACATCATTGAACTTTCGCACGATCTCCCGTGTCTGCTCAATCATGGGAAGCTGATCCTCGCCGACGGGTACGGTGGTTGCTTTAAAGGCGGTAATGTCCGACGCCTGGCTGATGGGGTAGGTAAAGAAGCCTACGGGAATGCTGGTTTCAAAGTTTCTCATCTGTATTTCCGCCTTGACGGTGGGGTTCCTCTGGAGACGGGAAACTGTTACAAGGTTCATATAATAGAAAGAAAGCTCGCAAAGCTCGGGTATCTGGGACTGTATAAAGAGAGTTGATTTTGAGGGGTCAAGACCGCAGGACAGGTAATCAAGGGCAACCTCGATTATGTTTTGACGGATTTTTTCCGGATTATCAGCATTATCGGTCAGTGCCTGCGCGTCCGCAATCATTATGTAGGTTTTATCGTAAAGACCGCTGTTCTGAAGTTCAACACGGCGGCGAAGTGAACCGACATAGTGACCGATATGAAGCTTTCCTGTGGGGCGGTCGCCCGTCAATATGATTTTAGACATAAGCTGTCTCCTTTTCGGTGAATAGTTGAATAATATAAATTATACCACGCCGCATCTCTGATGTCAAGCAGAAAATCAACATTAACATTTTAAAACGATAAAAAAACGAGGACGAAAGTCCTCGGTTTTTTATGGTGCGAGAAACGGGACTTGTGGAACCCTAAGAGCATCCGCCTTGCGGCGCAAGCTCTACAAAAAACGCCAAAGGCGTTTTTGAATACGACTTCGGCGAGACCATTCTCGACAAGAAAAAACCACCAAGAGCAAAAGCTCTCGGTGGTTTTTTGGTGCGAGAAACGGGACTTGAACCCGTACAGTGTGAACTACACGCCCCTCAAACGTGCGCGTCTGCCAGTTCCGCC
>JAZNFI010000098.1:0-3786 GCA_045589075.1 Candidatus Flemingiibacterium sp.
TAAACTAATCATGTGTTTTTCATGATTATAGTGCCGACGCATTCTCCAACGTGCTCACAAGCGTCTGCACAAGCCTCGAGGTTATCAAAAATTTTATACCAGGAAGTTGTTGTAAGTACGTCGGTGGAGTTCTTGGTGAGATTGTGCATCGTTGTAAGATAGAGTCTGTCACATTCCTCCTCTACGTCGTTGCAAGCGATGATCAACGAGCGCATGGCTTTGGATTTTTTGAAATTCTCAAATTCGTCCATGATTTCAACAAGAATTTCACAGCTCTTAACGAGGCACTTTGCAAATTCAATTGAGGCGGGCTCAATCTCTTTGATATTGTAAACGTAAAACTTTTGCAGTATTTCCTCGAGTATGTCAGATACGTTATCGAGCTGCTGACTGAGCATATCAAGATCTTCGCGGTCAACGGGTGTAATGAACGCTTTGGCAAGTGCTTCGTTCATCTCATGCTTTTTTACATCCGCGCTATGCTCAAACGTATGCATTTTATCAAGCATATCGGAAATTTTGTCCGCATCGTAGTTTTCAAGACATTCAACAAGATAATTTGCCGCGTTCTTTGCGAGAACTGCACATTCGGAAAAATTCTCAAAATAGAATTTATCACATTTAGCCATCGTTTTTGATTCCTTTCACTTAGTTAAAAATAAACAAGAACAGTTTTGTTACCAAAAAAGCAAGTATTCCGCATCCGGGGAAGGTTAATATCCAGGTCATTACCATTTCCTTTACTACCCCGAAATTGACAGCAGAGATGCGTTTTACTGCGCCAACACCCATAATAGACGTGGTTTTGACGTGAGTCGTTGATACGGGCAAGCCGAATGTCGAACAGAACACAAGCGATATTGAAGATGCTATATCCGCCGAGAAACCCTGATATTTTTCAAGCTTTACCATATCCATGCCGACGGATTTGATGATTTTCTTGCCGCCCATCGCGGTACCTGCTGCCATAACGAGCGAGCAAATTATCATCAGCCACATTGGGATTTCAAATGCGGAAGATGTTGCCCCTGTCCCATTTAAAGTAAACACACAAAGTAAAATAATCCCCATGAATTTCTGACCGTCCTGGGCACCGTGCATAAATGCCATTGCGGCTGCACCTACAATTTGTGCGCCTTTGAAAAAAGGTTCTGTCTTGGGGCGATTGACCTTGTAACAAATCACTGTTACAAGCTTACAGATAAGCCAGGCCAATCCAAAGCCAAGAACGACCGAAATAACGATACCGTAAATGACCTTAAGCCACTGAGCCCAAACTACAGCATCAACACCGTTAAGTGCAATTGCTCCACCTGTAAGTCCTGCGATAAGCGCATGGCTTTCACTGGTGGGAATTCCGAACACCCAAGCAAGCGTTGCCCAAATAACAATAGCAAGCATCGCCGCACACAGAACTATAATAATTGTCCGTCCGGAATTTTCTCCGAAATTTACCATACTGGTAATGGTAACTGCGACCTCACTGTTGATCTCAGTCATAATAAATACGCCAAGGAAATTAAATAATGCTGCCATAAGTATCGCCGCTTTTGGGCGCATACATCTCGTTACAACACAGGTTGCAATAGCGTTTGGAGCATCTGTCCAACCGTTAACGAGAATTACACCGAGTGTCATCGCTACAGCGACAAGCAACAGTGGATTCGCCGCCATTTGATTCAGAAACTCTGAAATTCCCATTGATTACCTCCTTTGCCTTATATACCATAAAAAATATTTTTCTGCTTGTTATATCTGTTTAATTTATAATACCATAAATATATGAGTTTTCAATACCATAAATATATGAGTTTTCGATAATTTCCGTTTATGTTTTATGTAAAATATAAGTATACATTTATAGGCAAACTATCATTAGTTGGCATGATAACCCCCAAAAAACGAATTAGACACATCATAATGGAGCGATCCAAAATGATGTGTCTAACTATTTTGTTGGATTAAGTTTGCATAAGATTTTACTCTGCTTTCAAAAAGCGAGGTGGAATCTTACTTGTTCATGCCCTCTTCGACTGCAACGGCATATGCAACGGTCATGCCAAACCATGATTGGAAGAATATGTCAAATATCCGAAATAACTTTTCTATTTATGTAATCGAAACATAGTGCGGTACATCTTCGCATGTAATGATCCACATTCGCACCGACCCGTATTAGTTTAAGAAGACCAAGCTCGGTGTCGATTCCCACCACATTAAAGCAATCCATAGATCTCGTACCATCAACATGCCTCATATCGCCAAGGTACTCATTTATGCATCCGGCGGCAACTACTACATTGAGGATACCTTTTGCGCATAGTCCGAATTCATTATGATGCTCATGTCCCGCCAAATTGCAGATATGGGTTCCACCGTATCCTATAAATTCAGCAATAACATCAGCGTAGGTAACGCGCCAACGATGGTCGAAGCAGCCTTCTGTGCGGTCAAGCTCATATGTGACTTCTGCGGCGTGGTGATCGTCCAATGTGTGGAACGAAACACCGTACTCGGTTTCAACACTTCCCGTCCGCTCGTGCATAGCGGTCAGAACGTGGAGCCCCTTATCAAATGCATCGCGCAGTACCTCGCGGAGCCATACTCTTGTCTCCCATATATCATAATAAAGATCCAGCACGATCATACGAACATTGGAGTCCGCGAAATCCTTATAGTAGCTCATCGGATACTCGCAAGGCGCAAAGTTTACATCCCAACCCTTCGTATGACCAAACAGCATACGGTGTGTGGTATCCTTTGGACCCGGAGCCAACGACCATATGTCGTCCGCACCTACACAGTCATGATTTCCCACACAGTTGTATATCGGCCTTGTGCAGTTGGGAAAAGCTTTGTAAAAATCGACATACGATCCCTGATTTCCACCGCAGTAATCACCAGTATGCAGTACAAAGGATAGATATTCGCTGTAGTGATTAACATACTTAACCATTCGTTCCCACTGTGACTTCGAAGCATGCATATCTGCGGCATGCACAAAAGTCAGCGGCATGAACTTATCGCCGAATATTTTACCGAAGCGGTGCCGCGAACGTGTAGAAGAAGCTTGGATGACGTATTGCTCCACATCTCTGTTTAAATCTACTATATCTATTACATCTGACGTACTCATGATAGCAGTGCACTCCTTTATACGAAATAAACATTTTAACCGATTCATTATATCATAGGATACCGTAATTGTCAATGGCCATAGAGAAAATTCTAACGATTTTAATAAAAGCTCTCTGCTTCCTACCGTATCGTGGAAGAACACATATGAGGCCGAAGGTGTGAATTATTTATTCACAGGATGTATTCCTAATTTTGGCGCTGTGCCATTTATACTGGCTTCACCGTTTTTTATTCTTTTTATCGCCTCAATTTTATCTTCATAACTTGTTTTTGACATACAAAAATCCCCCTAAAGTAGTCTTGAACTTTTTGTTTTTTCAAGTGTCTACTCTAAGGGGATTATATCATAGAAGCGGAGTTTCACTATTTATTGGCAAAACCAATCTTACTTGTTCATGCCTTCCTGAACAGCAACGGCACATGCAACGGTCATACCGACCATCGGGTTGTTACCTGCACCGATGAGACCCATCATTTCTACGTGAGCCGGAACGGAGGAAGAACCTGCGAACTGTGCGTCACCGTGCATACGGCCCATGGTGTCGGTCAGACCGTAAGAAGCGGGACCTGCAGCCATGTTGTCGGGATGGAGGGTACGGCCTGTACCGCCGCCGGATGCAACGGAGAAGTACTTCTTGCCGTTCTCGA
>JAZNFI010000099.1:0-4358 GCA_045589075.1 Candidatus Flemingiibacterium sp.
CCCGTTTCTGGCACCGTTTCCTCTATGATATAGGTGCTGTTCCCGTGGATGAGCCATACGCAAAGCGTACCGCGCAGGGACTTATCCTCGGCCCCGACGGCGACAAGATGTCAAAGTCCAAGGGCAACGTAGTTGACCCTAACGACGTAGTTGATGAGTTCGGTGCAGACGTTCTTCGTGTATACGTTTTGTTTATGGGCGATTATGCTTCCGCAACCCCTTGGAACGACAGCTCTGTTCGCGGATGTAAGCGTTTCCTTGACCGTGTTGCAGGTCTTTGCGATATGGCAAAGGGTGAGGGCGCAACTGCCAAGCTTGAAACCTCTTTCCACAAGACTATAAAGAAGGTTTCCGCTGACATTGAAGATATGAAATTCAACACTGCTATTGCGGCACTTATGAGCCTCATCAACGAGATCTACGAGTGCGGAACCCTTACAAGGAACGAGCTTGGCGTATTTGTACGTCTGCTTTATCCCTTTGCACCTCACCTTTGCGAGGAAATTTGGGAATCTCTCGAAAACAAGACGCTTTGCGCGGTATCCGAATGGCCTGCTTATGACGAGGCAAAGACCGTTGACGCAACAGTGGAGATTGCCGTACAGCTTAACGGTAAGCTCAAATTTACCGCAATGATTCCTGCAGGAACTTCAAAAGAAGATGCCGTTGCTATAGTAAAGGCTGACGAGCGCATGGCTTCCCTTCTTGAGGGGAAAACTATCGTTAAAGAGATAAGTGTTCCCGGAAAGATTGTTAATATCGTTGTAAGATAACTTGAGTGCTGATTTTGAGAATCTGCCTACTTTTATATAAAAACAAAAAAATGTTTTCAAATTTTATATAAACCCTTGACATTCGTGACATTTTATAGTATAATATCTTGGAGATAAAAAAACACTACACTGTTTATCTCGGGAAACACGGCAAAAGGGTCGGTTTCCTGCTGCACTTGCGGAGGGAGGGAATGTTAGAATGGCAGAAGTCAGAGTAAAAGAGAATGAATCTCTTGACAGCGCTCTTCGCAGATTTAAGAGACAGTGCGCAAGATCCGGAGTACTTTCGGAGCTTCGTAAGCGCGAGCATTATGAAAAGCCCAGCGTAAAGCGTAAGAAGAAATCTGAAGCGGCAAGAAAGCGCAAGTCCAAATAATAACCGCAAGTATTAATTAGGTTAAAGGGGAAGATGAAAACATCTTCCCTTTTAATTTTTTCACAGGCCACCCATAAAAGCGATGAAGCTGCGACCGTGTTTGTTATAAATAGTGAAACAAAAAGCATCTCCGGTGGGCAAAGACCACCGGAGATGCTTTATCAGTATTTTTCTATATCTATTCTTGTGACACTTTCGCGTATTTCCTCGCCGAGAAAAACCGAGGCCGTTGCCTCAAAGCCCTGCGGCTCATCGCTGACGAAGTACTTGACTTTTCCTACTCTGTCGGGATTAAAACCGTCCCTTGCCGCAATTATATGGCGAAGCTCCTCTGCCGCCGCTGCACCTACATTTATAAGGTGGGCATCTGGAAGAACTTTTTTTATTGAGGGGGCGATGATAGGGTAGTGAGTACATCCCATTACCACGGTATCAGCACCTGCCTCACGCATACAGCCGAGATAATGCTCTACGGTAAGGCGGGTGATTTCGTCGTCGGGAGATACAAAACCGTTCTCAACCAGGGGGACGAACAGAGGGCACGCCTTTGATATGACAGTAAAGCTTTCATTTATGGCGTGAAGCTTTGTCTCAAATGTACGGGAAGCTACCGTTGAAAGAGTGCCTGCAATACCAATTATTTTGTTTTTTGTGGTGGCGGCGGCAGCGCTGACACCTGCATCAATAACACCGATAATCGGAATATGAGGGAATTCCGCCCTCATTATGTCAAGGGCGTTTGAGCTTACCGTACCGCAGGCTACCATAACGGCATCTACGTTGTGGGTCATCAGAAATCGCATATCTTGAAGTGCGTATTTAATGATGGTTTCCTTTGAACGTGAGCCGTAGGGAACACGACCCGTGTCACCGAAATACACAATATCCTCGGAAGGAAGAAGGCGTCTTACCTCTTTGAGCGCTGACAGACCGCCAAGACCGCTGTCGAAAATTCCTATCAAGACTATTCCTCCTTTTGAACCGCGAGCGTTACCAAAGCATCGATAAGTTGAGAGTAACTCATCCCGTGGTGCATCATAAGCTTTGGGTACATACTTATCTGTGTGAAGCCGGGGAGCGTGTTTATCTCGTTGAAGATTATTTTTTCTTCGCCTCCGTCTTCGTATACGAAGAAATCTACTCGTGAAAGTCCCGTAACACCTAAGGCTGTGCATATTTGTTTTGCGTACATGCGCACTTTTTCTGCGGTGCTCTCGCCAATGTCGGCAGGAATGAGGCAGGAGGAGTTGCTGCTTATACTATATTTAGCATCATAATCGTAAAATTCGCTGCCGGGATTAATCTGACCGCAAACCGAGGCGGTATAGCTGCCGTTGCCAATAACAGCTACTTCAATTTCTTTTCCTTTAATATATTCTTCAACGATTATCTTGCCGTCATGCTCTGCCGCAAGTTTAAGTGCCGCCACAAGTCCATCCCTGTCAGCGGCTTTCGACGCGCCTACAGAAGAGCCTGCATTTGCAGGCTTGACAAAGAGAGGATAAGAACTGATAGCCTCACATACGCTTATAACGTCGATTAAATCTTTTTTTAGGCGAAACGCGGGAACTATCTCGCACTTTGCCTGAGGAATACCGTAGTGGTTTAGAATGAGCTTGGTATAACCTTTATCCATGCCTATGGCGGACGTAGCACAGCCACAGCCCACATATGGGATGCCGGAAAGCTTTAAAAGACCCTGAAGTGTGCCGTCCTCGGCATTTGCACCGTGCATTATCGGGAAAACAACATCAATGTGCAGTTTTTCCACTTTGTTGCTGTCATCAGAAAAGACAAGCAGCGCGGAGTCGGAGGGGGAAGGTGAAAGAACAGCTTTTTTGAGACTTTCGGCATTTTCGCACCATGAACCGTCTTTGATTTTCATAGTGTCGCCAGAAAAGAGATACCAATCACCGGTTTTTGTAATACCTACGGTAATAATATCGTATTTGCTTTTGTCAATGTTTGATAAAATGGAATGTGCGGAAATAAGGGAGACCTCATATTCCGAGGATTTCCCACCGAAAAGGCAGAGAAGTGTTGGCTTTTGCATAAAAATATCTCCTGAAACTATTGATTAATATCATTATATTACAGCTTTGCGGCATTGACACGGTGTATTTCGCAAACTCGCACATTACCGCCGAAATCGGTGTGGAAACTGCATTTCAGACCCTGGTTTTGGCAAAGTGCGCGAATTCGCTCGTGTTGATCAAAACCGATTTCAAGAAACATCACGGCTTCGGGTTTCATGCGGTGAGCGAGTTGACATATGAACCTGCGGTAAAAGTCGAGTCCGTCTGTTCCGCCGTCCAGAGCAATACGAGGCTCGCACTGCACCTCTGAGGACAAATTCTGAATTGAATCTGTATTTATATATGGAGGATTTGACACAATGACGTCAGCATCGGAAACATATGAAAATATCTCATCGTTCATTACGTCTGCGTGAATGAGACGAATTCGGTCCGAAACACCATGGAGTTTTGAGTTTTGTTCGGCAATTTTTAACGCGGGAATGGATATATCAACTCCGACAGCGGAGGTATCATCCCGAGTTAAAAGTATGGAGATAGCAACACATCCGCTCCCCGTGCAAAGATCTACAAATTTGGAGTCGGGACTCAAGTGCTTCAGTGCAAGTTCCACCAGATGTTCAGTGTCCGGCTGGGGAATGAGGCAAGCTTCGGACACAATAAATCTGTTGCCGTAAAACCACGCCTCGCCTAAAATATATTGGAGGGGGATTCCGGACCTTCGGTATTCAATCATAGAATCCAGCAGATTTGATGGGGAGAACTCGGTGAACCTATTGGAAATACACCACTCCTTGGAGACACCGTAAACGTGACGGCAAAGCTCAAATGCTTCGATTGAGGGCGCGGAGGCTCCGAACTCGGATAGTAGGCTGACAAGTTTGGTAAAATTCATATCTATTATCCTTTCAAGATACATTATAACAGAAAACAATCGCAAAATAAATAGATTTTGAAATAAATCATTAAAAATTTACACTAAGTGTATAAATTGCACACAAACAGCAAAAAATGTGAAAGAAATGGCGACAAAAACACTAAAGTTATATTTTTTTCACAAAAGATCTTGACAAAGGGAGAGTGATGTGATAGAATAAATAAGCTGTCCGCGAGTTAGAGCGAGAGGCAGCGAGTGAATTGGTCCTTGAAAATTGAACAACAAGAGATAGGAAG
>JAZNFI010000100.1:0-6378 GCA_045589075.1 Candidatus Flemingiibacterium sp.
CTCCTTGGCTCACAGAACGACATGGCTACGATCCGACTTAGAATTTCTCTAAAACTAAAAGGAATGAGCCCAGTGGAGTACCGAGCTCATTCTCAAACAATTTAATATTTAATTTTTGTCTAAACTTTTGGGTTCACTTCAACATAAAGTCGGAGGGCGATTGCCTTGTCAAAAATGGTAATTAAGAGAAAACTGCTATCGAAATATTCAGGTAAGAGTTTTCTTGTTAACATCATCCCAAATGAACACACCGGTGCCCCATCCGGGATATGCGCCTGTGCTAAGATAATCCGCATATGCGCGGCGAAGAGAGCTGTCACGCGGCAGCTCATCTGCGGGAACTGCGGCGTATTTACCGAAGATGCGCCACATATTAGAACGCGGTTCCGCAAACAGCTCATGTTTAATAATGCGGAAGTCCTTCATAAAGCTGCGGATATTGGACTTTTCCGGAAGAAATTCCTCCTGCTTTGGGAAAAGCAGCCATGACTGGCATTGAAACAGCTTTACATCTTTATTAAATACTTTTTTGAAGAAGCTGTACGCCTTATCGTAGGAGGCAAGACGTGTCTCGGTGTTAAACGGCTCATTTGATGACGGAATATGTATGTTAAGAGAATCGTCGCCATTCTTTATCTGAACACCGCCTATATTTATGTCACCGTCATTATATTTGATAATGTGATACTCAAGTCTGCCAAGCTTAAAAATCCGAGCGCGAAGAAGGTCATAAAACCACACGGTTGAAAAGAAGCCCGGAATCCCGTGAACCTCAAGACCCTCGTAAAGCTTATACTTGAAATCCTCAAGAGTATCCCAAATCACGTCATCATCAACTCCAAGGCCGGCATACAGTTTCATTAGGTCCTTCGTAAGACAAACGTAGTAAAGAAACTTGGTTGTGTATTTGTGTACTTCCGTGTCGTTGCTTACCTTTTCAAGAGCACGTTCAATATCTATGAAATTAAGCTCGTCAACAGCGTAAAAAAGCTTCAGAAGAGCTTCGAAATCATCGTTTTCTGCAAGCATATCATATGCTGACAAAAGTTTTTCTGTTGCATCGGCAGGGTATTCGTATCGAGCAAAAAAACCTTCAAGATAATTCCTCATGGTATCTTCCTTTCGTTTGATATTACAGAACTATTTCAAACTTGTCCTCATCTGATAAATCTATAACCGGACAATCAAGAGCATAAGTGCATTCAGGCAGTATTATCATTGCGTAAAGCTCGTCCTTGGACTTAGGAAGGGGAGCTAAATGCCAAATAGACGCATTCAGCTTCACAAGCGTGTTCTTCGGAACAATAAACGCCTTTGTAAGATCTGTAACAGGAGTGCCTGCCGAAGCGGGACCAACATGAATAATCATGTCATCGTTAAGGGGCATAATCATCTCCCATGTGGAGTTGTGATACTCAAGCTGAGTGATAATCATGCGCTCAGGCTTCTTTACAGTGATAGGGGAATAACCGATACGCTTGTTGCAGTCTGCTGTCAGGCGGTCGGGATAGAACTTATGTAATTCGCCACAGAGAGGGTATCCGTCCGGCTTGCACATTTTATAAAACTGTCCGAAGGGTGCGAAGGCATCAATTGTAAGTTTTTGAGCTTTGATTGTTTTCATAATTGTTTATCTCCTTTAAATTAATAGGTATAATAGTATGTATATATATCCGTTTAGTGCCGATAACGCATACAGTACATTAGCAACCTTTGCAATTTCGACACCCTTTTATATCAAAGAACATCTATGACAGCATCAATATCTTCTTCTCTTGTTGCCCAGGACGTTGCAATGCGTACAACAGTGTGCTCGGAGTCAGGGCGTTCCCAAAATCCGAAGGAAACTTGCTTTCGAAGCTCCTCAAGACGTGAGTTTTCAAGAGTTACAAATATTTGATTGGTAACAGTTTCGATGAATATTTCATATCCCTTTTCAACAAGCGCCTCACGGAGCTTGTCTGCCATTTTTACAGCGTGAGCGCAAATATCAAAGTACAGACCGTCGGTGAACAGCGTATCAAACTGTACGCCGAGAAGTCTTCCCTTGGCAAGAAGAGCGCCGTGCTGTTTAATACTTGTAAAGAAACATTTAGGGGTGTTTCTGTGAGTAAACACCACAGCTTCACCGCAAAGAGCACCGCACTTTGTTCCTCCTATGTAGAAAACATCGCAAAGCTCGGCAATATCACGCAGTGTTAAATCCGTGCCCCGGCTCATGAGACCGTAGCCAAGCCGTGCTCCGTCAAGAAAAAGCGAAAGACCGTATTTTTTGCAAGCAGCTGAAAGCTCGGAGAGTTCTTTTTTAGAATAAAGGGTGCCATATTCGGTTGGATGAGAAATATAGACAAGTCCGGGCTGACAGAGATGATCTTTGTTCTCATCATTAAGAAAATTTTCCATGAAGTCAGACAGACTGCCGGCACTCATTTTGCCAAGCTCATTCTTTACGGTCATAGACTTATGACCTGTAAACTCGGGTCCCCCAGCCTCATGGCAAGCCGCATGACCTGTATCACATGAAATAAATCCCTCATATGACGCAAGCATAGTGTCAATTACAAGCGTATTAGTCTGTGTTCCGCCTGCAAGCAGAAACACCTGAGCGTCATCGCGCCCACATGCAGCCTTGATTTTCTCCTTTGCGGAATCACAGTATTTATCGTTGCCGTATCCCGAAAGCTGCTCCATATTTGTTTTAACAAAAGCTTCAAGTATTAGTGGATGTGCGCCTTCTGTGTAGTCACTTTCAAGTTTTATCATAATTTCTTCTCCGTTTACACTATTACTATAATTATACAGCAAATGTTCCTCAAAAGCAATAGTTTTTCTAACTTTTTAAATAAAGAATTCAGATATTATTGGTTTATATTAAAATTTTGCATTTGAAGCTGTATATTTTTCATAACAGCAAGCTTTGACCGGCATGAATAATAAAAACACATAAAAAAACGACCCGAAAGGGCCGTTTTGAGTTACTCTGCAAGCCATTCCTCGGCTTTTGCCGCAGACATGCGGACAATGTTTTCCTCGGAATGTATAGATTCAGCGCCGCCGTTTACATAGAGAAATAATTTGCCGCTTGGTGTTTTATAAAGAGTCTCCTCGTATCCGGAAGGATCACCGATCTCTCCGAATATACGCTTCTTTACAATTTCGGCTGTTTCAGTATCGTACTCAACCTTGCATATAACCTTCTTCATTTTAATTCCCTCCAAACAATTTTATGTGTCACTATAATATTGTACCAAATAATTGTGAATAAATCAGTAATCCTTCAACAATTGTGAATTTTTAGGTGTAATTTTTTGTCCATTCGTAAGCACGTCTTGGTGTCCCGTCTTCGACGTAAATAATTCCACGGTATTCAAATCCGCAGGAAATTATCGCTCTCTGCATAGGAGCGTTGTCTTCGTGGGTGTCAATGCGCAGGTGGGAATATTTTTGGGCTGCAAATTCAAAAACCTGTCTGAATATTCCCTTTGAGGTACCGTCACTTGCCACTCTGTGAATAGCGGCGTAGGGAGAGCTGTCAGTCCAACTCCCCTCAATATTGGCGTAGGTGGGATCATCGCCTTCGAAAATTCCAAAAACAGCGTGAACTGCTCCATCACCGTTTTCCAAAACATAAAGCTCCCCGTTTTCAATGTCCTCTGCCACAATCTCGGGATAAGGGTACCCGTTCTGCCACTGGGTGTGATTGCCGTTTGCTCTCATAAATGTCTTGGCAATATTGTAAATATTCATTATCTGAGAATGGTCTTTCGGTAAGGCTTTTCTTATCATAAAAAATTCTCCTTGACAGTACTCATCCAGTTAATTATATATCAACAGCACAGCTTTGTCAAGGAGACATATTAACATTTCAATTATCTTTACTATTTAACACCAGTGTTACATAAAGAATTCACGTTCTTCAAGAGAAGTGTACCTGAAAACCATTCCGTGATCGAAATACCGTTCAAGCTCGTATTCGTGAGTGCCGAAGGAGTCACGGAAAGCTTCCCATACCTCCTGTGCCTTGCGATGCTCACCACGTGACTTGAGTGAAAGTGAACGCGACAAACCTGCACAGTACTCGGCATGGCGTTCAAGCAGTCTCATTGATACAGTCTGAACACGGTACTTCATATGTCTGTGAGCCAATGAAAATTTTTGTATTTCCTCACATATTCTGGGCACGGAATCAAATTCCTTTGCCCTATCGGGGTCATAATATTTTCCTTTGGTTATATCAGTGGTCGCCTCACCCTCCATATAGGCAAAATCAATAATCTCACTGATTTTCTCAAAGTATGACTCCACAGTTTTGAAATCCTCACCGTAAGCGTGAAGCAGATAGTCGTCCTTTATCTCGTCGAAGGTCAGCTCCGAATTGAGAAGTGCCTCTGCGTATACGTATATAGCTAGTCCGCAGGGGAAATATGCACGTTGCGATCCGTTCTGCACAACGCCCGAAAGCCCCACGTCAGGAAGAGAACGTATATCGTCAAATATTCTCCTTGAAAGCGTCATTTGACCGGGATCGTATGCAGTATGCTTCCAGAAATGGTACTCAAACGTAAAGCAAGGTCCCTTCCAAAGTCTTTGCCAATCAAGAAGGAAGGCTGCGTTATCCTCCGAGCTTTTGGGCATCTCCCATTTATTTCTTTCGTATGGTGCCGGCGCAGGTATATTTTTTGCGTCAAGCCCTCTTGTATATGAGCGGGTAATCGGCGCATAGAGCAGCGAAAATCGGCCCGGATTCTTGATTTTTTCACTTTCGGGTGCAAATATGGTGTCCACGTAGCAAATAAATACAAGCTTCGTGTCAAGTCCAGCCGCCGTAAGAGCCTCGTCAGCCTCGTTCATCATCATGATATAGTAATCTGACGGACGACGCTTTCTGCACTCATCACATTCGCAGTGATTTCGCTTGCCATCGGCGAGCCACACATGAAGATATGTAACATTTCGGTGAGACATCGAATATTCTACTATGGATTTTACAACATGTGCGCGGGTTTTGGGATTTGACATACAGAGGTTGGTATTAATGGCAACTCCATTAAATAAATCACGTTTCCCGTTTAAAAGTGCTAAATGTTGCCTTTGTTCGTCAGTTACATCCACAGCTACTGCCGTCCAGCCCTCTGTGGAAGATATACCGAAAGGCTCCGCCGTCCAGCCATGACCCATGTCGTGGAACTGAAGTCCCCTCTTTGCAATCTCAAATTCACAAAGACGCTTGTACTGCTTTGCTGTATCGTAGGTTATAGGCTCGGGAGGACGATTTGCTTCGTTGTTGTGATGGCTGAAATAGCGGTCATAGTAAACAAATGGAGTGTCAAACTCAAGCATAAAGGTATTCATCTCGAGCTTTGTATAAAAGTCAATGGATTCAATCATACATTGCGGATACTCTGTGCCCTCACTGCTCTGACCGCGAAAACGCATGGAAGCCTTGTGATGGTAGGATGTAGGTTCAATGTCGCGTAACGGTATATATTCACCATCAAGTCCGGGATAGAGGAAGCGACAGCCGTTCAATTTAAGGAAGCGATAAACGGCAAAAAGTACCGATCTTGGGTTACTGCCCGCAAGAATACCGCCATTCTTGTCTGTTTCGATGTGCACAACATCGTCGAGCACAGCATCATCAACTTCGGAAGTGTCAAGACCGAAATCAGAGAAAAGACCAAGTCTGAAACCATCCTTTCCCGACTCATTATAGATTATTTCGATATCTTCCGTTTCGGGCATCATCAGGCGAAGATATTTTTTCAATTCAGTTGCCGCAAAATCGACAACTATATCTGAACGCAGTTTAATAATTTTCATACTACACCTCCAAAAAATCTCATTAACAACATTCACGAACATTATACATCAAGGCTAATTAAAAGTCAATACAATATAAGATTTTTTATGAATTAATAAATTCTTTCGTGTGTTCTCAAAAGCACCTAAAAAAACAAGCCTGCTGCAGCTTCGAGAGAATTAATACAGTACTACATAGAAATTTTCGTTTAATAAAAACAATTCTGTAAGAAAGAGCTTACTCACGCCGCATTCTTTGATTTTCCGTAAAGCTTTGCCCTTATTCTTTTTGCTATGCCAAGGAAAAATGTAAATCTCTCGGTTTTAAATGAAATAAGTATAAACAAAGTATTTGGAATAATGGCTGTAACGGCAACAGCTGCAATTAAGCCTCCGACGGTTTGGGGAATAAAAGATACTATTTTATAATTTACCGCCCATACTGCAAATACAGCAACACCGTATACAATATTGTCTAACGCAAACATTCGTATTCCGTCATTTACACAGTGCTTTCCCACCGTAACAGTCTCCCAAGCAAGCCCCACGGCAAGATGGGAGAGTGTTGTTCCGAGAAGC
>JAZNFI010000101.1:0-2346 GCA_045589075.1 Candidatus Flemingiibacterium sp.
TCAAGCTTTCCGTGCAGCACTGCCTTGATTATCCTGTGTACCGCAAGGTCCGGGTAACGTCTTATTGGGGATGTGAAATGGCAGTAAAGGTCACAGCCGAGTCCGAAATGTGAGGCTCTTGACGATGAATACTTTGCCTTCATCAAGGAACGAAGCATTATGGGAGTAACTATCGTCGAAAGCCCCTTCTCAGCCGCCTCGACAGCAACATCCCGGTAGGATGACGGTAATAATTTTCGTCTGTTTAGAGGACGTATGTCAAGCCCAAGATTGTGTACAAACTCCGAAAACGCCTGAACCTTTTCCCGTGTTGGCTCCTCGTGAACACGGTATACACACGGAAGCTCCATCGTGGCAAGCCAAGAGGCGGCAGCTTCGTTCGCGCACAGCATAAACTGCTCAATCAACCTCTCCGATATACCTCGTTCCCTTGGCACAATATCAGAGGGCATCCCCGTCTCGTCCAGAAGAATAACAGCTTCGACAGTTTCAAGCTCCAGCGCACCCCTGCGACGTGATTTTTCCAAAAGCTTTTCATAAAGCTCAATCATCAGGGGAAGCGTTCCGTCATCATAAAGGAATCTGTACTTGTCGTAATACTCCGAATCCTCACCCAAGTCAATCACATTGTTAATCTCATGGTAAACGCCCCTTACCCTTGAGGCTATAACGGATTCACGAAACTCCGAGCTTACAATATTACCGTTGCTGTCGAGCCGGATGATAGCGGACAGAGCATATTTGTCACTGTCGTGATTTAATGAGCAAACTCCGTTTGAAAGCTCCTCGGGAAGCATTGGCACAACCTTGTCCGTAAAATATACAGATGCGCCCCGTCTCATTGCTTCATTGTCAAGTGCAGAGCCGGTGACAACATAGTGTGAAACGTCAGCAATATGAACTCCAAGTATATAACCGTCGCCGTCACGCTCTGCTGAAATTGCATCGTCAAAATCCTTAGCGTCAGCACCGTCTATGGTGAATATTACCTTATCACGAAGGTCCAGACGCCCGTCAAGAGAGCATCCCGGCACAATAGCGCGAGCCTGTGCCAGAGTTTCATCATCAAAGCGAAGTTTAATGCCGTTTTCGTACAATATTGCTTTATAATTGGCTTCTCTTGAATCTGTAGCACCGAATATACGCAAAACCTTACCGCGAACGCATTTATCGGATTTACTATCGGGATATTTTGTGATTTTCACAAGCACCTTGTCACCGTTTTTGGCACCGTTTGCCTGCGAAGGAAGAAGCTCTGCCTTAAAGCAAAGCTTTGGATCATCGGGAAATACGAGTACTTTAGATGTGGTATTTTTAGGCAGAGGCCTTTGCTTCTTTCCCTTTTTGTAAGTCCGATTTTGCAGATAAGACGCGCTCATGACTATCTTTACGCTTCCGATAAATTCAGAAACAGCATGTTCAAGTATGAGGACTACCTCACCTTCACGGTGGTCGCCATGAGTACCCTCAACAAGTCGGACACGAACACTGTCACCGTTCATGGCACCGTGAGAATTGTCATGGGAAATAAAAATGTCCCCATTTTCGTTATCAACAAAGCCAAAACCTCTTGTAGTACCGCGGTATACACCTGTAATTAGACCTGAATCAGAAGCACGTACCAGTTTTCCCTTCTTTGTAACGATTATTTCGCCCGAATTAACAAGGACCTCCACCGCCTCGGCATAAAGGTCATATCCCCCTTCTCTTATATCCAGTACATCCGCAAGAGAGCGCATATCCATGGGGACATAGAATTCCCCGGTTATACATTCTTTGATTTTTTCAAGCATATCTTCAAGGAGCAATGCGTTATTCATTTAAGATCCTCCTCTCCTTTTAAATCTATAAACAAAGAAAGCCGCTACCCAGCACAAACAGCTTTTGCAATTCGGTGCGGTTTAATGCATCGATACTGCTCATGCACGGGTTAGCGGCTTATGAAATTCGGAAATTACGCAGCTATTGTCTCGGCTGCAGTCTCAACTGCTTCGGTCTCAGCCTCAGCTTCAGCCTCGGTATCGCCCACGGTGGTATCAGCCTCAGCCCCACCTTCGGTAGTCTCGGCTGCGGTCTCCTCCAAGGTTTCATCGGGAGTCATAGCGGAAATATCCTGGGTCTCTGCTGTAGATGTATCAATATGATCATGAATAGAACCATAATCTATCGTGTCCTGAGATACGTAAAGTGCGATTACGAGAACACAGAAAACGATTGCAACTGCACTGGTGGCAATTTCGAGTATATGGTCGATCTTAGAACCCCTGGTCTTACCGAAAAAGGTTTCAGCACCGCCTGCGATAGCACCGGGAAGCTTATGAGATTTACTGCTCTGAAGAAGTATTG
>JAZNFI010000102.1:0-2875 GCA_045589075.1 Candidatus Flemingiibacterium sp.
ATGGCTACGATCCGACTTTGCCGATGCCGCAAGATTTACTCCTGCCTCAACAAATCCTCTCCACCGTACAGGTCTGAACAATCCTGCCGCGTTTATAAACATTGCGTTCGGCTGACGGATACCTGCAAGAAAGAAGTTTACCGCCATAATATGAACTGCGGCAACCGAAAGCTCCCAGTCTCCGCCGAAAGCGATGGCTATGAATCGGCTCATAAGGGTATCGAGAGCAATAGCACAAAAGCCGTAAAGCCATGCAACAGCAAAAATTATATTTCGGTATATCTCTCCCCGCCGCTCACTTCCCTCGGCGACGAGATTTCCAACGCTTGCAGTGACCGCATTGATTACCTGCGTGAGAATTGTCTGAACGGTCTGCAAAAGCAGCAGATAGTTTGAGTAAAGCCCCACAAGGCTCAAATTTTCATATAGTTTCAAACTTACGCGTCCGATAAGCAGATTATCCGTCCCCGTCACCGCGACGCTTCCGAAGCGGTTCATAAACATAGCCTTGACGTTTTCTTTAATCGTCCCAAGCTCCGTTTTTTCGGGTAGTCCCTTGTATTTCCCAAGGTAAGGAAACATATGCTGTGCAGTATGGGAAATGGAAATATTTGACAGCACCGTACATAAAAGCTGCGCCACTATATAAAAAGTATAGCTTCCCGAGGTGAGAAGTACAGCGAGCTGAACTGCGTTCTGAAGCACCGAAAAAACACTTATATTGACGGAATTTTTATAATCCTGCTCCGACGCCGTTATAAGGGCACGCTTATAAGAAAAAAGGTAGCTTGCCACCGAGTTCCCGAGGAAAAGCAGATATATTAGGTTTATGTGTAATATTTCGGGAATGTCGCCCGTTATTTTTGGTATAAACGGCACAAGACAAAGCCCGAACACCGAAACCGCCGCCGCAACCGCACGGTAAGCCACGCGGTACAGATTCATAATGCGGCTTATTCTTTCCTCGTCACTATGGGAAATAGGCTTATAGAGCGCAAAGGTGAACGCCGGTCCCATTCCAAGCTCGGTAAGAGACAAAAGCGACAGAACTGAATAGAAAATATTGTTGACACCAAGATATGTTTCGCCGAGCACATCGGCGAAAACAAGTCTCGTGATAAATCCGAATATTAAGCTGACAGCCTGACCGATTATAGCGTAAAGGCTGTTTTTAACCGATTTTTCGGAATGCATTACTCTATACTTGCAACGTCAAAGCCAAGGTCTTCGACGGTACTGCGAATAACTGCGTCCTCGGGAATAACGGCTCCGTCAACTGTGGCAGTTCCCGATTCAAAATTAACATTCACAATAAGTCCCAAAGACTTCAGTGCGTTTTCAACACGGGCAGAACAATTGGCACAGTGCATACCTTCAATTTTGATTGTTTTCATAATATTTCCTTTCAGTATTTTGTTATTTGGTTTTTACTTTGTAAAGTCTTAAGGCATTTGTAACAACGAAAAGTGAGGAAAAGCTCATTGCCGCCGCGCCTATCATAGGCGAAAGCAGTATTCCGAGAGGATACAGAACGCCGGCTGCCACGGGTATTCCGAGGGTATTGTAGAAAAATGCCCAGAAAAGATTCTGTTTAATGTTTCGGATAGCACGGCGAGAGAAATCTATAGCCAGATGAACGTCCCTGAGATCGCTTTTCATGAGAACAATGTCGGCGGAGTCTATAGCAATATCTGTCCCCGACCCTATGGCAATACCAACGTCGGCACGTGCAAGGGCTGGTGAATCGTTGATACCGTCACCAACAAAAGCAACCTTTGAGCCGTCCGCCATAATAGATGCTACTATGCGCTCCTTGTCCTCGGGAAGCACCTCTGCTGTGACCTCGGAAATGCCTGCCTCCCGTGCTATAGCCTCGGCGGTAAGCTTGTTGTCACCCGTAAGCATTATCACTTTGATTCCCATGTTAGAAAGCCGTTTAACAGCTTCCTTTGAGCCGTCCTTAACCGTATCGGCAACAGCAATTACACCAAGGCATTTACCCTCAATGGCAAAAAGCATGGGAGTTTTTCCATCTTTTGCAAGGGCTTCAAGAGATTCGCCGAATATGTTATGGTCAATACCATGCTCCTTCATATAAGCAGTGTTGCCGCCAATGCAGAGCTTGCCGTCAATAAGTGCCGAAACACCGCGACCGGAAACGGTCTTGAAATCGCTTACGGGTTGCGGCACAGCACCAACGAGTGCACACCGTTCCCTTATTGCCTCTGCAAGAGGATGCTCGCTTAAGGCTTCAAGAGATGCGGCGACGGATAAAAGTGCCTCCTCGTTCTCACACATTATATCGGTCACAGATGGCTTCCCCTGTGTAACAGTTCCCGTCTTGTCAAGAACTACGGTCTTCACCTCGTGAAGCACCTCAAGTGCCTCGGCAGATTTTACAAGTATTCCACTCTGCGCCATTCTGCCAACGGAAACCGTAATGGCAACGGGAGTTGCAAGCCCCAAAGCGCAGGGGCAGGATATAACAAGCACCGATATGCCGCAGGAAAGTGCCATTTCAAAGCCGTAACCAAGTGCCCACCAAACAGCGAAAGTCACCGCTGCTATTCCCAAAACAATGGGAACGAATACGCCGCTTACCTTATCGGCAAGCCTTGCTATGGGAGCTTTTGTAGCACCTGCATCTCGTACAAGCTCAATTATCTTTGAAAGCGCAGTTTCGCCGCCAACCTTTTCTGCGCGGAACTTGAAGCTTCCGTTTTTATTTATGTTGGCGGTCATTACCCTATCACCTACTGTTTTCTCAACAGGAATTGACTCACCCGTCAAAGCCGATTCGTCAACAGATGATGAGCCGTCAATTATAACTCCGTCTGCCGGAATAGCGCTTCCCGGACGGACAATCACAATGTCA
>JAZNFI010000103.1:0-4078 GCA_045589075.1 Candidatus Flemingiibacterium sp.
GTTCACGAAATGGCACGTGACGAAGCTCGACATGGAAAGGCTTTTGAAGGCTTACTCAAACGCTTCTTTTAATGCGTAATTTCAACGAATAAAAAAGCCCTTGATTATAGGTGGTTCCTATTGTCAAGGGTTATTTTATGTTTTAAAAATTTTTGATGCCAGTTTAAAGCTGTAATTGCTGAATTAAGAGCCTTTAGGTGTGTCAATGTGGCATCGTGTGTGGCATAACAGCATAAAATAGGTGCATAAAATGAATAAGAACTGGCATCGAAATGCCAGTTCTTATTCTTAAATATAGATATTATAAGGCTTTAAGGTGTTTTAACATCAGCTCATCTGCTGTTTCATTCTTACCCAAATAATAGCGCTGGGTGGTTTCTATTTTCTTATGTCCTAATCTTTCCATTAACTTAAATAATGGAGTGTTTAAGGCTGCTAATATAGATGCATGGGTGTGCCTTAACCAGTGATATTTGAAATGAATATTTAATTCCTTTTCAAATTTTAACGCCCATGACTTCATTGAGTTTGTGGTCAAGAGTTGCCCATCTTCTTTTCTATGTATAAAGTTGCCTGCTGTTAGGGGGTCATCTTGTCCTTTACCCATCCTAACCCTTACCGTCTCTGTAGCTTTGTGCGCTGTGCCATAATATGCTTTATTCTTTTCCTGCTTTTCCTTATGTTCTTTTAATAAGTCATAACTCCTTTGTTGTATAATATAAGTGCGGTCTGCCAACTGCACAAGAAATACAACAAAGGAGGTCATTTAAGATGAGTATAAATGACATAAATAGTTTATCACATACGAAATGGAATTGCAAGTACCATATTGTGTTTGTGCCGAAATATCGAAGAAAAGTTTTCTATTATGAAAAGCGCGAGGCAATAGGAAAGATACTACGGCAATTGTGCGAATGGAAGGGCGTAAAGATATTAAACGCAGAAGTATGCCCGGATCACATACATATGCTTGTAGAAATACCGCCGAAAATATCTGTATCGAGTTTCATGGGATATCTCAAAGGGAAAAGCAGTACAATGCTGTATGAGCAATTCGGCGAATTGAAATACAAATATAGAAACCGCGAATTTTGGTGTAAGGGATACTACGTTGACACGGTAGGAAAGAACGAGAGCCGAATTGCGGAGTACATATCCAATCAATTGAAAGAGGATATGTTAGGCGAACAATTAACAATTAGCGATGTAGGCCCGTTCACGGGCAGCAAGTAACAGTCTCCGCGCAGCTGGCAGACCGTACAAGTGCGTTCTACGCATCGCGAGGATAATAGGGCTATGCCCGCATAAGAAAAACCAACCGCTTGGCGGGTGGATGTTTATTCGTGTGCTTTAGCTGTATACACTCAGACATAATAGTATGGGGTCACACCAAAAGAATTCACTGCTTCGAGGCGAGACAACTGAAGTGACGTATACACGATAACAAGCTCTAATATCCATAATATGGTCAGATTGGTCTTAATATTCTTTTGTGGCAAAAAACAATAAAATTGTGCAAAAAATATATATGTAGAAAAAATGGCGAAAAAATTGTGCAAGATGCACCATAAATCCGGAGCGGCTGTTAACAGTATTAGCAGTGATATGAGTATAAAACAAGTAAATATAAATTACTGATTAATTGCCAATCTTTAAACTCAATTTAAGTTAGCCTTTAAATTCACCTATATTTTGTTAATATAGTAAACAAAAATTACATTTTGAGCGGCATGTAAACTCAATCTGTAAACATCGGGCGCGCCTCTGAGTGAAAAGCGTTTATGAACATTTTTTTAAGTAGACAGGGACTGGGAAATAACATGCGTCGTGAATTTCCAAGAGAAAATATCACTCTTGACTTTTTATTGGCATTATGGTATTATATTTGTATGAAAAATTGGCAGATTCTTCGAAAAAGCTTGAGGTATGCCGATTTGTTCAATGCTCTGTGTCACTTTTGTATTACTTATGCACGTTTTGTCTTCATTTATGTGCCACACCGAAGACAGCGTGCGTTTTTGTCCGCAAAGTGCGTTGCGCAGAGTTATAGTGCTATTATACACCCTTCAAAGTAAATCATGGCAGGAGGAAAAGGTTAATGAGAAAAACCAAAACATCAAGGTTAATTGCGGTTTTTTTATCATTGATGATGTTCGGCACCTCGCTTAGCGTGGGGGCTGCGGCTGATGATGCCGAGGTGAGCCAAGTTGAAAGCTCGTCTACATTCAGTTATGACATAGACGATGTTCGAGATCTGCTCAATGCCGAAGAGTACAGCGAGTACAGCGCAAGAAATGAAGGTGTACCGCGTGCGAGAAAAACTATCTTGATAGACGCAGTTGACTACAACAAGGAGAAGACGACGGCAGCGGTTAAGGTCGTTGACGGCGCACTTCTCACACCTGAGGAGGGCACGGTTGTATGGGATGTGGAAATCCCATCAACGGCAAAGTATGCGATTGATATTGAGTACGGATTTTTGGGCGAGGAGGACGGAGGTAAGGCTGCGTCCATTGAACGCCGTTTCCGTATTGATGAGGATTATCCGTTCAAGAGTGCAAGATATCTTTCCATTTCAAAAGTGTGGCGCGACAAATATAAAACCGACGAAGAAACCGGTGAGCCTGTGAAGCATGACCTGAACGGCAACGATATCAGACCGGAAAAGTATATAGACAGCTCCGAGTTCCATGTATACACTTTTATGGACTCTACCGGTTATGAGGTTGAGCCTTTTGAGTTCGTTTTTGAGAAAGGCAAGCACACGATTTCCCTCGAGGCTACTCGAGAATCTCTGATCATCAAGTCTATTAAGCTCTATCCTTACAAGGATGTTGTCAGCTATGACGAGTACCTGAAGGATGAGTGGAAGCCTGCTGACCCATCTGCAGAACCCATTATTCTGGAGGCGGAAGCGACGGATTGTACATCCGCAAAGACAATCTATCCTCAGAATGACAGAACCTCAGCGTTGACTCAGCCTCAGCATTCTTCGCTATCCAAGCTCAATACACTTGGCGGAACAAAGTGGCAGACTGTCGGTCAGTGGATTGAATATTCATTCACTGTTCCGTCTACCGGGCTTTACCACATCGTTCCTCGCTTCAAGCAGGCCGACCTTGACGGCATGTACACTTCTCGCAGACTTTACATATACGGCGGCGATTATAACGGTGTACCGTTTGCTGAAGCTAATTACCTTCAGTTCAATTACTCCGATGCATGGATGACAGCACCGCTCAATGACGGTGTTACCGAATTCCAGTTCTACTTTGAAGAGGGTACTGAATATACTGTCAGATTTGAAGTTGTTCTTGGCGGAATGGGTGAGATTATCGGACGTGTTCAGGGTGCACTGACTTCTATTAACAGCGATTACCTTAAGATACTTCAGATTACCGGTGCGGATCCTGACGAATACCGCGATTATAACTTCAACAAGCTGATTCCCGATGTCATTCTTGATATGAGAATTCAGGGAAGAGCACTCGATGAAGTTTCCAAGCTTATTACCGAGACCAATGGTGTCAAGGGAAGCAATACCGCAACACTTGATAATATTGCTCGCGTGCTTGAAAAAATGTCCGGCGATGAAGATGAGGTAGCGAGAAACCTTGATTCCCTGAAGAGCTATATCGGTACTCTCGGTACATGGCTCAACAGCGTGAGAAATCAGCCGTTGCTGCTCGACTACATATCCGTTCAGCCTGTCGGCACTGCACTTCCCAGGGCGGAAGCCAACTTCTTTGAGGCGGCAGGATTTGAGATTAGTTCATTTATCGGTTCGTTCTTTACCGATTACTCTAATCTCGGTGCTACCAAGGAACTTAGCGAAACCGACGTTATCAATGTTTGGGCGCAGACAGACAGAGACTCTGCACAGGTTATACGGAATCTTACCGATAATAATTTCACCGGTAATTACAATATTGGTGTAAACCTAAGACTTGTTTCTGGCGGAACACTGCTTCCTGCAACTCTGTCCGGTACAGGTCCTGATGTGGCACTGGAAAATGCACAGGGTATTCCGGTTCAGTATGCTATCCGTAATGCGGTTCAGCCTCTTAACGGATACGAT
>JAZNFI010000104.1:0-30584 GCA_045589075.1 Candidatus Flemingiibacterium sp.
GGCGGCCCTTCCAGCCCCGTCGCTTTTTATTCAACTACAAATATAAACGGGTAAACATCCTGACCGCCATCTACGGTATAGAATTCTACATCGGGGTAGCTTTCTTCCAGCCATGCGGTAAGCTCATCTATATCCTCTTGTGTTGCATCTTTGCCTACGAATGCGGTAATCAGATATATATCCTCGCCGCTCATCTTTTCTATAAGTCCCTTTGCGGAATCCAGCATAGCTTTTTCGGAAACCATCATTTCCTTGCCCACAAAACCTATGAAATCGCCGTTTTCTATGTGCACACCGTTGATGTCCGCATCTCTCACGGCAGGTGAAATATAGCCTGTCGTTACCATATCCATTGATTCATTGAGGTTTTCCATTATTTTCACAGGATCTCCCGATTGGAAATTCAGTGAAGATATTGCGGCATATCCCTTGCCAAGGTCCTTGCTTTTTATGACGTATACCTTGCCGCTGTCATAAAGCTGTGCCGCCTGCTCTGCCGCCATAATGATATTTCCGTTATTGGGGAAAACGAATATATTAGCAGCGTTGACTTCCTCAAAGGCATTGAGAAAGTCCTGTGCCGATGGGTTGTTTGTCTGACCGCCGTTCACTATGGCGTCAACGCCAAGCTCCTTGAACAGCCTTTCGATTCCCTCTCCCGATGCAACCGCGACAGTTCCAAACTCCTTTGCACGGGAAGCCTTTTTGTGCTTCTTGTCAGGTGCTTCCTCAGAGAGATTACTGTGCTGAACGCTCATATTTTCTATCTTGACGGTGAGAAACTCGCCGAACTGTCTGCAGAAGCCAAGCACCTTTTCCGGAGTCTTGGTATGAACGTGAATTTTTACAATTGTATCTGTTTTGAACGCCACTATGGAATCGCCTACATCAGAAAGGAAGTCCTTAATAATATTCTCATTAAACGCGGCAGTATCCACCTTGGAATTCTGAAGCCTGAGCAACAGCTCTGTGCAATATCCAAAGGTCATTTCGCTGTCGGGACCGAACGCTGAGAAATCCACTGTCTGCGGTACCGGCTGAGCGGACAGTGCATCGGAAACAGTTATTTCCTCTCCCATTAACACCTTATAGGTACCTTGCATGATATAAAACAGACCTGCTCCTCCGCTGTCAACAACACCCGCCTCCTTAAGCTGTTCAAGAAGCTCGGGGGTTCTGTTCAACGAATTGTGCATTTCCTCTATAAGGTCCGAAAACAGACCCGCCACGGTGCTTTCACCGTTTATGCGTGACACCGCGTAGTCCACCGACTCACGGGCAACCGTAAGTATAGTGCCCTCGGTGGGAGTCATAACAGCTGCGTACGCCTGCTTTACGCCTTGCTTGAAAGCCTTGCCTATAAGCGTACAGTCGGCGAAGTCGCTGCCCTCGAAGACTTTCGCTATACCGGCGAAAAACTGCGACAGGATAACTCCTGAGTTGCCTCTCGCCCCAAGCAGCATTCCCTGCGCGGCTTTCTTTGCCACGTCGGAAAGACTCACATCCCCGGCTACTCCCGAAAGTGCTGCAGCGCCGCCCTGGACGGTCATGCTCATGTTATCACCTGTGTCCCCGTCCGGTACGGGAAATACATTAAGACTGTTAACCTCCTCGGCGTTAGCGCGAAGCTGCGCGGCACCGCCTACTATCATTTCGGCGTATGTCTTACCGAGAAGTATCTTATCGCTTTCAAGCGACACCTCCGGCGGTGCCGCCATATTATCAAGGTTATTCATAAATATCCTCTTTTGCTTACTTGTATTTGGCTTTAATCGACGCGCTCGTCGCCCCAGAAGAAGATTGCAACCGTACCGGGTCCGGAATGAGATCCGATTACCGTGCCTATACTGTTTATTTCAACCTTGCCGTTCATATTCGGGAAGTTTGCCTCAAGTATGTCCGCAACTGCGCGTGCATCCTCGTAGCAGGCAGAGTGACACATATAGCATTTTTCGTTATACTCATGCCTGTTATCTGCGTACATTTCCATCATTTCGGCGATACGCTTTATAACACGCTTTTTGGGGCGCACTTTCTCGCGAGGAATCAGCTTTCCGTTTACGTCCACGTTAAGAAGTGGGCATATACCGAGGATTCCTCCGATAGCTCCCGCGGTCTTCGATACCCTTCCGCCCTTTACATAAAATGTGAGGTCAGAGGAGAAAAACCAATGGTGAACACGGCGTTTATTCTTTTCGGCATAATCAGCAAGCTCCTCAATGGAAAGCCCCTCGTCTCTCTTATCAGCGAGCTTATCCATGAAAAGACCGTAGCCTGATGAAGCCGCAAGGGAATCCACAATTATTATTTTTCTCTCGGGGTATTTTTCCATGACTGCCTTTGCAGCAGTTGTCGCCGACTGTACCGAGCCTGAAATGCCCGATGAAAGTGAAACATGAAGAATATCTTTACCGCTTGCGAGAAGCTTCTCAAAGTATGCAGTATACTCACCAACGCTTATCTGGGATGTCTTTGTATCTGCACCGTTTACCATTGCGGCATAAAATGCATCAAAAGGCATGGAACGTCCAAGATCGTCATCATATTCAACACCGTCCATGAAATAATGGAAGCAGATATAAGAAATGTCACGTTTAGCGAAATGCTCATGAGACAGATCAGCTGTTGAACAGCACGAGAGAATGTATTCAGGCATAATTGTATTTCCCTTTCACAATTCTATTTTACCGTTTTGCATATCTTATGTCAAGACATTATTATACAGTCTATTTATATTGTACCATATTTTCAAGAACAAATCAAGTGCTAATCAGCAATTTCGGTAAAAGTTATAAGTAATTTGTCAGAATTCCCCTTTTTGTCGTTAAAATACCGCCGTGGGAGTATCGGCAACTCCCACACGGCGGTAAATTACTCGGCAGTACACCTCAGACGCTCGCATAGCGGGCAACATCTACCTCGTTTTTACAGTTTCCGAGCTTGTGGTATTCTACGATATTATCTATGGTGACTGATGCAATAGCGTCAAGTGCCTCCTTTGTAAGATATGCCTGGTGTGATGTTATAAGAACATTAGGCATAAATATAAGTCGGGCAAGGGTATCGTCCTCAACGATGTGACCTGAATTATCCTCAAAAAAGAGGTCTGCCTCCTCCTCGTAAACATCCAGACAAGCCCCCCCCACCTGCCTTGATTTTATGCCTTCCAGAAGTGCCTCCGAGTCAATAAGTGCGCCTCTTGATGTGTTGATGATATACACGCCTTTCTTCATGTGTGAAATTGAATCTTTATTTATCATGTGGTGGGTTTCATCTGTAAGAGGACAGTGGAGAGAAATAATGTCCGACTCGCAAAGCAGCTTTTTCAGCGTAACATACTCGCACCTTGGATCAGCAGAGGGATACTTATCGTATGCAAGCACTCTCATACCGAATCCCCTGCATATGTCAATAAACACCCGCCCTATTTTTCCTGTACCTATCACCCCTACAGTACGTCCGTGAAGGTCAAAGCCCGTAAGATTTTTCAAGCTGAAATTAAAGTCTCTTGTTCTGATATACGCCTTATGTGTCCGTCTCACAAGCGTCAGCAGCATTGCCATGGCATGTTCCGCAACAGCATGGGGGGAGTAGGCAGGAACTCTGAACACCGCAAGCTTACCTTTTGCGTATTTGACGTCCACATTATTGAAGCCCGCGCACCGCAGTGCAACAGCCTTAACATTCATCTCAGTCAGGCGGTCTATCACCTCTTTGTCAACGGTATCATTAACAAAAACGCAGACACCTTCGCATCCGTTTGCCAGACTCACCGTATCTCTGTCCAGCTTTACCTCATAATACTTTAAGCTCACCCCTGCCCTTTCACTGTAAATATCGAAAGAAGGGCGGTCATAAGGTTTTGTATCAAAAAAAGCATATTTCATAATCAAATTCACAGCCTTCGCCGCAATACAGACTATACGGCGAAATGCTTCCTTTCCGTTAAATTGCCAAGCTTTTGCGCCAATATATTTTGTCCGATTTCCAATACTATTATTGAGATAATGCTCTTGACAAAAAAAGCCACTCGTGATATAATATCGTCTGCGGGAATTTCACCCGTGTGGGAAATTAAGTCAGAAAATTGATCTGAACACTCGGTTCAGCTGATTACACTGCCCTCCAACAATTATTTTCCGCCAAAATCGTTTCTCAAATTTTAATAATAAGGAGCTTTTGGCGCGATGTTGACCGTCGCGCCAAAAGCCACGGTAATAATAATGGTACTTTCAACCGAACTTATAACCATGAGCGCGCTCACAGGCGTAGGACTTGCAATGGATGCGTTTTCCGTATCTCTGGCCAACGGTCTGGGTGAGCCTTGTATGAAGCCTCACAAAATGTTTGGTATAGCCGGCACTTTTGCCATTTTTCAGGCAATTATGCCACTGCTTGGCTGGATCTGCGTATCCCGCATAGCCTCTCATTTTTCGGAGTTTCAAAAGCTAATACCCTGGATAGCACTTTTCTTACTGCTTTACATAGGCGGTAAAATGCTGTTTGATTCAGTTAAAGGCTCTGACGGTCAGTCACACTGTGCGAAGCTTACACTCGGCTCTCTCATGATTCAGGGTGTTGCCACCTCAATTGATGCTTTATCGGTTGGATTTACCATCTCCGACTATTCGTTTGACAAGGCAATTGTATCTGTGCTGATTATTGCCGCCGTTACCTTTATCATATGCACAGCAGGTCTTATTATCGGACGCAAATTCGGAACAAAGCTTGCAGGTAAGGCAGGTATTCTGGGCGGCATTATACTCATTGCCATCGGCGTAAAGATTTTTGCCGAAGGAGTTATTTTTTAGTCAAAAATTATCTGCAAATACAAAAAATCAGAGGCAGGGTTTTCCTGCCTCTGATTTTTATGCAAGCTCCTCTATGTAACTGACATATTCGGGAGTTCTGAGTGCTTCTATTATTTCCCTATGGGTTTTGTACTTCTTCAGATCCTTCCCGATTACCGTAAGAGATACGGTATATACCGACAGACCTGAACTGTGGTATGCAGGATTCGACTCTATATCGTCAATGCGAAGTCCCAGACCGCGTACAGTCGCAGTAAAGTCGGGGAGAGCCTGACGGTTCGCAAGCTCCAGGTGTATTTCAAAATGGTCAGAACGGTTTTTCAGGTTGACTTCAATCTTCGGGAAGATGGAAAGACAGCTTATAAGTGCCAAAAATCCGATAATTGTTATGCTGTAAAGTCCTGCACCCGAGGTCAGACCGATAATTCCGCATGCCCAAAGTCCGACGGATGTAGTAAGACCCTTTATCTGATTTTTTGAGCTGTACAGTATAGAGCTTGAGCTGAGTATTGCGGCACCGACTACCGCAGCCGCACTTACCAGGGGTAAACTAAGCCCGTAGGTGTCTATTAAGTAAATATCTATCATCATGGCACAGCAGGAAGCAAGGGATACAAGCATGAAGGTGCGAAGTCCTGCAGCATGACGCTTGCTGGCACGCTCACAGCCAAGAAGTGCGGCAAGCAGAACCGCAAGAAGTATTCGAAGCAGCATCGAGCCCAGAGTAAGATCTCCAGACCACTTACCGAGCAGATTTACAACAGGATCTCCAAGTTGAGTTAAAAACATAATAATCTCCTAATATTATATGAATTATCTTCTGAATTTGTCCTTATAAAGACCAGGTCTGGAGTGAAGCGCCTCTATCTGTTCCTCCGCCGCCTCGGTGAATGCCGATTCCTCTGCACCCTGGGGTGGAAGCATATGCGCATTTTCCTCACGTATCTTTTTTACCATATCAATAAGCTCCGAGGCATCCGGCGGCGGCGGCTCTGGAACATCTTCACCCCCGATAGAACCTGAAAGGGCAAGTGACAGACGTGCCAGAGGCGGTCCCACAAATTCGTACAGTATGCAGGCAAATACAACCACGGTCTCAAGAGCGTCACCAAGCTCTCCTCCAAGGGAACGTGCTCCAAGTGCGGCAAGACCGATTGCAACTCCCGCCTGGGGTATAAGTGCAAGTCCAAGGAAGTTTCGTATCTCACGGGGACGGCGCAGCAGTGCAGAACCCGCAAAAGCACCCACGTTTTTTGTAATCAGGCGCACCGAGAAATATACAATACCGATGAGCCAGAGCGGTACGGTACCAAATACACCTCCGCGAGTAAGCGACGCAAAATTAAAGTTAAGTCCGGAACGGACGAAGAATATAAGCAAGAGGGGCGGCGAAAAGTAGGCAAGCTGTAAAAACAGCTTACTGTCGCCCGTAAGGTTTATGTACACTGTTCCGATGGTCATACATCCAAGCAGGGGTGATACATCGAATATGGTGCAGATACCGCAAAATGCGAACAAAAGTGCCACCGAAATAATAAGCCTGTTATCATTGGAGCGTTTTCCGAGGAACAGCTTGAAAAGCCATCCGAATACCACGCCGATAAGCACCGCTCCTATGTTTTTAAGAATGGGAAGCGTTACCGCCAGCACATCAATTTTGCCGTTTGAAACGGCAAGTGCTACAGATATAGCGGCACTGTATGCCACAAGGCTGAGCACGTTGTCAAACGCCATTACCTGAAGCAGCGTATCAACAAATGCTCCCCTTGCTCTCGTCTGGCGAATGGTCATCATAGTTGATGCCGGTGCCGTGGCTGCCGCAAGTGCTGCCAGCACTATGGAAAGTGACAGGTCAATATGAAGTACAAAGTACATAATCACGAACATTGTCCCTGACACCACCACCGCCTCTATTGCGGTTATTGCAGCGGCTGCAGCTCCACATCTTTTCAGAGCGGAAAACTTAAAAAACTCTCCTACTCCGAAGGCTATAAAGGCAAGAGAAATATCCGAAATAAATTCCGTTCCGTCTATCACCGACTGCGGAACAATGTTAAGACACACAGGTCCCAGTATCACACCCACAAGTATGTATGCGGTAACATTGGGAAGCCGCAGCCGCTTTGTTATGCGAGTCATCGCAAAGCCGCCCATAAGCATGAGTGCTATTGAGATGATAATGTCGGCTGCCGGATTTTGTGCTGTTGGCATTATAATCATCACGACTTTCGCATTTGCGAAAGCTTCCTTTCATCATCAGTAATAGGCGGTTTCACGAATTATAACCGCTTCTTTGCATAAACGAAAGCCGCAATTACGGTGCGGCAAAACGTTTAAAGCTTCAATTTTCCTCGAAAAATGTATAGAAATTATATAAAATGACTGTAAAATCTAAATAGTAATAGTAATATTATATACTATTACACGAGTTTTGTCAACCATTTTTTAGAATTACAATCAAGTTCAGCTCCTATTTTAAGAATATCCCTTTGTTATGTATAGAGTACTCATGTTAGGATAAAGCCTATGGCAAAGGCTATGACATAGAGCTAAAGTACAGAAAAACAAGCATGGCGGAGGAAAGCCTCCGCCATACGGCTTTGTTAAATTTTGCCTATACGTTGAATAACAGTGCATCATAGGTTGGGAAAGGCCAATAATCCTCACCGACCGTGGTTTCCAGCTTGTCCGCAGAGGCGCGTACTTTGTCCATTGCAGGAATAATTATATCGCGAATAAAAATCATGAGGTCATAATGTGACTCTATGCCGTGACTTTCACAAATCGCGCCATCAAGTGCCTCAATGCCTTCGTAAAGTTCCTTTGTAAGCTTGCCGATACAATTAGCCAAGGTCTTTTCAACCGAAACATCGCAGTCCACGAATTCGGTTCGTGCGGCAATTGTTTCAAGCAGCTCTTTCTTATATTTAACCACAGCGGGAATTATCTGCTTCTTTGCAATATCCAGCATAGTAAGTGCTTCAATATTCATAATTTTGCAGTAATTCTCCATGTGGATTTCGTCGCGTGAACGCATCTCCATTTCGGTAAACACACCGTGCTTTGAGTACATTCTGATATTCTTTTCGCTGACGAAATATGGGAACGCATCGGGGGTTGTGGGCAGATTGAGAAGTCCGCGTTTTTCGGCCTCCTTAATCCAATCTTCCGAATAGTTGTTGCCGTTGAAAATTATGCGCTTGTGCTTTTTGTATATACTCTTTATAAGCGCGCCCACCGCCTTGTTGAAATCCTCACCGCGGGACACTGCCGCCTCCAGATTGTCAGCTATTACGGATAACTCCTCGGCTACAATGGTGTTGAGCGTCAGGTTAGGGCCCGAAATCGAATGTGAGGAGCCAAGACTTCTGAACTCGAATTTATTACCCGTAAATGCAAAGGGCGATGTACGGTTGCGGTCGGTGGTATCCCTCGGGAATTTCGGCAGCACGTCCGAGCCAATCTCTATGACAGATTTCTTATGTACGTCATAAGGAGTACCGTTTTCTATAGAGTCAAGAATTGCAGTAAGCTCGTCGCCGAGGAACATTGAAATAATTGCGGGAGGTGCTTCATGGGCACCCAGTCTGTGGTCATTGCCTGCACTAGCCACGGAAATGCGCAGAAGGTCTTGATAATCGTCCACAGCCGCTATAACAGCGCAGAGGAACAGTAAAAACTGTGCGTTTTCTGCAGGTGTCTCCCCCGGCTCAAACAGATTTACTCCCTCGTTTGTTGCAATAGCCCAGTTGTTATGCTTGCCGCTGCCGTTTACACCCTCGAACGGCTTTTCGTGAAGCAGACAAACAAGCCCGTGGCGACCTGCCACCTTCTTCATTATTTCCATTGTAAGCTGATTGTGGTCGGTAGCAAGATTGGTAGTACCGAAGATGGGTGCAAGCTCGTGCTGTGCGGGCGCCGCTTCATTGTGCTCGGTCTTGGCGAGTATTCCCAGCTTCCATAGCTCCCTGTCAAGCTCTGCCATGAACGCTTTAACCCGTGGCTTTATTGAACCAAAGTAATGGTCGTCCATTTCCTGCCCTTTGGGAGGCTTCGCTCCGAACAGCGTTCTGCCTGTGATAACAAGGTCCTTGCGTTTTTCAAAAAGCTTCTTATCAATAAGAAAATATTCCTGCTCCGCCCCAACGGTGCTGACCACTCTCGCTGTGTTGTTGCCGAAAAGGCGAAGTACGCGGACAGCCTGATCGCTTACCGCCTTCATGGAACGCAAAAGCGGGGTCTTTTTGTCAAGTGCCTCGCCGCCGAAGGAACAGAACGCGGTTGGAATGCAGAGAGTATCATCCTTTATAAAGGCGTAAGAGGTCGGGTCCCACGCAGTATATCCGCGCGCCTCGAAGGTTGCACGCAGTCCGCCTGAGGGGAAGCTGGAGGCATCGGGCTCGCCCTTTATGAGCTCCTTGCCCGAAAACTCCATAATAACGTCTCCGCTTCCGACGGGCGTTATGAAGCTGTCATGCTTCTCGGCTGTGATTCCCGTCATGGGCTGGAACCAATGTGTGAAGTGGGTTGCACCCTTCTCGATTGCCCAGTCCTTCATGGCGTTGGCAACCACGTTGGCAACGGTGATGTCAAGCTCCTTGCCGTCTTCGATAGTCTTTATCAGTGACTTGTATGTGTCCTTGGGGAGCTTTTCACGCATTACAGAGTCATTGAACACCATACTTGCGAATATTTCTTTAATGTTATCCATTTTTCATTTCCTTGTCAGTTAAAAGTTTTTAACGCTCCATCCCCAATGCTCGTTATCGCCTTTCCGAGAGCCGCTTTACGCCGTCTTCTCATCCTGCACTAGCTTTGCTCTTGTTTTTGCATTGATATATGGCAATTTATGTTCACCCGTATTAAAGAAGCATCTGATTGTTTACGCTGAGTCTGAATCGCTGTCCCAGCCTTGCGCATGCGCTGGCACACAGCTTCATTCTGGTCAAAAATATCTCAAAATAGTCCATTACCGAGCAGAAGTCTGTATCTACGGTCAGCGAAAGCCTTATCTCCCCCTTTTCGGGTGAAATGTCAAGCTCCGCACGCTTTACAGAATAATTTACTCTGTCGTGAATATCAAAGGTGGAAATATCGTGGTTTCTCACCCTTGTGTAGCGCACATCTGTCTTATCTGCAATTATCAGTGCCGCGGAAATAGGATTCCCTGCAACGGCGGTGGACTCGTCGTGATTTCCTATGGCATTGATAATAGCGGCTATATCAGCAGGGTCCGCTCCCATATTGTCAAGTATGCGAAACGCCATAACTGCACCGCTTTGGGCATGCTCGGCGCGGTTGACGATATTGCCTATATCGTGCAGATAGCCGGCTATCTCGGCAAGCTCCGCTTCCCTATCGGAATATCCCAGCTCACGGAGTATCTTTCCGGCAACGTATGAGACCTTCCCCACGTGGGCGAAGCTGTGCTCGGTGTAACCGAGAGACCTCAGTGCCTCATCTTCCTTTTCTATATATGTCTTAACGATTTTGCTGTCTTTTACCTGTTTTAATGTAATCATTGCATCCCCATGTTAACATAGTTTTAATCGAGATAGCCTTCACCGAACTGCTTTATCTGCTCAAGCATATGCCCGATATTGCCCTCGCCTGCAAATTTTTCAGTATTAAAAAAATCGTGACCCAAGGAGAGCCATTCAAGTGGGTTTTCCTCTCCCGCAACGCAAAAGTCGCTTCTAAGTCTGCCGCACCATACCTCCACATAGCAGTCCTGGTTGTAGTATGTAAAGTCCATGAGATGGCGAAGTATTATATGCTCACGGGTAATTCCCGTTTCCTCAAAAAGCTCACGGTATGCGGCATCAATCCCGCTTTCTCCGTCTTCTATATGACCGCCCACAAGGTTATAAAGTCCCATATACGGCTCTTTTATGCGTTTACACATGAGTATCTCTGAGCAGTCCTTACTGTAAACCATTATGCAGTTGTAACCCACCATAATAACTATCCTTCCGACACATCAGCAAAATCGCAAATCCACGTACAAAGCCTTATCCGACTAAACGGCTTTTACAAGATTGCTGTTAAAATATCCGGTCTGAACCTGTGTATATTCCTTCAGAATCAAGATGGTAAGATAGCTTGTGATAAAGTCCTCGGTGGAAAAATGACCTGCCTCGAAAAGATTGAGTCCTATCTCCGCCGCTTCCTCCATAATATTGTAAGAAAGCTGTCCCGTAAGGTAGCTGTCCGCGCCTGCCGCCTTCACAGCCTTTACAAAATCCTTTCCGTCACCGCCGCAGACCGCTACTCGCTTAACAACCTCCCCGGATTCGGCATAAAGCACCCTCTCCGCCTTCAATGTCTTTTTTACGAAGGATGCAAACTCCGCAGGACTTTTTGCATATTCGAGAGTTCCGATGCGGCATATTTCCTCACCATCACAGGCTACAACCGATACATCGGTAAGCCCCATAAGCTTCGCAAAAACATCATTTAATCCGCCCGGTGCCGCGTCAAGCCTTGTATGGAATGACATAACCGATATTTTGTGCGACAACAGCTTCATTATGCGTTTTGCCTTGGGATCGGTGTATGAAATACCGCACATGGGTTTGAATATCAGCGGATGATGTGATACAATCACATCAAACCCATTTGCAATAGCGTAGTCCACACATTCATCTGTCACGTCAAGAGAGCAAAGAACACGTATCACTTCGCGGTTTGGATCATCGGAAACCATTATGCCGTCGTTATCCCATGAGGATGAATATTCTTTCGGAAATTTTGAACTGAGAAACTCATAAAGTTCTCTGACCTTCGGCATGGCAATACCTCACTTCAGTAACAATTTATCAATGAGAGCCAAAAGCTCTCTGTCCCTACTTTGTTCGGAAATATCGTTGTGTTCACTATTTCCCTGTGAGCGACCCTCTATACGGCGTACAGCCGACGCACGCTGCAGCTTCAGCCATTTTCTGTCGGTATCGGCAGGACTCTCGGCACACCGCTTTATATTGAGAGCACCGAGCTTATATTCGCTGTCTGTAAATGTCCGTTTGATGCCGTCGTACACTGCAGCTATGACCTGATAGTACTTACCCGCGTCCTCAACCACTGTTTCATCGGTAATAATAAATCCGCTATGGGCAAGAAACCGCCTCAATACATCCTGCATGGACTGGGGCTGAAGCACGAGCCTACAGCGAGATTCCATGGGGTAATCCGATGCTTCTATAATGGACGCTATCATCTCTCCGCCCATCCCGGCAATTACAATATTGTCGGGCTTATATTCCCTAACCGCAGCAAGTCCGGGTGCACATACCACCGTTATCCTGCCGTGAAGCCCCCACTCGTATATATTGGTACGGGCACGCTGACAGGGACCCTCATTTATATCGGAGGCGAGCGCACCGGGATGGCCGTCCTGGACAAGTCTTATGGGAAGCATGGCGTGATCAGTGCCGATGTCGGCAACACTTCCCTTTCCCACAAGTGCCGCTACCGCAGCAAGTCTTTGACTTAATTTTATCTTATTTGTCATTTTGGAATTAACCCGAACGGCGCCTTTTGGCACCGTTCGGGAAACAAATTAGTACCTATCGGTTTACTTTGATTCGAGAAACTCGTTTATTTTCTTAACAAGCTCGTCGGCGTTGGTTCCGTGAACCTCACAAGCCATCTCGATGCTCTCACCGCGTGCGGAAGGGCAGCCGAGGCAATGCATACCTATCTCAAGGAAAAACTGTGCTGTCTCTTGATCGTGATCAAGAACCTCTCCGATTATTGAATCTTTAGTAACCTTCATTTTACATCTCTCCTTAATAAAAACATTTTTACAGTCTTATTATACCCCGAAAATATGTATTTGTCAACGGAGATACGTCAATTTGATATTTTTTCTTCGAAATTTCAACCTAATGTATTGAAAAAGGCAAAAAAACGGAGTATAATTGTATTATCAAATAACTAAAAGGGAGATTTATGAAATGAACTGTATTTTTTGTAAAATAATAGCGGGAGAGATCCCCTCGAAAAAGGCATACGAGGATGAACATATGCTTGCCTTCCACGACATCGCACCTCAGGCACCCGTACACATTCTTGTAATCCCCAAGGAACACATCCCCTCAGTTGACGGTGTAAACGGAAACAATTCTGCTGTAATTGCAAGAATATTCGAAACCATACCGAAAATTGCAGCTGATGCCGGACTTGCAAACGGCTATCGTGTAATCACCAACTGCGGCGATGACGCCTGCCAGACGGTTAAACACCTGCATTTTCACATCATGGGCGGCAAGAAGCTTCCCGAAAATATGGGTTAAAAAGCTTTTCTGAAACACGGTGTGAAAAGCTTCTCATAAATCGCTTTTTTCTCGTCATCGTTTATCACATAGGGACTGTTCTCATAGTTGCCTGCCCCTTTGACGTTCTCCACATAAAGTTCGATTTCCTCATGGGTAAGCTCTACGTCCACTGCCGACCACTTGACGATATTGGCTGCCATTTCCTCCGGCGTATCGCCGGAGACCGATCTGCAGAACTCGTTTATGAGCCTCTCGCCCTCGGGGTGCATTTGATTATATCTCACATATTCCTCCATGAACACGCCGCAGGCGCGTCCGTGGGGGATTCCTTTATATAGGGTGAGGTTATATCCGAGAGGATGATTGAAGCCCGTACCTGCAGTATTTATTGCAATGCCTCCCGCAGAGGCTGCCGTCAGAAGTGCCTCACGGTAAGGCTTCACTGCTTCAAGTGCGCCCTCGCCCTCCGATATTTTTGAAAGCACTCCAAGAGCACGGTACAGCTTTTCGCCGCCCTGAACGGCAAATGCCCGTGAAATTTCGGTTGCATTTGGAGAAAGGTATGACTCTATGCAATGACAAAACGCATCAAGTGCAGTTGATACGGTGTAGTTAAGGTCCAAGGATTCCGTATATTTGGGGTCAAGCAAGGCTATTTTCGGATATGACGCGCTGTTCTTATAGGTTTTCTTGAGATTCTCTCCGTCAACAGTCAGAACCGAATAATAGTTGACCTCACTTCCCGTACCTGCTGTGGTTGGTATGGCGATTATGGGGAGAGGACATTTAAGGTCGGCTGTATAAATGGCGGTCCCCTTTACGTCCGGATTAGTGGCATACGCAGCGATTGCCTTGGCAGCATCCAGGGGTGAGCCGCCGCCGATGGCAATAATGAAGTCTGCTCCCACCTCGCGTGCGTATTCACCTCCCTCAAAACAAACCGAAACAAGGGGATTTTCTCTTATCCTGTCGTAAATCGCGTACGAAATGCCCACACTTCCGAGTGCAGCGATAACATCATCCATAGCACCGCACGCCTTTGCCGAATTTCTTCCGCACACTATAAGGCACTTTTTACCCAGCGCGATAATTTTTGCATTGTTTTTTACCGCGTCTCTCCCCGAAATTATTTTTGTGGGCATATAGAAATCAAAGCTCATTGTAAAATCCTTTCGTTACGTATAAATTTTCATCGCATATGATTTTTCATCAGATATAAAGTTTTGAGGTATCGCAAGCGATACCTCAAAACAATATTAATTATCTGTTCTTGGAGAACCATGTGTCGTAGTATTTACGAATGGTCATAGGAGGTGCCTCGCCCTCATTTAATGGCGCAGGCTTATCGTTAGTCCAAAGGATAATCTTTTCGTCTTCCTCACAAAGCTCCCAGTAATAGTCGATTACCTCGGCAACCGCTTCCTCTGTAGTAGCGGTTTCAAGTGCCGCGTAAAATTCGTTACTGAACTCAACTACGTATTCGTAAAGCTCGGTAAGGTTGTTTTCTTCAAGCAATTCCTCGGTAATCTCAAAGTGAATGAATGGAGAAAGCACAAGATCAACATTGTGTGCCTTTGCCGCCTCCCAATAGTCTGCGGACTGTCCCTCGGGAATGTATGCCAGGAAGCAGTTACCTGTATATTCGAGCTTCATGTTATAATCATCGCTTATTTTTGTTACTATACCCTCTTCATCAACGGTATAGTGTACACCCTCAATACCGTAACCGAACAGGTTGCGAAGATCGCTTCTTGTGTTGAGATATGTAATAATCTCCATGGAGCGAGCAAGATCCTTTGTATAGGTGCTTACTGCGAACATACCGTTATAGGCATTTTCCTCATTGCACTGGGGAACCTGAAGAACCACGGAATAATAGTTCTCCTCATAGTCAGCAAGGTCAGCTTCAAGCCCCTTCATGATACCTACACCAAACTTATCCTCAGACGTGAATGTCTCGCCGCCAATGCAGTTGTAGTTCTTAAGATTCATGTAAAGCTTGATCCAGCGCAGCCAGTTTGTAACCTCAAAGAGCGAACGGGGCTGAAAGTCATCACCGCTTACCTTATCAGCGCCTACCATGTTGCCCACAAGAGTTTTCTGACCGTCAACAGAGAAATAGTTTATATTTATGGGAGATGTATCGCCCACGAGAGGCTGATACTCAGGCTCATATGCGGCTACGTCACGAATGAAATAGTAGGCATCCTGAAGTGTTGCTATATTGTCAATGTCGTAAGAATACTTATCAAGGAGCTCCTTGTTTAAAAGCATGTATGTATACTCGCCTACGAGCTGCTGATTAGGAATGGCAACGGTCTTTTTGTTCAGCTTTCCGGCAGAAATCAACGTAGGATGGATATACTGCTTCAGAAGCTTGGATGAACCGGACAGCTGCTCGTCAAGCACAGAGAGAACCCCTTTTTCCTGCATATAACAAAGCATTTCATAATCAGTGATAAGGAAGATGTCTATCTGATCATCCTTAACAGGGGGGTAAAGTGTGGTAGGAATACCGTACTGGTCAAGTACAGTCTCATCTTCGGTATCAACAGCCTCTGTAGCTGCCTCTGTCTCAATAGGGGCAAGGGTTTCGCCCTTCTTTCTTGCCTCTTTCTCTGCCTTCTTTCTGGCTTCTGCCTCGGCGATCTTTGCATCCTTGGCAGCCTGTATCTCGTCCATCCTTTCAGTGATGGCATCAAAATACTCGTCCTCTTCATAAAGAACAAGATCAATTGCTGTGTTGAACTGTACCTTCGTAATTTTACTCATGGCATCCTCAACTGCAGCTATTGCCTCATCCGTGGTACCTTCGCCCTTAATTCCCCAAAGGGAAACGGTCATCGCGTTGGAGCTATTGCCGTCTACGGCCAGGGTGTCGTTGGTATCGTCTTCCTTGTTACATGAAGCTGTTACAACAGCAGTAAACAACATAAGCAGGGAAAGCGCCATGCTTACAATTCTCTTTTTCATTGTGTTCCTCCCGAAAAATCCAAAAAATATACCTTTTATTATTTTACACCAAAAGAAGCAGGATGTCAAGCAATATTTTATCCTTAAATCCCTTATACAAAAAACTCTTTAGGTTTTTTTCTTTATATTTTTGTGCTTTTTGTGTAACACCTACAGTTTTATACGGACAGTTTTTACAGTTTTGCTCAACACTCTGTACGTTATCCACAACTGCATTGCCACACTTTTGTCGCTTTTGCCGAACAGTCAATCAAGATAATCCTTAAGCCTCTTTGAACGGCTGGGATGGCGAAGCTTTCGGAGTGCTTTTGCTTCAATCTGACGTATACGCTCCCTGGTAATATTGAATTCCTTACCCACTTCCTCCAGTGTTCTCGTGCGTCCGTCTATGAGTCCAAAACGCAGCTTCAGAACGTGTTCCTCCCGGGGGGTTAGGGTATGAAGCACCTCATTGAGCTGTTCCCGGAGAAGGGCGTACGATGCGGCTTCCGCGGGTGCCGGTGAATCATCGTCGGGAATAAAGTCGCCGAGGTGGCTGTCCTCCTCCTCGCCAATCGGCGTTTCAAGGGACACGGGATCCTGAGCTATCTTCATAATTTCTCTTACCTTTTCGGCGGTGGTTCCCATCTTTTCAGCTATCTCCTCCGCGGTGGCTTCTCTGCCGTTTTCCTGGAGAAGCTGGCGGGAATATCTGGACACCTTATGAATAGTCTCAACCATGTGTACGGGGATACGGATGGTGCGTGCCTGATCGGCTATTGCCCTCGTTATCGCCTGTCTTATCCACCAGGTAGCGTAGGTGGAGAACTTGTAGCCCTTGCGGTAGTCGAACTTGTCCACCGCCTTCATGAGTCCCAGGTTTCCTTCCTGAATGAGGTCCAAAAAGAACATTCCCTTACCCACATATCGCTTTGCTATGGAAACGACGAGTCTTAGGTTCGCCTTTACAAGCTCCTGCTTTGCCTCCTCGTTGCCTTCAGCCATTTGCTCGGCAAGAGAAATCTCCTTACCATTATCAAGAAGCGGAACCTGTCCTATCTCCTTAAGATACATACGTACAGGGTCGTCTATCGAAAGTCCCTCCTGCACCAGCATCTTTTCCATTTCCTCCGCCGATTCGTACTGCTCGACCTCGCTCTCGATGTCAGCAAAATCGGGGCTTTCAAGATAATTCACCTCAATACCGTTGTTTTCAAGGTCCTCATAGAGCTTGTCAATCTGTTCTATGTCGTAGTCCATCTCGCCGAGAGCCTCCACTATCTCGCTGGAGGTAAGTGAACCCTTGCTCTTTCCCTTCGCGATAAGCTCGCCCACATTTATCTTCTTATCTGCCTCCGCTGCAGGCTGCTCATCATCATTCCCAGCCTCATCCGCAGCGTCCTGGGCAGCTTTTTCCTCAAGCTCCTTCTCGTAATCGTAATTCATATTGTTGTCCGCCATTTTTGTTATCCTTTCGAAAATATATGAGATGTTTTCCCGTAATTCGGTAATTACTGTTGCTTTTTCATTTTTTCGCGCTTAAACGAAATTATATCGGCTATCTGCCCCACCTCGTTGCCCGTTTTTTTCCTCACCGAGGACTCCTCGCGCAGTCTTTCTATCATACCGCGCAAAAGCTCGGTTGTATTGTCGGTAAGCTGCCTTCTCCGAACCACCATAGAAGTTATCCTGCCCATCTCGTCAGGCTCAAAAGTCTCGTTGAGAGCGGATATATCGAACTGTCCCGATTCCGTGCACTGCTCAAGTGCCGACGAAAACACCTTTCGGTTAAAGTCCGAAAAAAAGTCGTCCGACGTAAGCTTAAGACTTCCGTTTTTTATAAGCACCATGTTTTCCGGGTAAAGAAGCAATATTCCAAGAATATTTTCCTCAGTATTGACCGCACCCGTATTTTTTATAAAGTCCGGGTTGATTCTGTCGCCATACCCTGCAGTTTTATTGAAAACTTCCTTTATTTCTGCCTTCCTCTCCGCCTTGTTCCTCTCCGCGATCTTCCGTCTGACATCATTTTTCAGGCTGTCACGGGGAATCTCCAGCTTTTTGGAAACGGCATCGATATATACCTCTCTCTCCGCCTCGGAATAAACCTCAGCTATTATCACACACAGCTCTGCAGCCGCTTTTATGCGCTCGGTCATTAAGTTAATGTCATGCTTTGAAAGCACCGCATCCAGCTTATACTCAAATCCCGCACGGCTGTTGTCAAGCAGGTACCTGAATTTTTCCTGTGCTGTATTTCCGTGCTTTTTAAGAAACTCGTCAGGGTCCTTCGCTCCGGTCATCTTAAGCACACGCACATCAAGTCCCACCTCTGAAAGCAGCTTCATTGCCTTATTTGCGGCTCTCTGACCTGCCTCGTCGGAGTCGTAGGAAATAATGACCTGCTTTGTGTATTTAGCCATTATCCTCGCCTGCTCGGCAGTTATTGCCGTACCGAGCGTTGCCACGGCGTTTTCAAAGCCGTGAGCATGGAGAGCGATGACATCCATGTAGCCCTCACAAAGTATGAGCCTTTCAGCACATTTACTTTTTGCGTAGTTGAGCGCGAACAGATTTCTGCTCTTTTTAAACGCCGGAGTGTCGGAGGTATTAAGATACTTGGGTATGGAATCGTCCATGACACGTCCGCCGAACGCAACCACATTTCCCGTCACGTCGATTATGGGGAAGATAACTCTGTTTCTGAAATAGTCAAAGGGCTTGCCTGTCTTTTTTGATATACCGGCAAGGAACGCTGTCTGCATTTCCTCCGAAGTGTAGCCTTGCTTCATTAAATGGTCGGTAAGAGCACCAAAGCCGTTCGGAGCAAAGCCCAGACCGAAATGCTTTATGACAGAGCCCGAAAGTCCTCGGTCGGTAAGATATTTCAGTGCCGCACCGCCAAGTGCGGGGTCATAGAGCGAGGCGTGGAAAAATCTTGCCGCCTCACGGTTCATATTAAGGATTCGTTCGCGCTTGACCGTTCCCTCCGGCTCGGAATTCCTTGCGGATTTCGGTATTTCTATACCTGCACGCGCCGCCAGCATCTCAAGTGCTGAAACATAATCCAGGTTTTCACGCTTCATTATGAAAGTAACCACGTCTCCTCCCGCCCCGCAGCCGAAGCAGTAAAAGCTTCTTGTAGCCGGAAACACGGTGAAAGAGGGGGTACGCTCGCTGTGGAACGGGCATTTTCCGTTAAGGTTTGAGCCCGCGCGCTTCAGAGGGACGTAGGAAGAAATGACGTCCTCTATATCACAGCGGTATTTTATTTCTTCTATAATCTCCGGTGCTATCATATGTATACCGGACCGCTCCACGTGCTGGGCACAAAGAGCTTTTTGTAAAGACTTATGGCGTGTCGGTCGGTCATGCCTGAAATAAAGTCAGCAACTACCCTCTCGATTGGCTCGCTTTCGCACAGCTCACAAAAGAATCCCGGCATCTCTCCCGGATGCTTTACAAAATGCTCGAACAGCCTTACTATAAGTCCCATCGCACGCTCTTCCTCGGCAAGAACAATAGGGCTGTAATAAACGTGTTCGAAAAGAAAATCGCGAAGCTCGTCCGTCGCCTCCTGAATGTCCGGTGCCATGGTTATCTCGTTCTTCCCTTCGCTTTCTGAAACCACACTTACCACCATAGTGTTGATTCGCGCTGAATGGTTCGCGCCGAGAGCACGGTGAAGCTTCTCGGGAATATCGCTTTCAAGAAGTATCCCCGCCCTGACAGCGTCATCAATATCGTGATTTATATAAGCAATTCGGTCTGCAAATTTCACCACTCTACCCTCCAAAGTAGAGGCAAGGTGTTCACCCTGATGGTTGACAATACCGTCCTTCACCTCAAAGGTGAGATTGAGACACTCCAGCTTTTCAACAACACGCAGACTCTGGCTGTAATGGGTGAACTCGGGAAGGCAGTATCTTCTCAGTGCCTTCTCTCCAATGTGTCCGAACGGTGTATGACCCAGGTCGTGTCCAAGTGCCGCCGCCTCGCAGAGGTCCTCGTTGAGTTTGAGGGCACGGGCTATGGTACGGGCTATCTGGGTAACCTCAAGTGTATGGGTCAGACGGGTACGGTAATGCTCCTCCTCGGGCGCCAGAAACACCTGGGTCTTATGCATAAGCCGTCTGAATGCTTTTGAATGAATAATACGGTCCCGGTCGCGCTGAAAATCGCCTCTTACCTCGGACTTGGCAAGGGGAATGTCCCTTCCCTTTGAATCCGACTCGCGGAAGGCATAGGGGGACAAATTCGCCTCATATTTCTCTCGAAAGGTATCGGCAACGGTGGCAGTACCGTTCTTTTTACTGCTTTCCGACAATTGCAACGCTCCTTCGCAATAATGTATTTGTAATTCAGTATGCACCGTTTGTCCGCCAACAAGGTATCATGCGCAAAGATTTACAGACAGTTTACAAACAACCGCCCGTTTTCGACCCGCTTTGCGGATGCGCTGGCCTTGCAGTCCATAAGGCACATAAGTATACATAATATATTATACCACATAGCGAAACAAAAAATCAATAGTTTCGCGGTTTTTTTATAATTATTCGCAGAATATTTACGATTTCGGTGCATTTTTTCCAAAACAATCAAAAATCGGGCGCAAAATGTGTTTTTTTGAGATACATAAAACCCCGCCCCCCAAACACTTGACAACCGTATGATATTCTGATATAATGTATCCTGTATAATTGTGAGCTTATGTTGGAGGTGCTTTTATGTCCGGATTTGACAGTTTTCTCGGTAACGGACAGCTTATTTCGCGTCTTAAACGCGATGTCGCCGCCAAACGTCTCGCACACGCTTACATTATCGAAGGCGCACGGGGCTGCGGTAAGCATACTCTGGCAAAGCTTATATGCCAGGCGGTGTCATGTGACGAAAGTGCCCCACCGTGCATGAAGTGTATCAATTGTGATAAGATAATGCGGGACCAATCTCCCGACGTTATTACAGTGGAGCCCGAAAAAGGCAAGGTACAGCTTGGGGTTGATGTAATAAGGAAGCTGCGCGAGGAGGCTGTGTTTGCCCCCATCGACCTTCCCAAAAAAATTTTCATCATAAGCGACGGCAATTCCATGAATACCCAAGCGCAGAACGCACTTTTAAAGATACTTGAGGAGCCGCCGCCTCACGTCATGTTTCTGATTTTATCGGAAAACGCCGAGGGGCTGCTCTCAACAGTAAGGAGCCGTGCTCCGATACTGCGCATCGGGTCACTGAAGGATGAAGAAATTATTAATCGGCTCACGGGCGAAAGCGAGGAGCTTCGCATCATGCAAAAAAACGAGCCGGATGTTTTTATGGCAGCAGTAAGACTCGCCCACGGAAGCCTCGGCACGGCAAAAGAACTCTTAGCGTCAAGAGGCGAGGGAGACACATTCACACTTTATAAGCAGGCACAAAAGTTCATTGAACTGCTTGCCGACAGAAAAACTCCCCAGGACGATCTTCATTTTTTTGAGCATGCTTCAAAGCTCGTAAGCGTTAAACAGCGTTCGGAATTTGAAAAGGTGGCGGAGCTTCTTTCCCACGCGGCGCGCGACCTTGTAATGGCAAAGCTTACTTCGGCTGCAGAGCCCATATTTTTTCAAACTCCGGAAAAAGCCGCAAGCCTTGCTTCTCGATTTACCCTTTCAAGGCTGCTCACCCTTACGGAAATATTTACTCAGGCAAAATGCTCCTCGGAGCACAATGTAAATATCAGTCTCGCGCAGATATACACGGCAATCTCCGCAATGAACGCGGGTCGAACAACAAATCAATAGATAAAACACATATTCGGTTTTGAAAAAGGCGGATCTATGGGAAATTCCCAAAATAAAGCGTTTTCGCTGCCTTAGGAAAGGACTTGTTACAAACATGGAAAATGATAAAAACAATAACCGCGGTGACGCACGCCGCGAAAATCGAAACGGCACAAAAAAGCCCTTTTACAAGCACTATCGCCGCAAATCCACGCACAACAAATCTGCGGACCGCACGGGCGACACCACAGAACACGGCGGAGAAATAAACACCTCTCATCCCCGTTATGACACTCCCCCCACCGTGGCACAGTCTGCTGCTTCGTTCACATCTCCCACCACCACCGAAAGCACGGTGAATAACAGCGAGGGCAAAGATAATCGCCGCCCCTATAATAGGCACAAAAAAGGCAGGCGCGACAATTGGCGTCAGACTAACACTCCGGAAATTTCGGCCGAAAATGCCGAAGCTTTGGAGCTTAACCACGGGACAGACCTGCCTGAGAAGTCAAAGAATGGTGATTTTGACTCCAACAGACGGCGCAGAAAGCATCAGCGCAGTCGCAGCCACGGAGAATTTGGTGAACGGGTCGATTCAGCGGCGACAGAATCTGCCGCGGCTGCTCCCGTGATTGCCGAGGAGGACTCAAGCTTCACCGAATATATAACCACGGCAGGTAATATTAACGAGGAGATAGTTGAGGAGATAAATTCAATAAGCCAAAATGAGCTTGAAAATTTGGATTTTGACGAGGTCGAAGAACCCCTCGGCAGAGAATCCAACGAGGAGCTTGCACGTTATGAGATAGTTGGAATCCGCTTCAAGACCGGCGGAAAAATATACTATTTCGCCCCCGGAGACTTTGTATGCACCAAGGGTGAAGCGATTATCGTAGAAACCTCCCGCGGACTTGAATACGGCGTTTGTGACATCCCGAACCGCACAGTAACGGAGCGTGAAATAGTTCTGCCGCTGCGCCCCGTTATAAGAAAGGCAACAGACGAGGACACAGAAAAGCACGAATACAACAGCCAAAAAGAGCAGGAAGCACTTGCTGTTTGCCAAGAGAAAATACTGGAACACAAGCTTGGAATGAAGCTTATAGATGTGGAATACGCCTTTGACGCCTCAAAGCTTCTTTTTTACTTCACCGCCGAGGGCAGAGTTGACTTCCGCGAGCTTGTAAAGGATTTAGCGGCGGCATTCCACACAAGAATTGAACTTCGTCAGATAGGTATAAGAGATGAAACAAAGCTGCTTGGCGGCATTGGCATATGCGGCAGACCATTCTGCTGCAAGACCTTCCTGTCCGACTTTGTTCAGGTTTCCATCAAGATGGCTAAGGAGCAAAATCTCTCCCTTAATTCCGCCAAAATTTCGGGTGCCTGCGGACGTCTCATGTGCTGCCTGCGCTATGAGCATGATGTTTACCAGGAGGAAATCAAAAAAACACCCAAGGTAGACCAAATTGTTGAAACTCCCGACGGCGATGGCACCGTCATCGAGGTGCAGCCGCTGGCCGGACTTGTGAGGGTAAGATTTGGCTCAAAGCAAGACATGATAGTCCCCAAGGTTTACCACAGAGATGAAGTAAAGGTAATCGGCGGAAAAGGTGTAAAGCCGAAGGAACAGTAAGCATAGGGTAATCCATGAATAATATTTGAACTTTTTCATGAACCTATTGCAATTTAAAAAATATGTGATACAATTATGTATGTAAAAAATTAATACACGGAGGTAATACATAATGGCATACAAGATTTCCGATGAATGCATCGCTTGTGGCGCTTGCTCTGATGAGTGTCCCGTAGGCTGCATCTCTGAGGGTGATGGCAAGTATGAGATCAATGCCGATGAGTGCATTGAGTGCGGTGCTTGTGCAGGCGCTTGCCCTGTTGAAGCAGCTAAGGCTGAATAATTTCAAGTTTACTTAAGAGTGCCGTCCTAAAGGGCGGCACTTTTTTGTTTTTCAGATATTTTGAGCTTTTCCCTCTGATACTGCGAAAACACTGCCAGACGGTACATTTTTCGCACTGTTCGTGAAAAAAGATACTCATATTGCCATATGCGGCTTATACCGCTGTATACGAATTTATACAAACGTATACGAAGCTATACCACGGGATACGAACGTATACCTATATGATAATGATAATGAATATGAATATGAGTATGATAATGATAATGAAAATGAAAATGATAATGATAATGATTTTTTAAATGAGAGAGAGAGCGGCACGGAACTCGTATGCTCATAGCCTTGTTTGCCCTGCAGCAAAGCAGCCGCCGTCCAAGGGCGTTTGTCCGAGGAAACGGCACGCCACTCCCCACTTTTCTCCCATAATCCCACAAAAGTGCACAAAATCCGAAATAAGCTTGCATTTTTCAGTGTTTAAACGTGTATTTACAAAAAATGCTTGAAATACGCCGAGAAATATGATATAATATGCCAAAATAAATTGTTTTGGAAAGGGTTTGCCTTTATGATACCACAAGTTGAACAAATAGCCGCAAGAGTACGCGAGCTTCGCGATATTCTCGATATAGACGCTGATCTCGTCGCACAAAAAATCGGAGTGTCCCAAGAAACCTATGACGATTACGAAAACGCCAAAACCGATATTCCCGTAGGAAAGCTGTATTCCATCGCTTCTGTGTTTGGCGTTGACCCTACGGTACTCCTGCTCGGAGATGAGCCGAGAATGGTTGACTACACTCTGGTTCGCCAAGGCAACGGACTTGATGTTGAACGCTACGCAGGCTACAAATTCTCCTCTCTCGCATATAATTACATTGATCGCGAGATGGAGCCTATGATAGTTACCCTCGATCCCACCGATGAACATCACGAGCCTGTAACTCATTCGGGTCAGGAATTCAACATGGTGCTTGAAGGAACGGTTGCGGTGACGCTTGGACAGCATGAATACATCCTGCGTGCAGGCGATTCTATATATTTCAACCCCTCAATCCCTCACAGTCAAAGAGCTATCGGAACCGTTTCAAAATTTCTGACGGTAATAAACGAAAACATGAAGCGTAACTAATCACAAAAGGACGTACAGACCAATGGATTTACTTAACAGATACCTTCCTCGCACAGACTTCGATTCATACGAGGATTTCAAAAAGAATTATAAATTAAATATTCCCGAAAATTTTAATTTCGGCTATGACATCATAGACGAATACGCTCGTCTTGACCCCGAAAAGCCCGCCCTTATCTGGCTTAACGACGACGGCGAGGAAAAACATTTCAGCTTTGGCGACGTTAAGGAGCAGTCGGACAAAATCGCAAATCTGCTTACTTCCCTCGGTATCAAAAAGGGTGAGCGCGTTATGCTTATCTTAAAACAGCGTCCCGAGGTTTGGTTTACCCTCGTTGCCCTGTGCAAGATGGGTGCAACATCAATTCCCGCTTCCTTCCAGCTTACCGAAAAGGACATAATCTATCGCTGTGATGCCGCAAATGTGCGCATGATAATCGCGGCAGAGGACGATGAAATCATAAAGCACATAAGAAACTCTCGCGAGAAATGTCACACTCTAATGAACATAGGTCTTGTTGGCGACGGCATTGCGGAACGCTACGGCGACGAATTTCTCGATATGAGGGCACTTACCGCGAAAGCTTCCTCTGACTATTCCCGTCCTACGGGCGAGGCTGCGTCAAAAAACATGGACACTATGCTCATGTATTTCTCCTCAGGTACTACCGGTATGCCCAAGATGATAACCCACAACTTCCTTTACCCTCTCGGACACATCACCACGGCACACTATTGGCAGAAGGTTGAGGATGGGGGACGTCATCTCACAGTTTCCGATTCGGGCTGGGCGAAGTTTGCATGGGGCAAGATATACGGTCAGTGGATATGCGGTGCCGTCAATGTGGCTTATGACACCGACAAGTTTGTGCCTGCAAACCTCCTTGCCGCTATTGACCACTTGAAGCTCACCACCTTCTGCGCTCCCCCCACTATCTACCGTTTTCTCATCAAAGAGGACCTTTCGGGCTGCGACTGGTCAACCCTACACCACTGCGGTACGGCAGGCGAGCCTCTTAATCCCGAGGTTGTAAAGCGTTTCAAGGAAGCAACGGGGCAAACAATATACGAAGGCTTCGGTCAAACCGAAACCACTGTCCTGCTTGCAAATTTCGGTTGGGACGAAATAAAGCAAGGCTCAACGGGCAAGCCTTCCCCCATTTACGACATTGACATCGTTGACGAGAACGGCAACAAATGCGAAGACGGTGTAGTCGGCTCTATCGTCATTAAAAATGCTTCGGAGCATCCCACGGGACTGTTCTTAGAATACGAGAACGACGATGCGGCAAATACCCGTGCCTTCAAAAACGGTACTTACAACACGGGCGACATGGCGTGGCGCGACTCCGACGGTTACTTCTGGTTTGAGGGGCGCAACGATGACGTTATCAAGTGCTCCGGCTACCGTATAGGTCCTTTTGAGGTTGAGAGTGCGCTTCTCACCCACCCATCCGTACTCGAGTGCGCTGTAACGGCAGTGCCCGACCCCGTTCGCGGTCAGGTAGTAAAGGCTACAATCGTGCTGGCAAAGGGCTGGCGCGACAAAGCAGGCGATGAGCTGAAAAAGGAGCTTCAGAACCACGTCAAGGTTACAACTGCTCCCTACAAATACCCTCGCGTTGTGGAGTTTGTTGATGAACTCCCCAAGACCACAAGCGGAAAGATACGCAGAGTGGAAATCCGTCAGAATGACGCGGAGAAGAAATAAAATGGAATTCTCAAAAAATGATGCGCCCCTGCTTATAGTGCTGGGGCAATCAAACGCTCACGCGCACGGCACCGTGCTTCCCAAAGCCGATATAATCAGAACACCGCTGAAAAACGTGTGGGGACTTGACAGAGAATACAATCAGGCATACGGGCTTGACGACGTTACGTGGACCGGATTTACCACAAGCGGTATGAACCTTGGGGAAACCCAGGACGACACCTGCTGTCTTGCCAACCTGTTCGCAAAAAAATGGCAGGACGCAATAGATGGCGGTGCCTGTCTTCCCGATTTGTACGTTATACAAATTTCGGTGGGCGGTCAGGGCGTTGGCGAATATGAGGCACATGGCGACAATATGTGGTATGCCATGCGCGAGCCTGTACTGAAGCCGGGCGTGCTTGGTGAATGTGACATTTCGCTGTACCCTCTCACCACGGAGATTCTTTCCCTCGCCTTTATGAATCTCGCAATGAACGGCAAAAAGCCCCGTATAATCGGACTCCACTGGAATCAGTGGGAAACCGAATGCTTTACCGGTTCAAAGGCGATGAACGAGGCAGAGTCAAACTACGAGAACATATTTTGGGGATTTTTCACCGCCCTTGGCGGCGGCAAGACAGGTCGTGGGATACCTCTGTACCTCTATCGCGCTCTTTCGGAAAACTTCGAGGCGAGTCGGGTTGAGCGCATGAACGGTATCCTCGACAAATTTGTCGGAAAATTCGAGGATTGCCGTATGATTGACCTTCGTCATTCGCCTCTATTCAACGACACCCCGAAAACCCACGGCATCTTCGCAAATGACGGCGTCCATTATAACAATGACGCACACCGATATTTCGCCGAGCGTCAATGGAACGACATTTTTAACTGAAACGATTATCGCCGCCTCATGGCGGCAATAATCGTATTATGATTGATTTATCGAGAAAGGAATCTGATAAAATGCAGAACGCGAAAAATATGACGCGGGCATGGGCAGAGATTGACCTCGCCGCAATACGTCAGAATTTTTCTCTTGCAAAAAACCACGCTGCTGCCTTCGGAGCTTCCATTATGGCGGTAGTAAAGGCTAACGCATACGGGCACGGTGCAGTAAAAGTAGCAAAAGAGCTTGAAAACAGAGCCTCGGCTAATTTTTTTGCAGTCGCTACCTTTGATGAAGCCGCCGAGCTTTCGTTGGCAGGAATCAAATCCCCCATACTCATACTGTCGGAGATAAACCCGGCACTTTATTCCGATCTCATGAGCTTTGATAATATTATACCGTCTGTCTTCAGATACGAAAACGCAAAAGAGCTGTCAGACGTGGCGGTAACTGCAGGCAGGACTTGCAGGTATTACCTGGTCCTTGACACAGGCATGTCGAGAATAGGACTTGAATGTACCTCACAGAAAAAATCAGATGAAAGTCTTGGGGAAATCCTGCGCATTGCTTCACTTGAGAATCTCACCATGGCAGGCGTATTCAGCCACTATGCAAGGGCGGATGAGCTTGACAAAACCACGACCCACCGCCAGTCTGAGCTTTTTGACGCTTTCACTGAGCGCATGAAAAACGCCGGTATAAACGTCCCAATAAGAAGTCTGTGCAACAGTGCCGCCATTACCGAGTCTTCCGTAGCGAACAAATACGATCTTGTACGCCAAGGCATCTCTCTGTACGGTCTGAATCCATCGGACTGCGCCGAAAGAGTTCTGCCAATCAAGCCAGCCATGGCACTGCGCGCAAGAATAACCGATATTAAAACAGTTGAAGCCGGTGTGGGTGTCAGCTACGGTCATACCTATATTACTGATCGTGAAACGGTTGTCGCCACACTTCCCATAGGCTACGCCGATGGGTATCCGCGGCTGCTTTCCAACAAGGGGGGCGTGCTTATTGACGGCAAGCTGGCACCCCTGATCGGCAGAATCTGCATGGATCAGCTTATGGTGGATGTCACGGATATTCCTTCCGCAAAAATCGGCTCTGTGGCAACTCTCATGGGAGCTGACGACCGAGTGCGTGCCGACCGGATTGCAGAGCTTATCGGAACAATTTCATATGAGATACTGTGCGGAATCTCTCCGAGAATACCGAGGATATATGTAAACGAATACGGCAGTATAAACGAGGAATAAAACAACTCCGCTCCACTGTATTTTTGAATTATGCACATTTGTATCTTAATTCATGGTACTCTTTTGACGTTTCTCATATAAAAATCAACAAATTTCCGAATTTTTTCAAAAAAACTATTGCAATTCAAAAAAAAGTATGTTATACTATGGTGTATGATATTTTGGCATGGCAAAATCCATGCAAATAATGTTAAAGAGGTGTATATCATGAAAGAAGGACTCCATCCCGAATACAAAGAGGTTACTATCAAGTGTGCTTGTGGCGAAACCGTTGTAACCCGTTCTACCAAAGGTGATATGAAGGTTGAAATCTGCTCCAAGTGTCACCCCTTCTACACCGGCAAGCAGAAGCTTGTGGATGCAGGCGGACGTGTAGACAAGTTCAAGAAGCGTCTTGAACGCGCGAAATAATTTATTTTGCACTGAATCGGAGGTTTGAAGCGTCATTATCACGACTTCAAACCTTCGTTTTTTGTTTTTACTTACTCTATGGGTAAGTGGCTCTTGCCATTATTACACAACCGCTCCGCACGTTGCCCACACTCCGAGAAATCAGCCCTCAAACGCCGATAATATTTCCCATGCCACCTTTTCTCTTGACTGTGCCGCATGGGGATGCAGAGGAATATAACAGATATTCAATTAATAAACTGTCACAATGGAGGTATCCTTATGGAAGATTTTGAACGCGCTGTTCTGGTTGCGGTGAATACGTCTAAAATGAGCGACGGAGAGTGTGAGACTTCTCTTAATGAGCTTGAAAGACTTCTCGACACCGCAGGCGGAAGTGTTTTCGCAAAAATGGTGCAATCGCTGGACGCCCCAAATCACAGAACCTGTATCGGAAGCGGTAAGCTTTGTGAGTTGTCCGACCTTTGCAAAAACAACGCCATAAAGCTTGTAATTTTTGACCTTGAGCTTTCCCCCATGCAGATACGCAACATTGAGGACGGCATCGACTGCGATGTGAGAGTCCTTGACCGTTCCATGCTTATTCTCGATATTTTTGCACTTCACGCGACCTCACGGGAGGGTAAGCTTCAAGTAGAGCTTGCACAGCTTAAATACACCGCACCACGACTTGCAGGACGCGGCACGGAGCTGTCAAGACTTGGCGGTGGAATCGGAACCAGAGGTCCAGGCGAATCCAAGCTTGAAACCGACAGACGTCATCTTCGCCGCCGCGAGGAGCAGTTAAACGCCGAGCTTGAAGATCTTGAGCGCGGCAGACTTACCAAGAGAAAGGCTCGTGAGCGTTCAGGTATTACAAAGGTATCTATCGTCGGATACACCAATGCAGGAAAGTCAACCCTCCTTAACAGACTTACCGATGCAGGAATTTTAGCCGAGGACAAGCTTTTTGCAACCCTCGACCCCACCACAAGAAAATTCACACTTCCTTGCGGCGTTGACATCCTCCTTACCGACACCGTAGGGTTTATAAGAAATCTTCCCCATCACCTTATTAAGGCATTTAAGTCAACCCTTGACGAAGCCGCCTTCGCCGACATTATTTTAATTCTTATTGACGCCTCCGACCCCGAGTCAATGAATCAGCTTGCAGTAACGGAAAAGCTTCTTTCGGAGCTTGGTGCATCAGGCAAGCCTACCCTTTATGTTTACAACAAATGCGACCGTGCAGAGCTTGGCTTCGGACACCTTGCCATCGACCCCGAAAAGAATACCGTCGCGGTGTCGGCACTGACAGGCGAGGGGCTTGACGAGCTTGTTTCAAAGCTTGAGGCAATGGTGCAGAACGGCAAATCTATACAAACCTTTATAATTCCAAACTCCGATGCAGGTGTTGTAAACAAGCTGTACGCCTCGGCGGAAATAATTGACGTTGACTACGGAAGCGAGTATGTGACTGTCACTGCCACCGTTGATGTCAAAACCCGTGGTC
>JAZNFI010000105.1:0-11283 GCA_045589075.1 Candidatus Flemingiibacterium sp.
GTTTTTTATTTAATCTCCGGCAAATCAATAAAAATCTGATTTGCTAATGCTTTTCCGCCCTCCTCAGTGGGATGTATATTATCGCCGGACAACATATTATTATACCAACTGCTGCCTTTTTCATTTGCTCCAACTGCTGATGCAAAATCTATGTATCTATAACCACTGTTTCGCACATACACATTTTTATATATATTGTTTACCGTTGGTGTGTTCGGGATTGTCGCCAAAATCGGGATAATTCCTTTGGCGTTGCAATCAGCAATGAATTTCTCGGTATATATATACCAAGACCTGTTTATTGAACCTTCGTCATCACCGTTATTCATGCCTAAACACCACACCGCAAATTTTGGTGTTCCGTGAGTTAATGCGGTTTTGAAATCTTCGTACATTGCATTTGCTCGCGCACCACCATAGCCGCTTAATAAAAAGTTGTCTTTGGTATTTAGTAAATAATATGGCCACATGGTTGAGTCAATATCAAAATAACTGTCGCCAAAGAACCAAATATCCTGAGAATAATCGGTACATTCCCATGAAAGTGTTACAAAGTCTTGTTTTTCTTTATTGCATTTCTTTCTAAAAATACAACATCACCGTCTGTAATCGAATCTGATGTCTTGGTTATTTGGTTTTTATCATCAGAGCTTGGCATGATTATTCCGACCAAATCTATGTCAGCTTCGTTTGTATTAAATAATCCTTGAGCGGCACTCAATACCGCTTTTCCAATGTATTTGCCTGCCGGTGTTGTCAAGGTAATCATCGCGGCAAGGGCCAGGACACAAGCCAAAGTTAAGCCGGATTTCAATAATTTTTTTATCCATAGATAAAAATCTCTTTTATGATTTAATAATATAAGTTTACAACTGTCACATTTTTAGGCGTTCATATATTCTAGCCGCCGGCTACATATCCACGAAAATTGCTTTTTGACCTTTGCTATGAGTGGTAATAGGGTGTGATCTCGGCTACTTTCTATTTAAAAGGACAACCGTTTCCACATGACCCGTTCTGGGGAACATATCCACGGGAGTGACAGCGTCGCAGTTGTATGAAGGCTCCAGTAACGCAATATCTCGCGCCAGAGTATCGGGATTGCAGGAAATATATACTATCCGCTTCGGTACCAGCTCACATATAAGCTCCAAAAGCTCAGGCGTGCAGCCCTTTCTAGGTGGGTCAAGAATAACCGCATCAATGCCGCCCTCGGAAATTCTCCGAAGCTCAGATTCAAAGGCTTTAGGGTCTGCAGCATCACAGCAAATGAACTCCGCATCATTAAATCCATTAATCTTCGCGTTGCGGCGAGCGTTCTCAACCGCCTCTGGCACTATCTCAACACCAAAAAGTTTCACATCAGGTTTGCATATTGACATTCCTACAGTTCCAATACCGCAGAAAAGGTCAATAACACGCTCGCCTGCTTTTATATCCGCAAGCTCTGCAGCTTTGTTGTACAGCATCTCGGCTGCTTTTCGATTGACTTGCCAGAATGATTGCGGCGAAATCTCAAAAGTTCTGCCGCAAAGTACGTCTGTAAGCTTTTCTTTGCCGTAAACGCAGATAAATTCTTTCCCCAAGACAACGTTGGTGTTTTTTGAGTTTACGTTTATGTAAACACTTACTATGTTAGGGAATTTGTCGCAAACAGCAGTAGTTAGCGAGTCAAGCTTGTCCGATTTATCATTAACCACAAGGCATAACATTACCTCGCCCGAGGTTTCAGACCTGCGCAGATAGATATGGCGCATTGTTCCCTTTCCGCTTATTTCATCGTATGCTGACAGCTTATTTTCATCCATCCACACACGGATAAAGTCGGCAATCTCGCTAAATACAACTGGCTGTAATCTGCATGAACCGTTCTCTAAAACACAAGGTATAATGTCGTGGGACTTTTCGGCATAGAATCCAATAACTGTCTGTTTATTCGCCAATTTTCCCTTCCGATGGGTAACTGTACCCACGGGATATTGAGCTTTATTTCTATAACCGGAAAGTTCCCCTGCGCTCATAACCTCGCCGATCGCAATATCAAGCCCCGCTTTTTTCATGGACGTTGCCACTCGCCTTTTTTTAAGCTCTAACTCATGCTCGTATGTAATAAATCGGTATACACAGCCACCGCACCTATTTGCAGCGATGCAGCCCGGTTCAATGCGGTAAGGTGATACCTTCTTAATCTCTACAATTTTACCAACATTGTAATCGGAAGTAACCTTTATAAGCTTAACCGTAAGCTCATCCCCCGTACAAGCACCGGCTACAAATGTAACAACACCTTTTATTCTGCCTACTCCGCAGCCCAAATTGTTTATATCTGTTATAGTAATGTCCGCTATATCATTTTTTCTTGATGGATTTTTCTCTTTCATTCTGTTATGATAAACTTCGCAATGCGAAAGTCTCCTTTCTGCTTGTTGCCCCTCATCGTATATCGTATATTATACTTTTCAAGAAATGCCTACTTGTACTATTCGGATCATGCAGCAAAAAATATCAAAAATTCCCGCATTGCCGTGTGATGGGCGAAAGAAAACCCTGCCTCAGCAAGGTCGGTGCCCTCTCGACTGTTTTGTGCTCCCAACATCCGAGTCGTTCGTGCGTGAGCGTGAACGCTTCACTTGAACAGGAACGGTCGGGAGGTCTGCATACCCTTCAGACGAAGTCCGGGCTCCGTAGTTTCTTTTGTGGGTTTTTATACACCAATCATCACGCACAGAGCAGGAATTATGAGATCGTGTCATGCTTATTTTTCATGCATATTCATGTTGCTTAATTTCTGCAAAGCTATTCAGTGTAAATATTACATAAGGCTTTACTTATTGTCATACTCATGGCGTAAAGCGTAAAATCACACTATGTGCTTCGCCGTCTTGCCGCAGCCATCAGACTGAACCTGCGTCAGTTATATTATATGCAAAAATATTGTTTATCGACAATGAAATTACTTCCATTCCGAACAATTTCTCGAAGCGCATCAGCAACACTTATGCAAAGCTCGATACGGCATAACATAGATTAAATACATACGATGAGATACCGAAAAGAAAACCGAAGCCGCTTCAAAAACAAAGCGGCTGCGAAATGTTATTGTTTGCCTTCGTTCTGGGGTCCGTCATAATCTATCTCATCAAATAGCTCATCCTCAAAAACGTCTGCAACGCGATCAAATTCCTCATCATCGTCAATGGTAACAAGAAGATCCTCACCGTTTTCATCGACCTCGCGCTTAAGGATAATATACTCCTCTGCCTCATTGTCTTCAAGCGGAATGAGTGCCAGGTATTCTATACTGTCTATCTCACAGCTTCCGAGGAGTGTGAACTGCATTTCTACGCCATCTTCGTCGGTAAGAGTGAATATATCCTCGGTCTCAAAAATTTCATCTGCCATTTTTGCATTCCTTTCAAGAGAAACATATTTTACATAATATATGATACCATCTTTTTTTGTTTTTGTCAACAAGTTACAGCAATTAAACTTGATTTTTAATAAAATCAGTGCTATAATACGTAGTGATACCATGATATTGAAAGGAAAGCTGCCCATGATAAAACATATCGTATGCTTCAAGCTTACAAAGCCTACCGAGGAAGTCTGCAACCGCGCACGCGAAGTTCTTCTCTCCATGATAGGAAACGTACCAACCATTCGTGATATTGAGGTAGGCATTGATATACTTCACTCTCCGCGTTCTTACGACATCCACCTTGCTGTTTGCTTGGATGACCGCAATGCGCTGGATCAATATGCAAACGACCCCTATCATTGCAAGGTTGTAAAGACTCATATGCACGCAGTTTGTGAAAAAAGCGTTTCAGTGGACTTTATAATATAGCAGATTTAAATATGCTTGAATCAAGCACGGAAAATATCCCACCGAGGTGGGATATTTTTATTTGAACATTTTCATTCTCATAATTATGATCATTGCAAGTATGCTGAAAAAAATACTTGAACCCACAATTATTGGGAACCCCCACGGACTCCCCGCAAGCGGCATATGAATGGCTGACAGATTCATGCCGTAGGCAGAAAAAATCATAGTTGGTATCGCCATAATAACAGTAATAATAGCAAGCGCCTTCATGGCTACATTGAGATTGTTGCTGATAACAGAGGCAAAAGTATTTGACATACTTTCAAGAATGTCTGTGTTAATCTTCGCCATCTCAATTGCCTGCTTGTTTTCGACTACAACATCCTCAAGCAACTCAAAGTCCTCATCATATTTTTTTATAAACTCCGTTCGCAGCAGCTTTTCAAGCACCGCTTCGTTTGAACGAAGTCCTACTGAGAAGTATACAAGTGATTTTTCAAGCTTCATTAATTCGAGAAGCTCGCGGTTTTTCTGACGGCGACCGAATTCAAGTTCCGTACTGTCAGATTTCTTTTCGATAAGCCGTAAATAAATAAGAAACCTGCGTGCTGTCGCATACAGTACGCTGAACACAAAACGAGACTGTTTACCGGGGTGAAAATCGCGTTCTGTACCGTTTGCAAATCCTCTTAATATGTGAGTATCTTTAATGCATACTGTGATAACGTATTCACCCGTCAAAATTATACTTAACGGTATGGTAGTGTAAAGCTCATTATCGCTATCGGATTCCCTGGTCGGGATATTGACCAGTATCATTTTATAATTGTCGTCGGACTCCACGCGGGAACGCTCATCAAGGTCAAGTGCAGCCTTCACGGTTTCCATAGGAAGGTCAAAACGCCTGGCTACAGTTTGCAGCTCCTCGTTGTCGGGATCAATCATCTGTATCCAACACCCGGGCTTTGGCTCATCAACGCACACAAGCGAATGGTTATCTTCAATGTGATATTTAATCATGATACTCACCTCCTACTGTACTCAATAATAATTATACAACAAAATTATAAATAAATCAACACATTAATATATTTTCCCCACAAATTTATTTTCATAATAAAAAGGGCTGTATTCAGCCCTTTTTACTTTGAAATATATACTTAAAAAGCTTTTATATGATAAGAAGAGTGACTGCGTGAAAAACGGTTTTGACACAAAGTGTCTCTAAAACGGTAGATCAGTTAATCATTTACAGGCGCGGTAGCACTGTCAAAGATGTCCGTGACCTCCTTGGCAGGAGCTTTGTCAATAAGAGTTACCACGATCGCCGCTAACATACTTACGGCAAAACCAGGTATGATTTCATAAATACCGGTAGGGCCTGAAAGGAAGCAAAGCCAGAGTACGTCGGTAAGTGCACCTGCAATAACACCTGCAAGCGCACCCTTGTAGGTAAAGCGTCTCCAGAAAACAGACAGAATAACAACGGAACCGAATGCCGATCCAAAGCCTGCCCATGCATTTTCAACAAGATTCATAATAGCCTGCGCGCCGCTGCTCTTGCTGCTTGCAATAAAGTATGCTATGATAGAAACGATAATTACCAACAGTCTGCCAACCCAAAGAGTTTCCTTATCGGATGCATTCTTGCGTATAATGGGTTTGTAAATATCCGCAGTAAAGGATGCAGAAGCAACAAGCAATTGACTGTCAGCAGTCGACATAGACGCAGCAATAATCGCTGAAAGAAGCAAGCCTGATACAACGGGCGGGAAAAACTTTCTTGCGAGCACTATGAATATAAGCTTCTGTTCACCATCGGAAACAAGCTCCTGACCTTCGGGGAGCATTCTTCCAAGTGTAGCAATTGCGATTACGGCACCAAGTGCAAGGAACACCCATACAATAGCAACAATTGCGGATTTTTTAACCATTTTGGGGCTTTTAATAGACATAAAGCGAACAAGAACATGTGGCATACCAAAATATCCCAGACCCCACGCAAGACCGCTGAATATCTCTGTGAGCGGTGCTTTGAAGAGATTTACCGTAAACGAAGCATCAATCACTTGTTCACCGTCCATGTATGAAAGGGTGGTATTCAGTGCCGAGGGATCAAAATTGGTTATAAGAACAATAATAATCGGAACAGCAAGGACTGCTGCAAGCATAAGAATTCCCTGGAAGAAGTCAGTCCAGCAAACAGCCTTATAGCCGCCTAAGAACGTGTACACGATAAGGATAGCGGCGAAAATGAGCATTGCAAGGCTCTCATCAATATTCGGGAACAGAGACGTGAACACGCTTGTGCCCGCAACAAAAGCAGATGCAACATAAACCGTAAAGCAAGCAAGAAAAACAACCGCACAAGTTACCTGAAGTGTTTTACTCTTGGTCACAAAACGGTTGGATAAATACTGCGGAAGCGTAATTGAGTCGTTAGCAGCCTGGGAGAATCTGCGCAGACGCTTTGCTATAAGTATCCAGTTAAGGGCAGTGCCTATAGCAAGACCAATTCCTATCCAAGCCTGACCGAGACCAAAAGCAAGTATGCTTCCGGGAAGTCCCATAAGCAGCCACGCGCTCATGTCCGACGCCTGTGCACTCATGGCAGTAACCCAAGGTCCCATAGTTTTGCCGCCGAGGAAGTAATCCTTGTCGCTGACAGCCTTGTCTCTAACAAAGAGAATAGCACCTATGCTCAACATTCCTAAAAAGTACAAGACTAAAACGAATAATTCTAAATTCAAAGTTAAATACCTCGTTTCAAATATTATTTACTTTATTATATCACAACGTTAAACAATTAGCAAGTATTTTTTACATTTTTTTAAAAAATATGACATATTGATAATCAACCTCAGGGATAATCCGCCCGAGGATATGCATATCCAGTTTGGTTTTTTGACGCAATACCGTTTATAATAACAGCCTCCTATGCACGTCATAGGAGGCTGTTAAAAAGACAGCCATCGCGGCGCCTGCCGCAAAGGCTGTTAAAAAGACAGCCATCGCGGCACCTGCCGCAAAGGCTGTCTTTGTATTTTACTCGCTGCGGAGTGCCACAACGGGGTCCTTTTTCGCCGCGCTTCGTGAGGGGATAATACCCGAAATAAGCGTAAGAAGAACACTGATTGCCACTAAAATAACGGCAACGGAAACAGGCAGATATGCGTTAAGGTTCGCAATTCCCGTAAGGCTATGCAAAATCGCATTTATGGGTATGCAAAGAAGCCAGGTAATACCTACACCAAGCACACCCGAGGTAAATCCGATAATTACCGTTTCTGCATTGAACATACTCGACACGTTCTTCTTCGATGCACCGATAGCACGGAGAATACCGATTTCCTTGGTACGCTCCTGCACCGAGATAAGAGTTATGACACCTATCATAATAGAGGAAACAATCAGCGAAATGGCAACGAAGGCAACAAGAACGTATGTGATGGCGTTGATAATCGTAGTTACCGATGACATCATAAGCCCGATGTAGTCGGTATAGGTGATTTTCGACAGCTCATCTACCCCCTCATTGTAGGCAGCAATGGCGTCTTCGATAACGTCCTTGCCTTCAAAGGATGAAGCATACAGATTTATAGCGGAGGGATTGTCAAGGTCAATATATCCGAGATTAGTAAGATTGTTCTGGTAGGTGGAGTCGGAAAATTCAAGCACCTCGTCGTGATATAAGGCAAGCATTTCATCGGTGTAGGTGGGCATTGCCATATCAAGTGCGACTGCAAGCTGTGCATCGGTAAGGGGAGCAAGGCTCGCCTGCACCTGTGCAGCATACTGTATTTTCATCTGCTCAGTTACCATTTGCGCAAACATACTTACCATATCCTCGTCAGACATGGATTCTATATAGCCTTCAACCTCGTTTTCCGACATTCCCATTTGCTTTGTAAGCGTGTCTGTCATTACAAGGTCCATATCCTCGCGGGTCATTCCGCTAACGGTACTCTGCACTGTGGCATCAAGCTCCTCAGCCTTCGGAATACTCATGATTTTCACATAGGTGTCTGCCTTTTGAGCCTCGTCAAAAGATTCGATATACGCCTTAAATTCACTTGCCTTTTCCGTCTCACCGAGAGTTCCTGTGTTTTCACGGAAAGGAAGTCCCGTAAAAATATCGCATGTAGGGTCGTCAAGCTGTGCCTTCACAGCCTTCGAATCTGTCGCATGGTTTATTATATATTCAGTCAGTTCGCTTGTATATCCAATAGTGCCTTTAAGCATTGGTGCAACCGCATCCTCTTTAGGACGTATAATTCCCGTAACCGTCAGAGAAATGCCGTTGTCATACAAATATTTAAGTCCCGCTCTGGTATCGCGCAGGTCGGTGTAGAGCCCCGTAGCCTCGTCAAGGGTATAGCAGTCGGAATTAAGAACGGTGCGGAACTCCATATTACAGATTTCCTCATAGCTCCATTTTTCCTCGGCAACCTCAAGGGTGGTTTTATTGAATGCCGCCTCTGCCATTGCATCAATATCCTCTTTGGACTTAAGACCTAATGCATACAGAGTCATGTCGTCGATTTCGTTGTTTTCATCAACCACAATAACGATTTCATCATATGAGTTTGGCAAAGAGCCGTAAATCACGTCATACTGATTCAAAAGCATACGGTTAATAGGATCTCCGTTGTCTCCCGGCAATATTTCCTGCCACAGAACCACAGACGAGCCCATAGGCGAAAGGCTTGTCATTGATGTCATCGATGAAGAGGTTCCAAATTGACTGCCCATATTCATCATAGCGGACATATCCATTCCGAAGTATTCGATCATCAGCTCCTGCATGAGTGCTTCGGAATCGGAACGTATAATGTCACCGTCAACGTTTTTTGTGTAAATAAGCAGTTCATTGTTGTAGGTGTATTGTACTCCGCTGACAGCCTCGCGAAGTCCCGACAGGTCATCTGCGTCAGCACGCCGTGATTCCACGTAGGTCTTGAAGGACGCAAGGTCATTTTCGTAGGTTTCTACGGTATTCATGGCGTTAATCATATCGTACATCATACCCTTTTGATATACGGCATCCTTTTCATGCTTGCCGTGGGACTGCGCCTGCCCCATAAACGTCTGTATAAGCGACCCAATATTTATGTGCTGTGCTTCGAGTGTCAACGGATAGGATGAGAGGGTTTCCTCCTGCACCGCATCAATGTATGCTGTCATTCCTTGTGAAACAGCAAAAATCAGCGCAATACCGATGATACCGATGCTTCCTGCGAAGGAAGTAAGAATGGTTCTTCCCCGTTTTGTAAACAGATTCTTAAGTGACAGTCCGAAAGAGGTTGTAAGCTTCATGGACGGTTTCTTAGCCACGGGAACTGTTTTATGCTTATTTGCGTCTTCAATCTGACACTGACAAATTTCCTCCTCTGCAGGTGGGAGAGAATCGTCGGTAATCTTACCGTCTAGCATACGGATAATACGTGTTGAATATCTATTGGCAAGCTCGGGATTGTGAGTTACCATAATAATGAGGCGGTCTTTCGATATTTTTTTAAGAATCTCCATAACCTGCACGCTTGTTTCTGTGTCAAGCGCACCAGTGGGTTCATCTGCAAGAATAATATCGGGGTTGTTTACAAGAGCACGAGCTATAGCAACACGCTGCATCTGACCGCCCGACATTTCGGCAGGCTTTTTGTTAAGCTGTGTGCCAAGTCCTACTTCCTCAAGCACCGCTTTCGCCCTCTGGCGACGTTCCTGCTTCCCGACGCCCGAAAGACTCAGAGCAAGCTCTACGTTCTGAAGCACGGTCTGATGAGGAATCAGATTATAGTTCTGAAATACGAAACCAATGGAGTGATTGCGGTAGGAATCCCAATCCCTATCACGAAATTCCTTGGTAGAACAGCCGTTTATAATAAGGTCACCGTCCGTGTATTTATCAAGACCGCCGATGATATTAAGAAGCGTTGTCTTGCCGCAGCCCGACGGACCCAGAATAGACACAAATTCGCTCTCGCGGAATTTAAGATCAATACCCCGAAGTGCATGTACGGTGTTGTCGCCCAAGGGATAATCTTTTTCAATATTTTTAAGTTCAAGCATAAACTTTATCTCGCTTTCGTTACCATGTTACCTTATGAGGTATATTATACCACTATATTTACTTAAAATATATCAATAAATGATAATATTATGTGAAATCTTCTCGTCCATTTTATTGCCGTTTTACTAATAGTAAATAAAAAACAATTTACCTTTAAATAAAAATCCCCACGGCTGCAATTGTGAAGCCGTGGGGATTTATCAGTTATCAGTCTATGGTTTTCATTGTGGGGATTATAAGAGCAGGCGATTTATAACTCTACATAATCCTGCAAAAAGCCTTTGATTACAGGCTTTTTAAGACCAGACATTTACATAACCCTTTGTATCTCTGCATAAGTTTCAGGCATTTTGGTGTAGTAAATGGTGTAGTGTGGTGTAGCAGCTTCAACTCGACAATCTCTCGAAATACTCACCCAATGAAGCAAACTCTTTTTGCTTAGCATCATTTGTGACATCAGCATAAATGTTCAATGTAGTACTGATATCAGCATGTCCAAGCGTGTCCTGAATCACTTTGATATTTACTCCAGCCTCACACAATCTCGTCGTGAAAGTGTGTCTGAGTATGTGGCAACTAAAAGGTGGGAGTAGTACCTTGGCTTCCGGATTCTTGTCGAGGACAACGTAGTTACAATCTCGAACAATGCGCTTAATCGCTTTGTTAAGGGTGCCTTGGTGCTGTACGTGTCCGAAACGATTGACGAAGATAAAATCGGAATACATATCTACAGATTGCTGACACGTAATCCCAAGTTGCTGCTGACGCTCACGCTCCATGATGAAAGCTTCTTTAACGAAGTCTATCATAGGGACTGTTCGTTCCCCGGATTTAGTCTTCGGAGTATTAATGCTGAAGGAACATCTCTCTGTACCACCCTTATCATAGTAGACCAGTGTATGGTTGATGTCTATCATACCCTCATCAAGATCAATGTCACACCATCTGAGACCAACAGTCTCTCCAACTCGCAGTCCCGTTCCAAGCATTACAACAAAAATCGGATACCAATGACCGTACTGCTTGCTGTTCTTGAGAAAGTCGATAAAAAGATTTTGCTCATCGACTGTAAGCGCTTTCTTCTTTTCAACTTCAAAGTTGTGAGCCTTCTTTAGTTCCTTCAAAACATTTTCAGACGGATTTACTCTAATGTAGCCATCATCAACTGCCATAGAGAATACTTGATGAAGGACATTATGTATTGTATCCAGTGTGGATACCTTCAAGATTTTCCCATCTGTCAAGGTATTGTAGAACCGCCGAACATCAGACTTCTTTACCATTGTCAATCTGAGCTTTCCAAATTGAGAGCGAATGAACTGGTTATACATATATTTGTAATTTTGAAACGTGTTGTCTTTAATACCGCGTTTCAGATCGCACC
>JAZNFI010000106.1:0-7665 GCA_045589075.1 Candidatus Flemingiibacterium sp.
CTTGTCTGCAATTATTGTCATTCACCATGTCACCCGTCACTAAAATAATTTCGGGAGCGGCTTCGCGCACAGCCGAAACAAGCTCACTCTGCCCTTTCCCGAAGGAAGATTCGTGAAGGTCGCTTATGTGAACAGCGGTTATGCACTTTTTTATTTTATTGGTTGTTATTCGGTATTCTCGCCGTTTTAATTTGTTCGATATGGCAATGAATGCAAGCAAAAGGGCGGTGGCAAAAATGACACCGCCTAATATGAGCTGCATAATTAGATTTCCCATAATTTTACTCCGAATCAGCTAAAATAAATATCTCACAGGTCAGAATATCGCCGTCAGACGGCACTGCCGCGCGGTAGAGAGCACTATTTTCATCGAGCAGTTTGAGATACTCTGTAAAGCGCTGTGCCGCATCGGCTTCAATTACATAACGCGTAAAGCTGATGTCGGAAACAACAATAACCTCATCCAAGGAAGCACAAATGTCCGAAATAACACCCTCTGCACAGATAATAACCGCCGCTTCACCTGCATCTACACAGATTTTATCATACAGCAAGTCAAATTTTGCAATCAAATCAGTATCCGAGGATGAACTGCCTGTGAGGACTGACTTATTGGCGGCTTCCATATAAACGATCTGCGAAGAATCCGCGCCGCCGATTATGGCATAATCAGCCATAATCTCGGGAGCCGCCGCGGTTACAGCCGCAGTAGTGGCGTAATAAACCTCCACGTCATCAGAGACGTCGGCGCAGTAAAGAGCTTCCTCCTCTGCTGCGTCCTCGACTTCAATTTTGCTGTGTTCGGGTGTGCCTATGCCTGATGCTAAATCATAACTATCTGCACGGCTGACACCTGCGTCATTGGTAAGACTGTCGCCACCGTCAATAAAATATCCTCTGCTGACCAAAAAAACGGTAAGCACAGCACAGGCAGCCACAACCGCTGTACCGTAGGCAAAGCGGAAGCGTGTGAATATATTCGGTTTTTCCTGGGGAATATCCTTTATTCCCTCCATGACTCTGTTAAAAAGTGCTTCGGGCGCAGCCGTAGCAGACGAGCCTATAAGTGCCAACATCTCCTGCCTCTCGGCAAGCTCCCGTTTGCAGGATTCACATTCGGATATATGGAAAAGTAATCGCTTTGAATCGCCGTCTCCGAGCTGACCGTCGATGTAGTCAAACATCATTTCACGAGCCGCATCGCAGGTAAGCGGTTTAATGCTGGTTTTCATTGAAATTTTCCTTTCGTCGAATTCGACTGTGGTTTTATGTATGTTTAGACGCAGGAAACCGTGAAAAGTTCCGCCGAGAATTTATATATGCAAATTTTATTCCCTTATAAATATCAAATAGCGTTCTATAAAGACTCCGAAAAAAGCTCAGATAAATAAATTTTAAGATTTCCTCTTGCCCGGTTGAGCCTCGATTTGACCGTGCCGATTTCAAGCTCCAGCATCTCTGCAATTTCCTCATAAGAGCGACCCTCGATGTCACGAAGTATAACAACATCCCGATGTTCGCTTGACAACGAAGCAATCGCCCTTCTTACAGCCATAACCCTTTCGGAACGTTCAACAGCATCCTCGGGAGAGGACGTTACAGAATCATCTGAAAACTCAATGGGGACCTCGTCTCCGTCCTTGTCCGTATATGTGGGGATTGGTTCAGCTTGATTTTGTACCTCCCGTCGGAGAAAATCGTAACAGGTATTGGTGCATATTTTATAAATCCATGTGGTGAACCTGCAGTCCCCTCGGTATTTCCCGATGGAACGCCACAGCTTGATAAAGACTTCTTGGGCAACATCAAGAGCATCGCTGTCATTGTCAACCTTTGCTCTGACCACATTGTATACCAGCTTTTCATAAAGCTTTACAACAGCGCCAAAAGCGTCCTTGTCTCCTTTGGCAGCGGCTGATATAAGCCTATCTTCCTCGGGAGTATTAAATTGTGATTTCACCGCCTTGCACCACCTTACAATACAACTTTTCTGTCAATCCAGAGTACTTTTGAGTATTGCCGCCATCTCATCCCTTGTATTAGCGGTATTCAAAGCCTGTCTGGCACCTGCGGCACCCCTGATACCCTTAAGATACCATGAAAGCTGACCGCGTGACTGTAAAACGCCCAATTTTTCTCCCTTTTCAAGCACCGCCATATCAAGCTGCCGTATGGCAGTCTCAATCCTCTCATAATCCGTGGGCGGTGTAAAATCATAACCGTTAATTGCGGCACGAATCTCCGAAAACAGCCAGGGATTTCCCATTGCCCCACGTCCTATCATTACAGCGTCACAGCCTGTCCTATCGAACATGCGCATAGCGTCAGCTGCACTAAAAATCTCGCCGTTACCTACAACGGGAATAGACAGTGCACGCTTTATTGCCGCTATTTCATCAAAATTTATAGGAGCGGAGAACCTGCCCTCTCTTGTTCGTCCGTGAACAGTTACGGCATCCGCGCCAGCCGCCTCCATCCGTTTTGCAAAATCAACACCGCATATTGAGTCCTCGTCCCAGCCTATGCGCATCTTTACAGTAACCGGTATATCGGGGTCAACCGAAGAAACCGCACGCTTAACAAGCTTTACTATTCGCTCAGCTGTTTCGGGCGTCTTCAGAAGTGCCGAGCCTTCCATGTTGTTTGCAATTTTCGGTGCAGGACACCCCATGTTTATATCAATCGCCAGCGGCTTTTTTTTCATGCGGCAATGCTTGTAGGAGGAGTCCGCAATGCGCGCCGCCGACTCCGACATTATCTGGGGTTCGGAGCCAAATATTTGTACCGCACAAGGCTCATCGCCGAACAATTCTCCCAGTGCGGCAGTTTTCTTATCTTCAAAATGGATTGCTTTGGCGGAGATCATTTCGGTATACACCATCTCAGCGCCAAGTCCCATGCATATGCTTCTGAACGCATGGTCAGTGACCCCTGCCATAGGTGCAAGGGCGAGCTTATAGGATAATTTATTCATATGTCCGTCCGTAATAGTTTATATAGTTAATTATAGCTCTCGTTTATGTCATTAACGTGAACGAATATTGGCGCATCTGTAATAATATTCTGTCCTTATGTCAAGCTGTGTTTATAGGTTCAGTCATTATTCCTCGTTCCAGAATTCCTCCAGGGCACCGCAGAGTGCCTCGGTACTTGAAATCAGCCTTATATCCTTCAGATGATCGCAAAGATGTCTCGAATACTGAGGTGTTGCATAACGATCATCCACAAGTATGCACACGCCTCTGTCATTTTCAGAGCGAATTACACGCCCTGCAGCCTGAAGAACCTTATTTATAGCAGGATAGAGATAAGCATATTCAAAACCTGCCTCTTTTGTTTTGGAAAAATAATCCGCGATTATATTAGTTTGAGAGTTTAGTCTGGCAAGTCCCGTACCCACAATTATAGTGCCTATAAGTCTCTCACCTGCAAGGTCTATACTCTCTGAAAACATTCCTCCGAGTACCGCAAATCCGATAACAGAGCTGTCCTCTTTAAAACGACTGAGAAACTCACTCCGTCCCTCAGCATTCATGTCCGGCTTCTGCACCGCAATATCAGCCGAAGGATCATAGCGTCTGTAAGCAGACACCACCGAGCGCAACATCTCGTAGGACGGCAGAAAGACAAGATAATTCCCGAATTTAGCGTTTACCACTGTGTCAATTATATCTATAACAGATGATAATGTATACTCACGGTCGGCGTAACGGGTTGAAACCTTGTGCATAATCGCGTTAAACTGTTGATCACGGTCAAATGGCGACGGAAGGGTCAGCACATCTGCATCTTTTCCACCGAGCAGGTCGCAGAAATAATCTATCGGTTTCAGTGTAGCGGAAAAAAGAACAGCTGAACGCACTCTGCCCATCCGCTGGTCAAGCAAGGGCGAAGGGTCGATGCAAATGAGACGTACCTTCACGTTTTTTCCCTGCCTCTCGGCGAAATGAAGAAAATGCTCGTCCGATAATTTTACCATGCCCCCATAGCGTTTTGCATCGTAAGCGGCATCACGCACAGCAGATTCAAGAGTACCGTTTCCATAAGGCACCTTTGAGGCGTTATCTCCGTTAACCTCCAACCATTTAATCGCCGCCGAATAAAATTCACTTGCCGACTCCGAAACCTCGGCAAACGGTCGGGCTGAAAGATAGGAACCGCACCTTTCATCACCAATGTAATACTCATTCTGACGGCATAGCTTGCGTAGCGCAGAAAGTTCATCACAAAGGTGCTTAAGAGGGAGATAAAGTATAAAATCATTCCGAGGGATAAGAGCGGAAATTCCGAGGAATACGTTTAGTTTAAGCTCAGCGGAATACATTTCTCTTGCTCTGTCAACAAGGTCGTGCGCCTCATCAATAAGAGCAATGCTTCCATCGGTGTCACAGCCCTGTCCAAAAAATCTGCGCAGATATACTCGCGGGTCAAAAAGGTAATTGCAGTCGCATATAATAACGTCACAGAACAGTGAAGCATCAAGGGAAAGCTCGTATGGGCATACCTTATGTAATTTTGCGCAATCAGCAATCCTCTCCTTGGTAATAAGCCAATCATCCCCTGAAAGCAATTCATACAACGCATCATTTATTCGGTCAAAATGACCGTCACAGCAGTCACAGAGCGAGCTTTGGCAATTATTCGAGTTCCCGGAAAAACAGCATTTATCCTTTGCTGTCAGCTTTATTACACGGCAAGAAAGCCCATGGTCTCGCATAAGCATGAATGCAGCCTCGGGTGCCTCGCTGACCGTAGACTTAGGAGTGAGATAAAAAATTCTCCTGCCGCCTCCCTCGCCAATCGCCTTAACAGCACCATAGCAAACTGACAGTGTTTTGCCAATGCCGGTTGGTGCTTGAACAAAGAGTCGTTTTTTTGCTCTTATGGCATGAAAGCTCTCAAGGATAATGTCCTGCTGTCCGGGACGGTAATCATGATGCGGAAATTTCAGCTTGTGTGCGGTGAGAAAAAAACGCTCACGGGAATTAGCTTCAATAAGTGCGAATCGGTAGTACCCTCCAAGAAGCGATAATACGCTTTCACGAAGTTCATCTGCTGTTTTAACCGCATCATAGGCTTGCGTCTCATGTGTCTTGGTTGAAATAAAGGTTATTCTCACAGTAAGTGCATCGAGTCCGTTAGACGCTGCGTACATATAAGCATAACACTCTGCCTGAGCGATATATTCGGGATAGTCCTCCGGTGAAACAGAACAGAGATTTCTGGATGTTGATTTAATTTCTTCTACAATAGCGGTATCACCGCCGGGAATGATTCCGTCTGCACGCCCTGAAAGGTGAAATTTCACCTCACCGTACCCTATGTCACATTCCAGCGGAACCTCGGCACAGTATCCCTCTCCGCCCGCAGCTTCAGCAAGTCTGTGGAGCGCCGTTCCCTGCCTCATACGCATGATAGAGGCGTACTGCCGGTCAAGTGAGCCAGAGCGCATCACAAAGTAAACCAGTTCCCTCACAGAAATGTTAACCAGCACAAGTACTCCCCCCTTAAAAATCAATATCTAAAGTTTATCACAAAAATATGTCTACGTTATGAACGAGCGCCCTTGCAATGTAATATTTTCTGTGTAATATTTTCTGACTCAAATTATTATTTATATTTTTATTTTTTCTATTGCAATTTAAAACATAATGTGCTATAATACCCTATGGTTCAGAACCAACGGAGGATAAAAATGTCACACAAGCTTAAAAAATCACTTACTCTGGCTACGCTCGACAGCCAGAAAGCGGGGCACTTTCTCTTTATTTGCTCCTTCTTTTCCTATATGTTCGTGTATCTTGCCAGATACAATCTCACGGCGGCATTTCCTTCCATAACCGATGCCCAAACAGGCATACTTTCCGCAGACAAGGCTGGACTTATCGGCACTTGCCTCATGGTTGCTTACGGAGCCGGACAGTTTATAAACGGATTCATTGCCGAGCGTTTTCCGCCCTTCGGGCTTATAGGCTTTTCTATTCTCCTCTCGGCAAGTGCAAATATATCCATGTATCTTGTGGTTACATACTCAACCATAACCCTTCCCGTAATGTGTGCACTGTGGGCGTTAAACGGCTATTCGCAATCCTTTATATGGCCTACGTTCATACGAATAATAGCCACCGTACTGCCGCCAAATCAAAGAGATAAGGCAGCAGCAAATATGCTTATGTCAACCGCGTTCGGGTTTATTGTGGCATATACCATATCTTCGCTTGTTCTTGGGTTAACCGGCAAGTGGGAGCCCCTTTTCCTCACCTCCGCCTTAATCACCGGAGGGGTTGGAATCATCTGGCTTTTGTGTACTGCTCCCATTAGGAAAAAGGTTTACAAATATGTGGAGACTTCAGCTGAAAACACCAAGCCGGACGCCGCGGAGAAGGTTGAAAAATCGCACAATTACTCCCTTATCCAGCTTCTTGTAATCTCGGGTGTTTTCGGAATCCTCATCCTAAACGTTTTATTCCCGCTTATCAAATCCGGTATTCAGGACTGGGTACCTACAATGGTTAAGGAAAACTTTAATATGTCCCCGGCATTTGCTGTGGCAATTTCGACAATAATTCCCGTTATAAGTATACCCGGTGCAATGTTTTCAAGAATCATTATGCAAAAGTTCCTTCATGATGAAATGCGTACCTGCACATTTCTGTTTGCCGCTTCTGCCGTTCTGCTCATCCTTGTTGGCTTTTTCGCCCTTGATTCGCTGTGGCCGATGCTGATCCTATTTTCGATTATAACTATGCTTATGCTTGGTGTAAACACCATGACTGTTGGACTTATTCCAATAAGATTCGCTAAATACGGCAAGACCGCCACAATAACCGGTATTATAAACTCGGTTTTAGCAGCATCAGGCGGAATTTCCACCTATTTGACCGGTCTCTTCCAAATGAATTTTGGTTGGAGAAATACTATATTTATATTCGCAGGTCTTGCTGTTATCGGATGTATCGTGTCAATATGCTTTACAAAGCGTTGGATGCGATTCAAACAAATGTAATGTTTAATATAATTATGAATTCGGCGGAACCCCCTTCCGCCGAATTTTTTATAACAAAAATTTAGTATGCCTGCAAATTAATTCATTTGAGCACTTGAAATAATTGAAATTTCATGCTATAATAATAGTTAATGTATAGTGAAATGAAAGGTAAACTGGAATATGGAAGAAAAAATCGTCATCCGGGGTGTCGGGGTCGATAACGTCAATCTTGAAGATGCCGCGGAAATCTGCAAAAGCTTCATAACTTCCTCTCATACCCTTCCAAAAGCCGTGTTTACACCAAACAGCGAGATTATACAAGCCTGTGTTGAGGACGAGTCTCTCTACAAGGTCATAAACGGTGCAGATCTCGTAATTCCCGACGGTATCGGGGTAGTTTACGCTTCAAGGATACTGGGGCGTGGGCTCAAGGCAAAATGCGCTGGATATGAGCTTGGTTTGGAAATGGTTAATTACTCAAACGAATCGGGAGCAAAGATATTCTTTCTTGGAGGAAAGCCAGGAGTCGCAGAGGCAGCAAGCAGAAAGCTTCTTGAAACTTATAAGAACGCAGTTTTTGTTGGAAATCATGACGGCTATTTCGAGAAAGAAGGAGCAGAGTGCGACCGTGTGATTGAGCTTATTAATGAATCCGGGGCGGAGATACTTTATGTGTG
>JAZNFI010000107.1:0-3433 GCA_045589075.1 Candidatus Flemingiibacterium sp.
CCTTCTAATTCAATCCCTGCCAAAACAGAAAAAGGTCGCCGATAGGCGACCTTTTTGTTTTGGCAGGGGCAGAAGGACTCGAACCCACGACCCATGGTTTTGGAGACCAGTACTCTACCAACTGAGCTATACCCCTGTATATGCAGACTTTTCTGCAACAGTAATATAATATCATATTTCTCCGATTGTGTCAATAGCTTTTACGAAAAAACAAAAATATTTTCACAAAGCTATTGACAAATATGAAGTTATATGTTATACTTGTAAAGCCATTTGCTTTACACACAACCTCGCGAGGTGATTAAGTGGCTCACGAAAAGGACCTTGAAATAGGACTACTCCTTGATTTCTACGGAGAATTGCTTTCCGCCAGCCGCAGGCAGGCGGCTGAGCTTTATTATAACGAAGACCTTTCCCTATCTGAAATTGCAGAGGATGCAGGAATCACAAGGCAAGGTGTGCGTGACAGTATCGCAAAGGCAAAGGCACAGCTTACCGAATACGAGGATAAGCTGGGACTCGCGGCAAAATTCCGCTTTATCGAGAACACACTTGAGGATATTATTCCAAGACTTGAAGCTCTTCGCAGCGTAACAGACGAAAAATCAAGGCGTGAGCTTGATGATGTAATTGAGAAGGTAAAAACCATTACGATTTAAGACGGAGGAACTGAATGTTTGAAGGCTTAGTCGATAAAATGGCGGAAGCTTTTAAGAAGTTTCGCGGCAAGGGCAAGCTTACCGAAGCCGACGTTAAGGCAGGTATGCGTGAAGTCAAGCTGGCACTTCTTGAAGCCGATGTTAACTACAAGGTAGTAAAAGATTTTATAAAGATAGTTACCGACCGTGCGATAGGTTCGGAGGTGCTTGAAAGCCTCGTTCCGGCACAGCAGGTCGTTAAGATAGTAAACGAAGAGCTGTGCAACCTCATGGGCGGCACTCAGGCGAAGCTCAGCATTTCATCAAAGCCCCCTACAGTTGTTATGATGGTGGGTCTGCAGGGTGCAGGTAAAACCACCCACGCAGGCAAGCTCGCTGGAATGTACAAGAAGCAAGGTAAGCGCCCGCTACTTGTTGCCTGCGACGTTTACCGTCCTGCCGCTATAAAACAACTTGAGGTTGTTGGCGGACAGCTTGAGATTCCCGTATTCCAGATGGGCGACAAGATAAGCCCGGTGGAAATTGCCAAAGCAGGCATCGAGCACGCAAAAAAGCACGGTCATGATATGGTGTTTATCGATACCGCGGGTCGACTTCATATAGACGAAATTCTTATGAACGAACTTCACAGCATCAAGGAATCTACCGAACCTTCGGAGATACTTTTAGTGGTTGACGCCATGACGGGCCAGGACGCAGTCAATGTGGCAGAGTCCTTTAACGCGCTTCTCGACATCACAGGCGTTATCTTAACCAAGATGGACGGCGACACAAGAGGCGGTGCGGCACTTTCGGTGCGCCACGTTACCGGCAAGCCAATAAAGTTCGTCGGTACAGGCGAGAAGCTTGATATGATCGAGCCCTTCTACCCCGACAGAATGGCGTCGAGAATCCTCGGTATGGGAGACGTGCTCTCCCTTATTGAAAAGGCACAGCAGAGCTTCGACGAGAAGCAGGCGGTAGAGCTTGAGCGCAAGATGCGTGAACAGAGCTTCACTCTTACCGACTTTCTTGAACAGTTCAAGCAGGTGCGCGGAATGGGTCCCATAGAAAATCTTATGGGTATGATTCCAGGCGTAAACCAGGCGGCTCTTAAAGATGTCAAGGTTGACGAAAAACAGCTTGACAGAATCGAGGCAATCATACTTTCAATGACCCCGGAGGAGCGCGAAAAGCCTGACATTATAAACTCTTCCCGAAAACAGCGAATAGCCAAGGGAAGCGGAATGAAGGTGGAGGACATCAACAGGCTCCTAAAGCAATATGACCAAATGAAGCAAATGATGAAGCAGTTCGCCAAAATGGCAGGAGGCAAACGCTTCGGACGGATGGGTAAGATGAAATTACCGTTCTAAACGGTTTTCAAATATAAAAAAACAATTCATATATTTATTTTGGAGGAATTTTAAAATGGCAGTTAAACTCAGACTCACAAGACTCGGTGCAAAGAAGAATCCCTACTACCGTGTAGTAGTTGCTGACTCCCGTTACCCCCGTGACGGCCGTTTCATCGAGGTTATCGGTACTTACAATCCTATGACCGAGCCTGCTGAAATCAAGATCGACGCTGAAAAGGCAAAGACCTGGATTAAGAACGGCGCTCAGCCTACCGATACCGTTAAGGCTCTTCTCAAGAAGACCGGCGCTATCGACTAATTTATCATGGTCGAGCTTAAAAAGGTCCTTACCGATATAGCAAAGGCAATCGTTGATGAGCCCGACAAGGTTACTGTTGATGAAACAGTAGAGGGCGACAACATAACGCTGGAGCTTCATGTCGCAGAGGACGATATGGGCAAGGTGATCGGCAGACACGGTAAGATTGCAAAATCTATCCGCCTTGTAATGAAAGCCGCCGCTACCACAGTGGGCAAAAAGGTCACCGTTGATATAAGATAACGAAAATACCGCTTCCATAACGGAAGCGGTATTTCTATTAATTCGTTTTGAATAAACGGTTTAATTCGCCAGTCGTTAAGCCTTTACTGACTGCATAAAATTATGCTTATCTTGACCCACCGCCACGGCCGCCGCCGGAGAATCCGCCACCGCCACCGAATGAGGCACGACCGCCGCCGCCACTTGTTCTTCTTGCCTGAATAGCCCTTTGTGCAGAGCGGTGCATACTGTTGTAATAGCTGTGGGCGACTATAACATTTCTGCTATAGTTTTCAAGCTCGGGCAGCTTTTCGGGATATACCTTTTTCATTTGCTCCATAACCTTGTCAGCGATTCCGAAAAGTGTGGCATAAACCATATATTCTTTCCAGATAACCGTCTCGGTGATTTCCCTTTCGGCAATCAGAGTAAATTCCTCAAGGTATTTCTTAAGTCCCATAACCTCCGAAAGCTCTGCTTTTCCCTTCTCGCTTAAATTCTTGATGCAGTTTCCTGCGCCGCCCGTGAAGCCTCCGAGCGATAAGAAACCAGCCTTACCCGAACTTCTCGTGCCGGAAATAATAGCGTTTATTTTTTCAGGATTTGCATATGCGTACTTTTGAAGCTCTTTTTCCTGCAAAATGCCGTCTTCGCCTGCCGAAATAAGGAGAAGGTTATAAAGGTTCAGTTCCGTCTGCACATCAGGCTGCTTTGTCAGCCTTAGATTGACACTCTGCTTGACTTTCCCGAAAAAGCCAACACTTTCATCAATCTGCGGCTCAATGCAACCCTTGTTTATCATTGAGAGAATGAGTGCACCTATAATAAGGCTTTCGTCCCTCGCCACATCAAAATTCTGCGCAAGATAATGGGATATTTCTATTTTTCCGCTGTTT
>JAZNFI010000108.1:0-5812 GCA_045589075.1 Candidatus Flemingiibacterium sp.
TATAGTGTGGTTGCAAAGGATACAAGACTATTCACCGCCTGATTATGCTGAATGGTGCGTACAGTTTGCAGGGAACGGACATTATTTTCCTGAATATGATGAAGCCGTTGACTATATACGCAAACGAAAATTTTTGAATAATAAACAAATCCAAATGTTAGCGAGGTGAAAAAGATGACAGACTATGACAAAATGCTCATAGACCTTTTGAATGATAAAATCAAACAATGGGAGCATAAATGGAATGAGCAAAGAAAAGAAATCAATCGACTAAAAGCCGAAATACGAGAACTCAAAAAGGGAGTGAATACAGATGAAAAGTAAAATTGCTTTTGCGTTGCTTGTATGTGTGTGTTTGATGTTGTTTGCAGGGTGCAACAATGAGCCGAAAATACTATATCAGAGTGAAAGTGTTGAGGTTGTCCGAGAGGGCAATATAACGCTTGTTTCTGACCTTGTAGCAGATAAGGAATACTCTTTCCGCTCCGTCCGTGTAAAGCGTTCTGAAAGCGTTTCCGAGCCTTATACAACGGTTGACACCGATACAATAAAAATCGAGATTATTCCGTCAGGCTTGCGAGTATATGACAAGACGGCAAACAAGATTTTTACATATCAGCGAAAAAGTTTACACAATAAGGGGTGATTGAATGGAATTGAAACCAAAAGACGAACACATCTTGACCGCTCTGTTATCCTGTGGGAGCATAGCAGAGGCAGAGAAAATTTCAGGCGTTAGCCGTACCACAATTTACAACAGGCTTGCAGATGAAACATTCAAGGCAGAATATGACCGCAGGCGTTCACTTGTTTTGAATGAGGCTTGCAACACATTACAAGCAACATTGACAAAGGCGGTTGACACAATCAGGGGCATTATGGAAGATACGGACACCGCTCCACAGGTGCGATTAAATGCCTCTGCTCTGATATTGCAAAATTGCCTGAAATACACCGAACAGGCAGACATAATTTCAAGAATTGAAGAACTTGAAAAAAGTATGAATAATTAAATTATAAGGAGATTTTGAACTATGGCACAGTACAGAACAATATCGGAATTTTTGCTTAAACTCCGTCAATCTTACGAAAAGGCAAGAGAGGAATATACTATCCTTAATGACAAATTGCAAGATTATAATAACTGGTGGAACGCAGAATTAACAAGGGGCTGGGGAAGCCAAGAAAAAAAGAAAGCTGATACCCGAAGATATGAGAGCCGAAAAGAAGAAATGCAAGCACAAATCCGTGAGCATATTAGAAAAAGTTATGCCGAATTTGAAGCTATAAGGGCAGAAAGTGAAGCGGTATTCGCTCCTTTTGATAGAGCAAATATAAAGCAAATTCACCCCGAAGCTTTAGAACTGATGAAAAGCGGAATACTCCGAGAAGATGAAATAAGGGAACTTGCAAAGGAATTTGACCGAAATTGTACGATGTTGCGTCTTATCGGTAAATATGCCGTTGAGCAAGGCAATAAAGATAATAACCATTCTATCCGTAATTATGGAATGGAATTGCAAAATTATCACTTCCCATATAAAGACCATATCAGCGAGCTTATACGATGGAGCAAAAAGTGCTTGCGAGAAGATAGAGAAGCATCCGACAGAGCCTCCATTTTCTATGAAAAGACCTACAACGAATTAAGCACCGCATCCAACGGCATATATATCACGGTGAGCGACTGATGAATAAAGCCATATTGAAAAAGCTCAAGGAAATGAAAGAACGAAAGCTCATTGACGAGGGAACAGAAAAGCGACATCAAGAGTTTTTGGACTATATTCAATACTTGATAGATAACCCACAGCCAAACAGAAATATACACGATTTTGAAAGCGAGGACTAAATGGCAAAGGATATTTTGAAACGAATTAAAGCTTTAGAAAATGACGAGGTAATCGAAATCGAAGATATTTCAATGTATGAAAGAGAAATTTTCGGAGATGATGAGGGGGCAGACGATGAGGGGCATAATCGAAAGATTGAGAAAGCTTGAACAGATAGCACCTGATAAGCTTGTTATCCTTGCAGACTTTGACGGAGTGGAAAAGCAATGCACCGCTGACGAGCTTGAAGCAAGCCCAAATGCAAGCTTTATCCGTGTAATAAGTGGGAACAGCCTTGACGATGTGCAAAGGATATTAAACAGAATTGAGAGGATAGCTTATGAGCAAGCCAATAATTAAAAGACTTACAGAGCTTGAAAAAGAGTTTTTCCGTGATGTGTGGGCTGATATTACATACAATGACGGAAGAAAAGAGCGGTTAAAGATTATTGATGTTTTGAACTTTTACACCAACGGCAAGACACCGCCAAAGATAACCGATGTATCATTTATCGGTGATGTATCACGGCAGGGCATTTTGCCTGACCTTGTAAAATACTTTATCGAAACTAACCGATAAGCAACAAAAAAAGCGGTTGAGGATTTACACCTTAACCGCTGATTTTTTATGTAGGTATTAAAGCCAAACCGTTACTACAAAGGCATTTTTCAAGTAGTAGGTGTTCACTTTATACCTGTTTGGTGGAGGCGAGGGGAATCGAACCCCTGTCCGAAAATTCATCAATATAGCTTTCTCCGGGTGCAGCCAATCTATTTGATTTCCCTACGCTGTGCGCCGATTGGCAGGCTCACAGTAAGGTAGCACTTTAGTGCATGGCAGCTTCAAGTGCGAAATGGCTGCTCACGTTCACTGCTAATTGATGCCCGAGCGGATGCCGCAGTACTCATCCGGCGGACAGCTGCCATTTAGGCAGCAGCTAATTCAGTATTATTAGCGTTTAATTTTAAATTGCCAATTTTAAAGAGATCAGGCGTCTCTACCCGCTTACCATATGTCAAAATCCCCGTCGAAACCTTTACGCCCCCTTATCTCACCGTCGAGGCGGTGTTTTTTAAATATAAGTTACAACCTCGCCCATTGGCTTTCTGTCGCGAGGCGGAAACTCCGTTTTTGCTTCACCAACCGGTATTATTGCCACAATTTCGCGCTCTTTAGGTATATTCAGAAGCGCACGGCACTTGTTCGCATCAAATGCACCCATAAAACAGCCGTTAAATCCCATATCGGCCGCCTCAAGAAGCAGATTTTCTGCCGCAAGTGCCGTGTCCTGATAGGTAAACAGCCGTGCACGCTCACCGAACCGTGCCGTTATAGCCTCCCCGTCTGTACACACAACGAATATGACGGGAGCTGTTGCTGCCCACGCAGCACAGAAATCCGAGAATTTCTCTTTAACCGCCTTGTCCGTTACGGCGTAAAAATGCCATGACTGCATATTGCAGGCGCTTGGTGCTCGTGTCGCCGCTGTGAGAAGCTTGTCGACCTCATCACGAGTTAATTCTCTGTCGGTAAATGCTCTCACCGAACGTCTTTTGTATAAAAGTTCGGAAAATTCCACGTTTTTTCTCCTTAATAATCGTCATGACTGCGTGACTTCATAGCACGCTCAATATCGCGGCCTGCTTGCTTTTTTGCTTCAGTATCGCGCTTGTCGTAAAGCTTTTTGCCCTTGCAAAGTCCCACTTCAAGCTTGACCCTGGAGCCTTTAAAGTACATTGACAGCGGAACGAGTGTAAGCCCCTGCTGTGTTACAAGACCGAGGAGCTTGTTAATCTCTTTTTTATGCATAAGCAGTCTGCGAATACGCATGGGGTCTTTATTGAAGATGTTGCCCTGCTCATATGGGCTTATATGCATTCCCGATACGAAAAGCTCCCCCTTATCAACGAAGCAATACGAGTCCTTTAGGTTGACCTGCCCCCGTCTGATGCTTTTAACCTCAGTACCGAACAGCTCGATGCCAGCTTCGTAAGTCGCCATGACGAAATAGTCATGGCGAGCCTTTTTGTTGGGAGCAATAAGCTTTGTTCCTGCCTTATCCGCCATGCTATCACATCCTTTCACGGTCGGCACAATATAGTATAGCACATTTTTTTGAACAAATCAAGAGCTATCGGGAACATTGTTGTCATATGACTGGGCATTATTCACTTTTGGCAAGATTACGGCCTTTTTAATGTAAAAAATATGGTTTTAGTGTGCGCATACTATATTTCAAGCTATAAAATTATATGCTTTATTTGAAATTTTATAAAAAATCTTGAAATATATGGCATTATATATTATAATATTATTAGGTGGAGAAATCCATCACACGAATAAAATATTTTGTTTTATTACAGGAGGTCATTATCATGACGATTATAATTTTGATAGCGGTTGTTGCGATTGTGATTTTATGGTTTATTTCAACACAGAGAAAACTTGTTGCCATGGATGAAAATATCAACAATGCTATGAGTCAGATCGGCGTTCAGCTTTCTTCAAGATGGGATGCTCTTACCGCACTTCTGGACCTTACAAAGGGTTATGCAGAGCATGAATATAATACTATTTCCGATACAATCAAATTGCGCACATCCATAAACTCAGGAAGTACGGCTTCCGAGGTTAATGCACAGGAGAATATTTTAACTGAAGCAATGGGCAAGATTATGGCAGTTGCCGAAGCGTATCCCGAGCTTAAGGCAAACGAAAATTATATTAAGACCATGGACAGCGTTAATGCTTACGAGGAAATGGTTCGCAAGTCGCGCCTTGTTTATAACGACAGCGTAACCAAATTGAACCGCTCAATCAGAATGTTCCCTACGTCTATTGCAGCAGGTATGCTTGGGATAAAGAGCCGCGATTACCTTGAGGCAGACGACAAAAAAACGGATATGCCAAACCTCAAATAATAAAACGGCATGAAACAAATAAAAAAACTGCTGGTAGCAGTGCCGCTTGTAATGATTCTTTGCTCGGCTTCCGTCTTTGCCAAAAACAATGTTTCATCTATTGACATTGATGTTTCAGTCAGAGATGACGGCAGTGCTCATATTATTCAGAGCTGGCAGGGCGAGTTCTATGAGGGAACAGAGAATTATATACCCATAAACACCGATGATATTGGCATCTCGGACTTTAGGGTATCTGACGAAAACGGTGAATACGCCTTTGTTAATAATTGGGATATTGGCGCAAGCTTTGAGGAAAAAGCGAGAAAATGCGGTATCTATAATACGGCAGACGGCATTGAGCTGTGCTTCGGTATTTCAGAATACGGCGAAAACAGTTATGTTATTGAATATGTCGTAGAGGATTTTATAAAGGGCTATACCGACTATGACGGCACAAACTTTATGTTTATAAACCCCGATATGTCAACCTTTCCGACAGACGGGCGCATAAGCATTGCTTTGCAAAACGGAATGCCGCTTAACGAAAACAACACAGGTATATGGGCGTTCGGTTATGAGGGAAGTATAGAGTTTCAAAACGGTGCCGTGAGTGCATGGACTGATTCCAAATTAAGCGGAAGTGAATCCATGATAGTTATGTTGAAACTGGAAAAAGGTCTTATATCCCCTAAAACTCATACGGGCACATCGTTTGAGGAAGTAAAAAACGAGGCTTTTGTTGGCAGCGATTACGGCGAATACGGGGAAGCAGGACTTTTTGAAACAATTATAGGGGCAATTATAGGTTTTGTCGTCAGCTTTGTCATCTTTTTCGTTATTCCCGCAGTAATAATCATTATAATTGTATTTCTTATAAAACGGAAAAAAGCAATCAAGAAATTTTATAATGAGTGCGGATATTACAGAGATGTTCCAAACAGCGGAAAAATAGAAATATCCCATTATCTTGCGCAGAATTTTGATGTGGCGAGGGACGAAAGCCTTATTATAGGTGCACTCATTCTCTCAATGATAAACAAGGGTTGCATTGAGCCGCAGATTGATGAAAGTGTTGG
>JAZNFI010000109.1:0-10747 GCA_045589075.1 Candidatus Flemingiibacterium sp.
TTCTCAGCAAAATAGCGAGCAGCACCTGTATGGAAAGGAGCGGTCATACCGCTTGTTGCGTTCTCAATGCTGAGCTCAGCCCCCTTTGCATGGCGAGCGGTAATAGCTTCGGTGTTGTCGAAAATAGTCTTGGTTATCTGATATACGGTCTCCTCATCAGCGTCAGCGGATACGATAAGAGTAGCCTTAACGGTGATGGTGTTAACATCAGCCTCCTGACCGTCGTAAGTGCCTGCGGGAATGGTATAAGCGGTGTAGTAGGGGCAGTTTGCCATGATAGACGCTGCGATGTCACCGTCAATCGGAACGAGGTAAGCATCAGCAGTTGTCATAAGGTCAACAACTGCGGGAGTGGGAGCACCTGCAACGATAAATGCAGCGTCGATTTTGCCGTCCTTAAGGCTTTCAACGGAATCGTTGAAGCTCTGGTACTGAGCCTTGATGTCGGTTTCGGTAAGGCCTGCCGCACCGAGAACGTCGATAGCGTTGAAGTAAACGCCGGATGCGGGAGCACCGATAGAAACGGACTTGCCTGCAAGGTCAGCAACGCTCTTGATTTCGGGGTCCATAGTGATAAGCTGTACAGCCTCGGCATAGAGACCGCCGATAACGCGGAAGGTTTCTACCTTGCCGTCATTTGCGAATGTGTTAGTGCCGTTCCAAGCATAAGCCATAACGTCGGACTGAACAGTACCGAGCTGGTAGTCGCCTGCGTCAATACCCTGAATGTTAGCCTTGGAGCCGTCGGTGGAAACTGCTACGCAAGCAATGCCGGCGGTCTCTTCAACATACTGACCGAGAATAGCACCGAACTGATAGTATGTACCGCCGGTTCCGCCGGTACCCATGGTAAGCTGTGTGCTGCCGCAGGAAGCGAGTCCCATAACAGCAATAAGCATAAGAGCCACAATTGCAATAATTCTTTTTTTCATGATAAACCTCCTATAAAAACAAGTAAGAATATAATATAGAGAATCACTAACAAATATTATACCTTATATTAACAAATTTTGCAAGATGATTTTGAAAAAAAGCCAAAATTTATTTGATTTTTTTATTTTTGCATCTAAAACTCCGAAACAAAGACATACTACCGTTCCAAACAATAAAAAGGCGGACAGCTGTCCGCCTTTTTATTCTATTATTCTGCGTCTATAACAACTTTCACATAATGGACTTTGCCGTTTCCTGTAAAGTTGAGAACAAATTCGCTGTCTGTCGATATTCCGCTAAGCTCATACTCATAGGGTGTGAACTTGCTGAGAACCAGAGGTTCACCGCACTTTGTGACTGTGATAGGTTCAATTTCATTACCAACAACATCTGCCTTGCCGCACACAGTTACAGTGGGTGCCGTCTCGCCCTCAAAATCTATAACAAGCTTCACCTTGTGGGAAGCCGTTACCTTGCCGATTTCAAGTGGAAGCACTGCCGTACCGTTGATCTCAAGAGGAAGGGGTTTGTATCTCTTTTCGGGATACGCAAACTTATCCTGATAGAGGACAACGAATTCACGGTGACCTGTAAGCGCGTTGTCGGGAGTGATGGACCATGTTTCAACAACGGTTTCGGAATAATCCTCGTGATTATTGAAATAAATACCGTCAGCACTCATAGCATAGAACGCCGCAGCGTATGCCCTAGAGTTGTAGGGACGGTTTCCTGTCGCATTGAGGTTGAGTGCTTCAATACCGCCAAGAATAGCAACATCCTCGCCCAGTGCCGCACGCCATTCCCTGATAGGAAGATAGCTTTCGCTGCAAGTCCATCTAGGTGTAGGAATTACCACGTCAACGAGACCCTCGGCGCAAAGTGTCTTGAGGTCGAAGCCGAACGCCAACGAGTCCTCAAGGGAACGGGGAGTTCTTATGGAAATCTTTATTTCGTGACCGACGCGCTTTTCCGCCGCCTTGACAACCGCTTTAACCTCTCGGATGTATTCGGTCATTATTTTGTGACAGTCAGGGTTGTTCAAGTAGTCAAAGCAAATGCACTCGCGCATAAAGTCAAGCTCCAGACCAAAGAAATCGTACTTGTCAACAACCTCTTTTATATAGCCGAGAAGAGCATTTTTGTAACGGGGATATGTAAAGTCATAGCAGCTTGCGTAATACCCGTATTCCTCTCCGACTTTGTGTCCTGCCGCTGCTTCCTCATATGACATATCTGAGCGAATAGGTGCAGTTTTTTCCTCGTTGTAGTGAACATCATTCATACGGAAGGAAAGCCAAGGACGGATTCCCAGCTTGTGCATACAGTCAATGAATATCTGAACAGCATCAACATTGTACTTTGCATAGCAGTTGTAAAGCTTGCGTAAACGATCCATTCCGGAATAGTCAACAGCGTATCCGTTTTCCTGCTTCTGAAGATACTTCATGCCTCTCCACATAAAAGCTTCGGATGGAATCATAGTTGTCTGTTCAAAAACTGCAAGACAAATATCGGTAATGGCACCCTTATACCATGAGAAGCATTCCTCAAGCGAAGCACGGCAAGTATCAGCATCAGTATCATCAATATACTTGTACCAGTTGGGATCGCGATTGAGTATGAGGGCGTTTTTGAAAAGTTTTCTGTTCTCCATAGCTTTATTCCTTTCGTTTCCCGCTGCGTTTTTGCAGATGTAAATTCATACGTTTTTTTGATTTGCCTTTGCTGCATCAAGCTTTTTCCGTGCAGCAGCACCGCCGTATTCATTTACCTTAATTTCAGAAATACGCGCCGCTATATGAACGCAGACCCATATTTCGAGAAGATTATAGCATACTGAAAATACATTTTCAAGCATTGTACAAAACTGTTAACACAAATGTAACATTTGCCGCAAATTGTGCGTAAATACGCGTTTTTCACACAATTTGTGGGTCATTAACTACATTAGGTGCGTATCACGCCGCAAGCGATTTTCATGCCCGAATTTCCTGCCGGCTGTGTAGTGTAATCATCAGGACCGGAGTGGATCACCACCGTCTTTCCGATAATCTCCCCGACAGTAAACCGGTCGGTCAGAAACGACATGGACGCATAGCCTCCGGCATTCAAAAGAGGGGGCATATCGCCGGAATGATAGGGGTGTGTACACCCGTGGGGATTGTAATGGCCAAGCGTGCCGGCAAAGGGCTCACCCGAGCTTGATTCACAGGATCCGCCTTCATGTATGTGGAATCCGAAGAAATTTCCGCCGCACCTACTGTCCTTGTGGGGAAGTCCGTAAGCCGTTACACTGACAATAACGCCTCTCGGAGCTTCACGGAACATTACCCTTGCACGCAGGTCCGGATATTCCGCGCTTCCCGAAACGACAGCAAATGCACGTGTTATATTGCGATTCAAATAAAAAACACCTCACCTTCATACGGTGCAGTATATGCAAAAAGTGAAGGTAAGGTGAAAGTGTTAAATTTTCGAATAAAGCTTTGCTATTTCAATAACCTGCATCACACAGTTCTCCATCTCCTCCACAGAGGCAAATTCCATCTTTCCGTGGTGGTTGTGTGACCCGGTGCCAAGATTGGGACACGGCAGTCCCATAAAGGAAAGCCTGCTTCCGTCGGTTCCGCCACGTGTGGGACTGCTCACCGGTTCCGACCCTACACTTTTCACTGCCGCATATGCATTCTCAATAAGATGATACTCAGGCATAATTTTTTCCTTCATATTGCGGTAACTTTCCTTTATTTCAACCGCCACGGTTCCCGCTCCGTATTTTCGGTTAAGCTCATCGGCAATACGAGCCGCGTATTCACATCGGTATGTCTGTTTTTGAAGGTCGTGGTCACGAATGATAAAATGCAGCTTCGCCTCTTCTATCGAGCCTTCCATTTCGGTTAGATGATAGAATCCCTCATACCCCTCGGTATGCTCCGGGCGCTCAAGAATAGGAAGCATAGCGAAATACTCGTATGCCACAACAGATGCATTTATCATTTTGTTCTTTGCAGCTCCGGGGTGTATACTTCTTCCCTTCACTGTAACTGTCAGCGAATGTGCGTTGAAATTCTCATAATCCACCTCGCCGAAGGCTGCTCCGTCAAGAGTGTACGCCCACACCGCTCCAAATTTTCCCACATTAAAACGGTTGGCTCCTCTGCCTATTTCCTCGTCCGGTGTAAATGCTATCCTGATTTTTCCGTGTGGGATGGTCTTGTCCTTCATAAGCATCTCACAGGCAGTAATTATTTCCGCGATACCCGCCTTATCATCTGCTCCAAGCAGAGTGGTGCCGTCAGTAACTACAAGGCTCTTCCCCTCATAATTCCGAAGCACCGGATAGTCGGAGACTTTCATAACTATTCCGAGAGCTTCGTTAAGAACTATATCTCCGCCATCGTAATTTACAACACTTGCCTTTACATTCTTGTCCTCAACATCGGAGGATACGTCCATGTGGGCAATAAATCCGATAACCGGCGCGTTTTCATATCCGTCACCTGCCGGAACTGTGGCATAAAGATAACCGTTTTCATCAAGCTCAACCTCACTAAGTCCGAGAGAAATAAGCTCAGCTTCCAGCTCCCTTGCAAAAACCAACTGTGTCTTGGTTGAAGGACAGCCTTCGCTGTTTTCATCCGATGCCGTGGGGTATGAGGAATATTTTATAAGTCTTTCATATGCTTTCATTGTTTTCTACCTTAGCTTTTGCCAAGCGAAAGCCCCTTCTCTAGAAATTATGTTTTGCTTTACATAAGGTTTTCGTCTATACAATTCGGTTAAGACCAATACCTGTCCTTATGTAATTGTCAAGGCTTGCCTCAATAACGTCAAGAAGTCTCATACGGGAAGCTTTGCTTGCCCACGCGATGTGAGGTGTAATAATACAGTTTTTCGCCGTAAGGAGAGGATTATCGGCAAGTGCAGGCTCCGCGGCAAGAACATCTAGTGCCGCGCCCGAAAGCTTACCCGTATTAAGGGCATCGGCAACATCACGCTCATTGATAACAGCCCCCCTGGAGGTATTGATAAGACGTGCACCGTCCTTCATCCTTGCAATAAATCCTGCATCAACAAGCCCTCTTGTGGAATCATTGAGAGGACAGTGGAGAGAAACTGCGTCTGACTCTGAAAGCAGAGTGTTAAGGTCAACGTAATTTACTATGTCGGTGTCCTCATGATGATGAGCGGTATGGGCGAGAATACGCATCCCCATTGCATGAGCAATCTGCGCAACTCTGCCGCCAATTCCTCCGCAACCGATAAGTCCGAGAGTAAGCCCCTGAAGCTCGGTAAACATCACATTCTGATACCGATAACCGGGAAGTCCCGTCCACTTCCCGTCCTTAACTATTCCCTGCATGCCGCCAAGATCGGCAAAAAGGGTAAGAAGGAACTGTATTGTCAGCTGTGCAACGGACGCGGTTGAATAAGCAGGTATGTTTACCACCGCAACGCCCCGTTTTTTGCATGCATCAATATCTATCATATCAAAGCCTGTACCCAGCGCCGACACATATTTCACCGTTGGGCAGGCGTCAAGAAGCTCATCCGTTATCTTACAGCGATTGGTATATACAACATCTGCACCCATACACTTTTCGGCACACTCTGAATCCGGCGTCTTGTCGAGAGCGATAACCTCGCCGAATTTGTTGAGTACATCCCATGAAAGATCGCCGGGATTAACGGCAAAGCCGTCAAGAATTACAATTTTCATTCAGCTTCTCCTTAAAAAAGAATTTTTTCACTCTTAACATTATACCATATACAAAAAAACAAATCAAGGGATTTTACAATTTAACTTTACCCCCGTCCCACGAATATACTGAATCGAGGTGATTACAATTCCATATCTATCTGATATTGTGCCGGGTGAATCGGCAATTATATATAATGTAGCAGAGAGCTGTTCAAAAAACAGACTGCTTGAGCTTGGTTTTGTTGAAGGCACTACCGTTTCATGTGTTGCCGAAGCTCCATTCGGCGGGCCTTTTGCCTATCTTGTCAGAGGCTCACTTATAGCATTAAGAGCGGCCGAAGCAGCATCCGTAAATGTACAACGCTTGCCGTCAGCGTCTGAAATCCCGTACCGAAAACATTCGGCACGCACAAAAAGCTGATGGGACTTACAAGCTCATCGGTTGGAAACGGCGCCCTCCGCCGCTCAAAGACGCTAAAGAACAACGGCAGCATCAAATGTGCCCTTGCAGGTCCGCCAAACGTGGGGAAAAGCAGTCTTTTCAACGCGCTTACCGGACTTAAACAGCACACAGGCAATTGGACAGGAAAAACCGTCGCCTGTGCCGAGGGTTACTGTGAGAAGGAAAACATTACATTTACCGACCTTCCCGGCACATATTCGCTTTACAACGGCTCAACCGAGGAAAGAATTGCCCGCGACTTCATTCTATCGGGCAATTCAGATGCTGTCTGTGTCGTTTGTGATGCCCTCTCGCTGGAACGAGGTCTTTCGCTTGCTCTGAAAATATCAGAGCTTACACCGAAGATGGCTGTATGCGTTAATCTTGCGGACGAAGCCGAAAAACGGGGGGTTATCATTGACGTGGAAAGGCTTTCACAGATTCTCGGTGTACCCGTTGTGTCTGTAAGCGCAAAAAAGAAAAAAGGATTCAAGGAGCTATGCGATGCAATTCGGCTTGCGTCAAACGCCGGGACGGATAACCTCACCACCCCCCTCACCTATCCGCCCGATATTGAAAATGAGATAACCAAATATGTCTCTTTGGGAAAGAACCGCCATGAGGCAACAGAGCTCATCTTATCAGACGAAAACGTGTCCGAACAAACTAAAAACACTGTTTTGTCACGCCCTGTAATAATGGCGGAGGCAATCGCCGCAGAGATAACATCAGGTGTGGAAAATTCGGGGTACAGCCGCACCGACAGACTCATTGACCGGATAGTTACCAATAAATATTTATCCCTGCCCCTGATGCTGTTCATGCTGGCGAGTATATTTTGGCTGTCCTGCGTGGGAGCAAATTATCCTTCCGCGTTTTTGAGCACGGTTTTTGAGGTAATTGAAGGTAAGCTGTATGAAATCACCAATTTTTTGCCAGAATTCTTTCACGAAATGCTGATAACGGGAGCTGTACGTACACTTTTTCGTGTGGTTGCCGTAATGCTGCCGCCTATGGCAATTTTCTTCCCCCTCTTTACACTTCTTGAGGATTGCGGACTTCTGGGGCGTATAGCATTCAACCTCGACGGTCAGTTTTGCCGCGTATCGGCATGCGGAAAGCAGGCACTCACCATGTGCATGGGACTGGGCTGCAACGCCGCCGGAGTTGTGGGATGCCGTATAATCGAATCCCCGAGAGAACGTCTTATTGCGGTGCTCACAAACAACTTTATGCCTTGTAACGGACGGTTTCCTATCCTCATAGCCATATCTTCAATGCTGTTCGCAGGCAGCCTTGGCGGGTTTGGGGCGGCTCTCACCATGACAGGTGTGATAATCGTTGCCACTTTAGTAACGCTTGGGGTTTCAAAGCTTCTTTCCGTGACCCTGCTTCGCGGTAAGCCTTCAAACTTTATTTTAGAGCTTCCGTCATACCGTATGCCAAACGTGGGACAGGTTATTGTAAGGTCCGTATTTGACCGCACACTTTTCGTTCTGGGACGGGCGGCGGTGGTAGCTTTTCCTGCAGGCATTGTTATCTGGGTGCTTGCCAATATAAATGTGGGTGATGCTTCCCTTCTCATGCATTTAAGAGACTTTTTGGACCCACTCGGCCGTTTTGTAGGGCTTGACGGGGCGGTGATTTGCGCTTTTATTCTCGCCTTTCCTGCAAACGAGATAGTACTGCCCATAATACTGATGTGCTACACCGCCTCCACCTCCCTAGGCAGTGACGCAGGCATTGCCGCACTGCTTGCAGAAAATGGCTGGACGGTAATATCATATATCAATATGATGATTCTGACCGTATTCCATTTCCCCTGCTCCACAACGGTACTGACCGTAAAAAAGGAAACGGGAAGTATAGGCTATGCTTTTCTCTCGATGATAATACCGACAGCAATCGGTATTTGTATGTGCGCAACTACAACTGCCGTATTCAGTTTATTATGAATTTACGGCTTTACCGCAAAGTGGGGTTGCGGTAAAGCCGCATTTCTATTTAAAATTCATTGGCACTTGACATTCGGGTGAAAATATAATACAATACTATTATGGTAACAAAAGAGGAAAAAATCCGCTTTAAAGCGGTGCTTGAAAACGTACTCATGTGCGAGCGCGAAAGGCGCGGCATCGGAACTCTCGGTGAAAGGACGCTTCACTCGGTACTGAAGAACTATTTTGAGCCTGATACAAATAACCACGAGGTAAAAGTGGGACGGTATGTGGCAGATATAAAAAATGGGGAATTTATCACCGAAATACAGACCCGTTCTTTTGGCTCAATGAGAAAAAAGCTGCTCGCCCTTACAAAAGAATATAAGGTCAACGTGGTTTATCCCATTGCAGCTTCAAAATATCTGTCATGGGTTGACCCCGAGAGCGGTGAGATAACCTCGCGGCGTAAATCTCCGAAGCGCGGTGGTATTTCTGATATTCTTTACGAGCTTTACGCACTTATCCCCATAATGCCGCTTGAAAACCTGACTTTTACGGTGGTTTTTCTCGAAATAGAGGAGTACAAGCTCCTTAACGGCTGGAGTCACGATAAAAAAAGGGGGGCTCACCGCTATGAGCGCATCCCCACCGATTTATGCGATATTGTGAGCCTTGATAAGCCCGCTGACTACCTATCTCTTATTCCCGAGGGGCTAAATTCAAGCTTCACAGCCGCAGAATTTGCAAAGGCGGCAAAAATGACACCCCGTACCGCAGGATATGCCATGCGGACACTTGTATCCCTTAGCGTTGTTGAGCGCACAGGGAGTAAGGGGAGAGCCTATGTATACACCAAAACCGAAACGAAGCTGTAAGCACCGCTTCTTTAATTTCATCGACGGAGAAAGAAATGGATAAATATAAAAAACTGTTATCAAATACCGCCATTCTGGGTGTGGGTACATTCGGCTCAAAGCTGCTTGTTTTCCTGCTTCTGCCATTGTACACAGCCTGCCTTACCACGGCTGAATACAGCTCGGCAGACATAATAAGCCAGAGTGCCAATCTCCTTATGCCCCTTATGGCACTGGGCATTTGTGACGCGGTATTTCGCTTCACCCTCGACCGTGATACGGACAAAAGAAAAGTCCTGACAACGGGAATTTACATTATTTTAGCAGGCTTTGCCGTTTTTGCGTTGGCATTCCCTCTGCTCAATATGATTGATTATTTCGACGGTTATATGTGGCTGATTATTCTGTACGCCCTCATAGCCGATGTCCACCTGATGCTGGCGCAGTATGTGCGTGCCAGGGGAATGACGGGATTTTTCGCACTTCAGGGCATCATAGCCACAGCCCTGACAATTGCGCTTAATATTCTCTTTCTTGTGGTAATGAAAATAGGGCTTCTCGGCTACGTGTTAAGCGTTGTCATCGCCGACGCGCTGGTTTCCGTTATGATAATTATAGCAATACGCAAGGAGTTTTCACTAAACTTTAAGCTTTTCGATAAATCCCTTGCAAGGCTGATGCTGAAATTCAGCATCCCCCTCATTCCCACCACCGTATTCTGGTGGGTCACTAACGTGTCAGACCGCTATATGATAAAAGGCTTCATCAGCGACGACGTAAACGGTCTTTATGCGGCGGCGTTCAAAATCCCCACCCTGCTTATTTTGCTGTCAGGCGTGTTTATCGAGGCGTGGCAGTTCTCCGCCGTTACCGAGCGTGATGGCGAATCAAAGAAAGCCCACGAGGAATTTTTCGGCAAGGTTTTCGACAGCTTCCAGGGTCTTATGTTTATGTCTGGCGCTGGGCTTATAGCTTTTTCGAAGGTGTTTTCAATAGTACTGTTTTCCGACAGCTACTACGAGGCGTGGCAGTATATGCCCCTGCTGGTTGCCGCCACGGTTTACAGTAGCCTTGTGACTTTCATGGGGAGCGTTTATCTTGTTGACAAAAAGAGCGTACATTCTTTCGTTACATCGGCAATAGGCGCAGTAATCAACGTAGCGCTTAACATTTTGCTGATTCCGACAGTCCTCGGTGCAAACGGTGCGGCGCTTGCCACATTCATTTGTTATTTCGTGGTGTTTATCATAAGAGCGGTGAACACACAAAAGTTTATCGCCTTTGACCTGCACGTTATGAAGCTTGTGATAAATACCGCCATAATCGGCGCGCAGACGGTATTTATGATATTCGAGTTACCTATGTGGATACCCGTGCAGGCAGCAGGCATCGCGGCGATATTAATTATCAACGCAAAGCCCATTCTCAAAGGTGCTGTAAGGGTGCTTAAAAGAGGAAGATAACAATAACAAAAACGGCTGACGAACTCGTCAGCCGTTTTTGGGATATTAAGTAATCAATTTTAATTGCGAATTTTCTTTAATATCTGTTTCCTGGTTTCCTCGTATTCTTCCTCGGTTATAATGCCTTTTTCACGATATTCCTTTATGATGTTAATTCTTTTATAGCATTTCATTCTATAGCTATATGTGCCGTGATATTTTTCTATGATACATTTTATGATTTTGCACATTTCACAAATCAATAAATATAAAGTAATACAATGAATAAGAAAGCTCATTTCCTCGTAAATAACAATACTGCAACACGTCATTACAAACAAAGAACCAACTATAAAAATTGTAACTATAATATTGTCATTTAATTTTACGACATTTAATATTTTTAACACTAAAGGGAGAAAACCAATAATGAA
>JAZNFI010000110.1:0-7579 GCA_045589075.1 Candidatus Flemingiibacterium sp.
ACTACATTGTTACCAAATCTTTTATCTAACTTTGGAGTTGCACTGATGTCTCATATTGATTATACAGCTTATATGAGAGCAACCCCTATGCTATTACAAAATAGTTGGTTAATTGTATTTTCAATAATATGTATTTCTTTATGTATTATTATGATGCTTCGAGCAAGAAAGACGTGGATAAAATGACATTGTGGATTAAGGCTATTACGAAATCGTATGGAATGAATCACGCACTTGATAAGGTTACAGCACTATTAGAACCAGGTGTATACGGCCTACTAGGTCCGAACGGCTCAGGCAAATCTTCGCTCATGAATATTATAACCGATAATTTGAAAGCTGATTCGGGTGAAATTATATATACGGACAATGCTGGGAAAAGTGAGAATGTACTAAACATGGGCAGGCGTTTCCGCGAGAAGATCGGTTTTATGCCACAATATCCCGGCTTATATCCAAACTTTACTGTAGAACGCTTCATGTGGTACATGGCAGCGCTGAAAGGGCTTGACAAAGCTACAGCACAACGGGAGATCCCCGAAATCATTGCCGCCGTAGAGCTGGACGACGTGCCAAAGCGCAAGATCGGCGCACTGTCGGGCGGTATGAAGCAACGCCTAACGCTTGCGCAGGCGGTACTCGGTAATCCGGAGATTCTCATTCTCGATGAGCCGACTGCAGGACTTGATCCCAAACAACGGATTGCCATTCGTAACTACATATCCAAAATCGCCTTCGATAAGATTGTACTAATCGCAACCCATGTTGTGCCGGACATCGAATTCATTGCACGCGACATAATTTTGTTGAAGAAAGGCGTAATTGTGGATAATGCACCTCCGCATGAGTTAACGAAGAAGATTGAGGGGAATGTATGGATTGTACCGTGCTCTGAGTCTGAGGTGCAAGTTGTGCAGGACAAATTTCGTGTAACTAATATTGCTCGTGATGAGCAATCGGGCGAGGTACTTTTGCGTGTGCTGTCAGAGAAAATGCCCAACAAAAGATCATGGGCAGTTGCGCCTACGTTGGAGGATTATTATCTGAATATATTCGGAGATGCTTCTGGAACATAGGCCATCATAACGCAAAAACCACACAGGATCAAGTTGAACTTCCTGTGTGGTTTTTGTTATCCTATTCGGTTTTTTGTGATTTCTCCGATAAGGATATCACCGATTTGCATGACAGCCCTTTGTTGTCTATTTGTTTGCTTTGAGCTTTCGCAGTACACTCATAAGACTTACTATGTCACGCTCCGTGTTAAATGCACCAAAGCTTGCCCTGACACCACCCTCGCTGTCCAGAGTTTTGTGAGCCAGAGGTGCACAGTGAAGTCCTGCACGTGTGCATATCCGATGCTCCGCGAGAAAAGCGGCTGTATTTTCTGAGGTTATACCCTCAATATCAAACAGCACTATATTACCCGGATGGTTTTTACAGTATACCCTTGCACCAAAGCTTGTGAGCATTTCAGATGTGATTGATGCAAGTCTTTCTTCGTGTTTCCTTATGGCACCTATTGTTCGTTTTTCGACAAATTCGATACCGCGTCTGAGACCGGAAATAAGCGGAAGGGGCAGTGTACCTGCTTCATACCTTTCAGGGGGAAGAGCCGGCATTTTCGGTGAAAGAGAGTCCACTCCGCTTCCACCGTACAGCAACGGCTCAAGCTCAACGTCGTCCCCCAGAATCATAAGTCCGCATCCCATGGGTCCGTATAATCCCTTGTGACCGGGCAGACAGAGAACATCAATGCCGTCACGCTTCATATTAAGCTCATACCGTCCTCCTGCCTGCGCGCCGTCAACTATAAGCATGAGTCCTTTAGCTTTACAGTAGGCACCAATGTCCGACACAGGTATTCTCGCTCCGCAGATGTTTGATGCCGCCGTGGTGACTATAGCAGCAGCGTTTTTTGAAAGGCTGTCAATGGAGTTTAATATTGCGGCTGTCCTTTCAGGGCCGTTAAGGTCGACAAAGCTTGAAAAAACACGAAGCTCCCTATCAAGGGAAATGGCAGGCCGCAGAACCGAATTGTGCTCCAGGTCGCTTATTAGTATGGCACCGTCCGTATTTTTCAGCGAATATATGGCAGTGTTAAGGGATTGTGTGGCACCCGAGGTGAATATTACTCTCTCAGGGGTCGCTCCAAACATTTTTGCCGCCGCTTTTCTGCAGTAATATATTTCTTCTGCTGCGTCCATGGCGAGCTTATGGGCACCTCTCCCGGGATTCCCGAAGCTCTCTATGGCATAAGCCACCGCTTTTGCCATTTGCGGCGGCTTTGGAAAGGTGGTGGCGGCATTATCAAGGTATATCCAGTTTTCTTTCATAATTATCATTATATGAGTCTGTACTGGATGTCGGCTTTTGTGAGAAGGGATGCTGCCGAGGGCACATCGCGCCGTGAAAGCTCCAACCCGAATGTGCAGCCCTGAGAAGCGTCTGTTTTATTCAGGCGTATGACTGTTGCTCTTATACCGTGAGAGACCAGCATATCCCGTGCCTGCATAGCGTATGTCACGGAACCGAGAGACAGTCTTGCGTTGTTGTTCAAATTGATTCCTCCCTTCATTATCTTATATTATGCCAAGATGCCATAGTAGTGCCGTGGGACATCTTTCCGGTAAGTTTAGTAATATACCGAATAAGTGGGACAGGAAAAATTTGTTGTTGTTTTTTAAGAAATACTTGAAAGTTTGTTGTTTTAAGTTGTAAAAGCACAGGGGTGAAATTTTTTATTTGGCTGTTAACATTAATACTTATTATAGCAGCTTATTTACAGATTCATTAGAACATAATTTATGCAAATCACAAAAAATCGGCGCAGACGTTTTGTACGTCCGCGTCGATTTATATATTTATCAAGTATTATTACCGGCAGGCCTGCTTAAGTTCAGCTATTGCTTCTGCAGGATCATGAGCTCTGAATACAGATGAGCCTGCAACAAACACATTCGCACCTGCCTCGTACGCAGCTCGAATGTTATCCTTGTTTATTCCGCCGTCAACCTCTATCATAATGTTTTTACCCTTCGATTCGGCGAGCTGTTTTACACATCTGACGCTTTCAAGAGTCTCGGGGATAAAGGATTGTCCGCCGAAGCCCGGTTCGACTGTCATTACCAGTACCATATCCACATAGTCGAGAAGCGGTTCCAGTATGAATGCCGGGGTAGCAGGCTTTATGGAAATAGACGGTTTAACACCAAGCTCGCGGATAGCTTTAAGAACTTCTATCTGGTTGTCACAGCTTTCGTAGTGGATTGTGATAATATCAGCACCCGCTTTTGCAAAGTCGGCAATATAACGCATTGGCTCGGTTATCATGAGGTGAACGTCAAAAATAAGTCCCGATACTTTACGTATGGAAGATATAACACAGCCGCCGAAGCTCATGTTAGGAACAAACACACCATCCATTACATCAAGATGGAGCATGTCGGCACTGTTTTCGATTTTTGATATTTCACTTTCAAGCTTTGAAAAATCCGCTGCAAGCAGGGAAGGGGAAATTTTTACCATAATTTTCTTTCCTTTTCTTAGTATTATTCTCTGTGCCGAAAATTTACGCACAGGGTAATGTGACAAATATTTGGCGTATTCCATAAAATGATAGAGAGCCGAAAACAAGGCGGTGAGACGGCGAAAGGGTAATTAAAACAAAAGAATTTGAGTTGGCGGTCGCCGTAAAGCCGTCATATTGCCTCTGTCAAATTGGCAGGGGCTTTGTTATTATCTTCTTTCTATAAGAGCTATTGCATGGGCAGAGATGCCTTCTCCGCTCCCCGTAAAACCCAGCTTCTCCTCAGTCGTAGCTTTTACACTCACACGGTCATATTCGATGTCAAGCGCATCCGCGATATTTTTTCTCATGGTATCAATATACGGCGCAAGCCTTGGAGACTGTGCCACTACGGTGGAATCTATGTTTATGATCTCGTATCCACTGTTGCCAAGCCTTTGGGAAACCGCTTTCGCAAGCCTTAAACTGTCGGCATTTTTCCATTTCACATCTGTGTCGGGAAACATTTTTCCTATATCTCCCAAAGCGGCAGCTCCGAGAAGAGCATCCATAATGGCGTGGGTAAGCACATCAGCATCGGAATGACCGAGCAGACCTTTCTCATGTTCAATCGTTACTCCGCCGATAATCAGCCTGCGTCCCTCTGTAAGACGGTGTACATCATAGCCCTGTCCGATTCTCTGCATATGTTCTCCTTTAATCTATGCGTTGAATCAGCTCTAACCTGATTCTTGCATACTTGTAGGCGTTTTCAAAGTCGCCGCAGCACTTACAACAAAATTCCAAATCAGTATATATGTTATACAGTATCGAGGGAGGCGGCTCAAGAGTAAGTATTGTAATTAGCTTCGCTTTGGCGTCAAGGTACTCCGCGCTTATCATGTCGAGTTTAGCATCAATATGAGTTTTATAGAGCTTTGAATCAATCCTTGAAATCATAATGTTAAGTTCGCTTCGAAGCTCATCTGCACGCTCATGGGGCATGAAGTTTGCTGTTCCTGTAATTCCGCTTAACCGCGAAAGGCAGTAAAGATATACCGCATCATTGTTTTTAAATATTATTGACCCATACCTTGCGCTTAATGCCCCGTCTTCTTTGGAAGCATCGCTTGTTTTTTTTGCCGAACAGATGCCGATAATTTCTCTTAATACAAATATCCGCTCACGGTTGTTTTCATCTTCCCTAAGCTTGCCTGTGTTAACCGAATCAGCTTTATCAAGCTGATCAAGAGCAGCCGTAAGTCTGCCTTGCAGGTATAGCTGAGAGGCATATTCTATATGTGCCTCACAGAGTATTTCATATACCGAGCTTCCAAAATAACTGCTGTCTGCAGAGTTGCAAAGGGAGATGAGCTTTTCGTATTTTTTTTCATACAGAAGTGTCTTAAGCTCTCTTGAAGCGTGCCATCCCACATAATCACCGAGATCTCCGAGCAGGGCGCCTGTAGGAACACCGAGCCTTTCCGCAATAACGCAAAGCGTCGGCAGAGAGGGAAGTGCAGCGCCGTTTTCGATTCGCGACAGCATATTTCTTGTTATATCCTTACCGGAAAGCTTCTCCTGTGTCATACCTCGGCGAATACGGATCTCACGTATTCTTTTACCGATACCGTCGAGCTCGGCAGCTGTTGACCGGTTCTTTAATGCCATGGTAATCAGCGACCGCGAGATTCAAATCCATCAAGAACAGCCGAGAAGGATTCATCGGTGAGCGCCCTCGATTTTTCGCCGAAAATTGCAAGAACACGATCAATTTCCGCTTGAGATTCACCCAGAAGACGGGAAATTTCGTCCTTGCGAATTGCTGCGAACTCGCGGAGTTGGGTTTCAACCTGAAATTTGCGGTCACTGCATTCTTTTTCGGTTTTTATTTTGATTTCATCGGCTGTTTGCTTTGCTTCTGAACGAAGACGCTCCGCATCTGCCGTAGCTTGCATGTATATTTCTCCCATGCGATTGGTCATGGATTCATACTGCTCCAGCTTGCAAGAAAGCTCGTCATAGCTGCCAAGTCTTGCGTTTGCGGTGGAAAGATCTGCGGTAAGCTTCTCAATTTCTTCTTTCAGCTTAACAATCTGCTCGTTCTGGGCAGCGATAACGGAATTTGCATTTTCGAGATCTGACTCGCAGCACTGTTTTTCTTTTTGGTTTTCAAGCTCTGCATTTGCAACTGCAAGCTCTTCCCTGACAGATGCCATTTCCTTCTCCTTAGCGGCAATGGCTTCGTCAAATTCACGGTTTAATTTCAATAAGTACTCGTTTACATCTTGCTTTTTATATCCGCCGAGAGCATTACGAAAAGCGGGGGAAGTTTGATTTTCCATGATTAAATCTCCCATACTTAATTACTGTATCAAAATTATATATCTATATTCTAACACATATTATTTGATTTGGCAAGAGAAATAAAAAAAAAATTACCATAAGCATTGATTTTGACGAAAAAATACTGTATAATGTTGATGTAGTCGATTAATCTGTTACGGAAGCGTTGCCGAGTAATCGTTAAGGTCGTTTTCTTCGTCCTCGTCTATCTCAAAGCGGTTTATCGCGGTATACGCATCAGGAACCTTCCCGACGATTACGGTTTCTGCAAGACTTATATCGTTAGCCAGCTCCAGCTTTACGCTTTTGTCTGAGACCAGCACATTTACGGTTATTCTGACACGCATGATAATTTTATGCAGTGTTTGGTTAATTCCCGATTCAATAAACTCTGTGCGTACATTGGCATCAATATCACCTATAGGAACAAGCTTTATTTTTATAGGGATACCGCGTCCTGCTATGAGAGTGCTGCCCACAAGATTTCCGAGAGGGACGCTGAAGCTCACCGAATCGGTACATTCAAGTTCATTCATAATAGCAGTAACAGCAGATGAACGAAGCTTTGCCAGAGCGGCAATATCTGTTTGGACACCTGTGATCCCGTCTTCTCCTGCCGACACATTAACAAGCGGCGGGCATTCCGACATGGAGTCGATGACCGCATTGTTTATAAGCTCCGAGGCAAATACACGTGCTCGGCTGACGGCTGCCTCTGAAATGATTGGGCGAAGCTTGTATTCCATGTAGCAGAAAATGCACATAAACGAAATCAGAGCGGCAAGCAATATAAAAAGAATCAAGGCTGCAAAGCTTGTTTTTCTTCTTTTATACATGATAATCACCATAGCTTTCGGGAGAGGAAAGCTTCCTTTTCGGAATTTTTGCTTCGACCTGCGCAGTAAAATGCTTGTTTGGGGGCAATATCAAATAAATAACACCTGCGAAAAATTATTTTGGCTATGACGCCGACACATTTTTTCTTGTTCTATACCATTTTATGAAAAAATGCTGTGCAGGTGACGAAGAAAATAAGAAAAACAACGAAAATAAATATCCTGATGTTTTTTATTCTGAGTTATGAAACGGAGAATTAATTATGAAGCTTTTGGAAGCACGCATTTTAAAGGACGGCATAATCAAGGAGGGCGGAATAGTAAAGGTTGACTCCTTCTTAAATCACCAGATAGATATTGAGCTTATAAACGAAATAGGCAAGGAGTTTAAACGTCTGTTTGACGGCGAGAAGATAACCAAGATACTAACGGTTGAGGCATCGGGAATCGGGATTGCCTGTATTGCCGCACAGTATTTCGGCGCTGACGTGGTGTTTGCAAAAAAGTCGGAGTCGAAAAATCTTGACGGAGGTGTATATACTTCCAGCGTAACTTCATACACCAAGGGCAAGGAATACATGATAAGGGTATCGAAAAAGTATCTTCACGAGAACGACCGTGTTCTGCTTATAGACGATTTCCTTGCAAAAGGTAAAGCTCTTCTCGGACTTATTGATATTGTAAAGCAGTCAGGCGCGCATATAGTCGGTGCAGGCATATGCATCGAAAAGGGCTTCCAGGAGGGCGGAAAGATTATCCGCGACATGGGAATACATCTTGAATCTCTCGCTATCGTTGAGCTTACACCCGACGGCGGAATCTGTTTTCGGGATTAAAGGAGGGAAGTCTGGAAAACGGATCGTTTTTCAGATCTGGAGTTTTGGGCCTT
>JAZNFI010000111.1:0-7041 GCA_045589075.1 Candidatus Flemingiibacterium sp.
GAGCGGCATCGGTCTTGTTATGTGTATTGCCGCGCACTTTATCTGCAAGAGACGCGAAGAGGATTACGGTTGATCTGCAAAAAGGAGTCAAGTTATGAGTAAAGCTAACAACTACGATCTTGTTTTAGAGAAGGTTGGAGATCAACCGTTAAAAACAACTAAAATATTATGTCAAGTATTGGGGCTTGGACTTGCTGCCGCTAAAGCGATGGTAGATAAAGCGCCGACAACCGTGGCAACGGGAATTGATCGTGATAAAGCTCTCTCGCTGAGAGATGAATTAGAAGCTATCGGTAACACCGTGTCTATACCCGGTGTGGAAACGAAAGCGGCAACTCCCGCGCCCACGAAAAAAGCTACTGAGGCGAAGAAGTCTGCACCTACTCCGTTGACAGTAGCTACACCGTCCAATGATGATTTTGATGCCATCTTTGGCGGCAGTACAGCAAAAAAGACTGTGTCTCCGGCAAAAAGCAAGGGTGGTGTAAAATCCACGCCAAAGGCGGTAGAGGGAAAGGTTTGTGCAGCCCCTAATGATGAGTTTGATGCTATCTTCGGTAAGGGTAAATAAATAAGAAATTTAGGAAAAAATTATAAACGGTGAAATGACATTATACATGTGCGCGATACTGACGCTGCTGATATTTGCGGTAGGTGTTGTGCTTGTCATACTGAACAGTAAGGATCTCAAAAGGGAGTGATGCGCATGTGGAACATAATTAGCATTATTATTCTAATAATCGAGGCGTTAATGCTTATCGGCTTTATCGTCGGCAGATTCCAAAAAAGACGGTTTAATGAAACCGCGCTGTTTATCGGTATTGTTATTGTGGTCAACTATTCTTTGCACCTTGTTCCGTATCTCTACGGTGTTTTGGAGCTTGGTGAAGAGTCTAACATTATTTTAGGGTTAATTGGCTGCTTGGGTTCGACGATCGAGCTGTTTGTCGGCGAGCTGGATGTTGAAGTGGTTGCAGAGTTTACAGATGTCTTTGCGCACTTTTCTATCGCCTATACTTTGGGTGTTGTCCTCGCTCTGCTCACCACCATCAGCACGATAATAGAAGCATTCAGCACTTCTGTTGTAAATGGTTTCCGCTTGGCAAAGGCTTTGAGCAAAGAAAGCTGCGATATTGTTGTTGGCAACAGTTCCAAGGCTCTTCATTATGCCAAGACTTGCAATGCGGTTTTGCTAATCGATGATGGTGTCGATAAGGAATCCGTTAAAGAACTGATCGAAGATGGATATGCCGTTTTACGTAAAGGCTTTACCGCACAACTGCTCGGCAGCCGTCAATTCAATACGACAACTCGATATAACGTTGTCTGCACCGAAGCAGAGAAAGCGCTGGATTATATAGACATCTTTATTTCATACAAAAATGCGGAAGCAAACGCCAAAAACGTATATTTATATGTAGAGCTTGAGGGTGAAAAGTCAGAAACCATTCGCCGTGAGATTATTGAAAAGAACGAAATGGAAGCCTTTATCGACACCTTTAGCATAAGCGAACTGCTCGCCAGAACCTTTATTGAAGAAAAACCTATTACCAAGTATTTGCCGGGTAGCTATATTGAAGATTCCGCGATAAAAAATGGCACCGAAATTAACGTGTTTATACTTGGCTTCGGAAAACTTGGACAGGAGCTATATCGTCAATCGGTGCTGAATAACCAACTTGTTACTTTTGATGGCGAATACAAGGTATTGCCGATCAACTACTATTTGTGTGATACCAATATTGACACTGCCGAATGGAACATCAGCGGTTTACGGGAAACTCTCAGCGAACTGAATGAAGCAGAACATTTTCCCCTTCCCGAATTGCCTTTCAAAACGAATGTTATTGACAGAACACCTGCTTCCCGTGAGGTGCTGACAGCTATTAAAGTGCAAGTAAAAAAGACAAATAGCTATACACTTATTATCATTGATGCCGATGAGGATTGCCGAAATATTGAAATCGGTGCCAAACTGAAAACGATGTTGTTTGGTGCTGAGAACTATCACATCTTCGTGCGTAGCGAAGCCGCTTATACCGAGGATGATGAACTTGTAACCTACTTTGGTAATAGCGAAGACGTGTTTAATCACGACGTAATCGTTAACGATAGCTTGTCGGTAATGGCAAAAAAGCTCAACGAGGTCTATACTGCGCAGTATGCTAGTGCAGAAGAAAGAAATCGTCCCGACTTTGCCGAGTACATACAGAAAAAGGCCGAAAAAGATTGGAATGTCCTTGACTATTTCACCCTGTATTCCAATATCTATTCGGCAATGAATTTGAGAACAAAATTAAATCTGCTCGGACTTGATTATGTTAAGGACGGCAACGGTGCAAACACCGCACTTATCGGTGAGCGTCACGGACACAAAGGCGAATATGCCTATAATGAATATTTTACTCCTTCTGTCCGTAATGCCTTAATTGCCCAGGAGCACGCAAGATGGAACGCCTATCATCTTTTGAGTGAGTATCTGCCTCTTGATAAAAACGGCATCACGATCAAGTCGGGTGATGGCAAAAAAGTGCGCTTTAACGTGAAAAATGTTGCGGCGAAAAAACACGCTTGTCTTACAACCTATAACGGGCTTAATGATTTGTCATCCTACCTTGCACACAAAGCAGGCAACGGATGCACCGCTGCAGATTATGACTATTATATCTATGATGAAATGCTGATTACCTCGGCTGAGGAACTATTAACCTCCCTTGGCTATTCGGTAATAGAGAAATAAAAGCGAAGGGAGAACCGCTATGAAGCTGGTTTTTGTATCTTCAACATTCCGTGATATGCAGTTTGAAAGGGACGCACTCAATACGCGTGTTGTGCCCCGTATCAATCAATTTTTGGAGCGTTATTCGGAGACCGTTCACTTCGGCGATCTGCGCTGGGGTGTGAACACCACGGAACTCGAAAGCGAAGAATCCTCCAAAAAGGTTTTGAAGGTATGTCTTGATCAAATTGACGACTGCAAGCCGTATATGATCATCTTTATTGGTGAGCGTTACGGTTGGATTCCGACTGCCGATTTGCTTCATGGGGCGGCTCTCTTAAAAGGAATGGACGTTGCCTCAATCAAAGAGAACACCTCCGTTACCGAGCTTGAAATTGAATATGGTGCGTTGCTCAACCCCGACTTCGAAGGACGCGTGTTGTTTTATTTCCGCAATCCCTTTGATATGTCACAGATGACTGAAGAACAAAAGGCTGACTATATTTCGGAATCGCCTTTGCATAAAGAAAAGATTGAGCAATTAAAGGCACAAATCAAAGAAAAATATCCCGACTATATCCGATACTACGATGTTTCCTACGATGCGGATACGCAAAAGCTGGTGGGTCTGGAGCCGTTGATGGATCAGATTTACGAGGATTTACAGCGGATTTTTGATTTGGATCTGACTTACTTAAACTCTCTCCCAGCCGAAGAACGAGGACTGGCGAATTCCAAAAACCATTTTGAGAAAATGGCGGCGGACTCTTATTTCAGAGACCTGTCTGCTGTAAATGAATTTGATTATGACGCCTTTGAATACTATTATCAAATGCGCTTTGAAAACAATCCGGTGTTTGAGGTGGTAGCAGGTCCTCACGGCATAGGTGCTAAAACGCTGGTTGCTCAAAAGTATATGAACACTTTGAAAGCCGGCTATAATGCGGTATGTTTTTCTTTCGGTATGGATGAGTTTACCGACAGTGTGGATAAGATGGTGGCGACCATTTGCTATCGCTTGGAAGAAATGATGGAGCTACCCCACGACACTACGGCGTCGGCGGAGCATTTCGCTCACCTGTGTAAAGAATACACCGAACGATCGGAGTTGCCGTATTTGTACTTCTATATGGTAAATCTTCCGGTGAGTGCGCTGACAGTGTTTCGAAAATTGGAGGCGCTTCATCCGTACTTGTTTGGTGTTGGTTTTTGTGTTAATTTCAGAAAATATATCCCCGATGAAATGTCACTTCCGTTCTTTCTTAAAAACCGTATCACATGTGTACCTGCTCTTAGCACGGATGAAATCGGAGAAATGGTAAACGCCATATTAAAGTCGAAGCGCAAAGAATTACCGCCTATCGTTATTGATGAAATCAAAAAACATAGTGCGGCAAATCTGCCTTTGTATTTATCGCTGCTTGTAGAGCGCTTGCTCATTTTGGATAACGATGATTTTGCCGCCATCCGCGCTCGGGGCGACGGCATGGATAATATCAATGCTTATATGATTGACCTTATCCGCGAGTCCGGCGATAACGTAACCGAAATTGCCAAAGAACTTTTAGAAGAGTTGGCGGAGCGCATTAACCCTGTTATGATTCCACATCTGGTGGCACATATCGCCCTGCCCAATCATTTCAAAGAGGATTATATACAAGAGTTCTTTACCCATCAGGGCTGGAACTATTCCGCTTTGGACTTCACGTTGTTTAAAAAGACATTTCCATCGCTTGTTTATCAGAATGTCTTAGGGTATTTGTACTACACTAACGACGATGTAAAATTGGCGGCGCAGCAACTTGCTGAAGAATGGGGTGCCGATAAGGATTTATCGGCAATGATGTCCTTTATGGATGCCAAGCCGATTAAGGAAGTTATTAAGGCAAAAATGCTTATGTATCGCTATAGCGGTGATGCAAAGAGCTTCGTTGATTGTGCTCTAACCTATATGGACGGTGCAAGATATCAAGAAGATCAAATCATTGGCGAGCGTTGTTTGAATGCCTATTTCGAGGTTATGACGGACGAGATTCGCGATAATAGCGACTTTGCATTATCGGTTTCAAAATCCATCTTTGATGCCATTGCTCAGGGACGAGTGCAATACCCTTATGATATAGTGGCGTATTTCCTGCAATGCATTCCGTCCCACACGCTCGAGGCGGAGGATGTGAATCAAAACTACGATTTCCTGGTGCAACTGGAAGCGTATTTGGCAGAGCTTCGCAAAACCTGCGATGCTGAAGTGCTGGCTTTTACACAGTTTCTGTTGTGTAATTCGTATATGATGCCCATGGTAACCCGTATAGTCGGCCCTAAAGCGATCGAAGAAGTCAACAGACTGCAAAGCTTTATGAGGGTCGAGAACCCCTATTGGGGAAAAAAGGTGTTGCAGATCATTTGGGAGAAGAAGCTCCCTCTTGTGGACGTGCTTAGGCGCAGTTCTACCGAAATGTTCCGTTTGTTCGAGGACGTTTTGTGTGATGAAAAACCTGCAAGAAAACCGAAATTCAAAGACCTGTACTCACGGTGCAAGGGTTTTGAAGAGTACTTATTAAAACAAGATCCCCAATACTATGAGCGCATATTAGCGGGCGATATCCAACAGATTCAGACAAGCGAAAGAGGTATGCATGCGCTGCTTTTGGTGATGTTGGGCTTTTGCTGTTATAAGACCAAGAAGATCAAAAAAGCAAAAAACTGCTACGATGCTTTTTATGTTTTGTTCAGCAAGCACTTTAAGGATAACCCGCCGGATTGGTGGGATCGCGCCATATATATCAGGGCTATTAAAAATTACTGTCAGTTCTTGATCGATCACGAAGACGAAGAAACCGTAAAAATGAGGTTGCGGGAACTGTTTGCTTGGTGTATCTCCCAAATGGCAGAGCCGCCTATGAACTTCGACACAGCCTGTGAACTGATGGAATTGCACCGACTGGTCTATGACCATATTCAATCCGATAATGGGCCATTCAGTCCTATCTTTGGTCTGTTGCTATCCAAAGCACCCGTGACGATCATAGCGCCCGGGACCGCATTAAATGTGCTGGAATATTACAGATTCTTTTCGTCGCTGCTTACTGTCAACGAACGAGAATACTATTTCATCGAACTGACACCCCGATTGGTAAAGGGTATGCTGACCGACCTGCAATGGGAAGCATTAGGGGTTGTTGACTTTCTGTGCGAAGGTACGGTTGACTTTTGCTTAACCAATAAATTGGATATTGGAAAGATGATAGAAAAGGTTATTTGCCGCGTAGTCGATGAAAACCCCGAAGTATTTACAAACGATAAGCAGGAGTATATAGCAGCGGGAATGCAGCTGTGTATGAAACTCCTCGAAGAACGTGGCTAAGGACACCAAAGGAGGCGATCAGGTGGGCAAAACAAAGAAAATGAGGAAGCTTATTAAGGCAGCCAAGAAGGGCAAGCCCTATGCGATGTATCAGCTCGGCATCTGCTATCAGCTCGGTCATGAGTGCCAGCAGGATATGAACAAGGCGGCCGCTTGGATCGCCGATGCCGCCGAAGCGGGATATGCTCCGGCAATCGAATGGATAAAGGACTATACCTTTGACGATAACGCTTCTGTTCAGGCAGAAGCATAAGGAGGAAATGCTAATGGCAACGAAGAACACTTACGATGTTGTTTTAGAGAAGGTCGGCAATCAACAACTAAAGACCACAAAAGCGTTATGTAGTGCGTTGGGTCTTGGTCTCGCCGCGGCCAAAGGTATGGTGGATAAAGCCCCCACAACCGTAGCAAAGGGACTTGACAAAGACAAAGCTCTTGCCTTGTTTAAGGAACTGGAAGCGCTCGGCAATACCGTGTCTATCCCCGGTATGGAGACAAAAACGGAAGCCCCTGCAACCAAAAAGACTACCACGACGAAGAAACAGACGACCAAAAAGTCTGCACCTTCTCCGTCAAAAGCCGCTACGCCGAAAAATGATGACTTCGATGCCATCTTCGGTGGCGGTGCTGCACAAACAGCAACACAGACGGAAACCACAGACGGTGCGAAGCCTAAGCCTAAAGCGACGGTAAGCAAACCCATTGCTGCTCCCAATGATGAATTTGATGCTATTTTCGGGGATGCTTAATCCTTAAAAAATGAATAATGTTTTAATGTGGACAATTTCTTAAATACTTTGTTGAGGTGACGGATATGAGCGATATCACAAAAAAGATTACATATGGCGAACTTGAAAATAAGGAATATCAAACCTTGTTTAAGTTTACGAACGGAGAAACCGTTCTTGGCGTTATTAACTATGATAACGGCGATGTTTATATGGGTGAAATCAAGCCG
>JAZNFI010000112.1:0-18293 GCA_045589075.1 Candidatus Flemingiibacterium sp.
GGAAACGCACTTCTCTACAAGCACCTGATGGATGGGAGACGCTTTAAGACCGCCGTTTGTGATTTCGATGAATTCTTCCTCGTTGTAGGCAATACCGCCGCCCGTTCCGCCAAGTGTGAACGCAGGGCGGATAATAAGGGGATAACCGTTATCCGCCGCGAACTCAAGGGCAGAGCCGAGGTCGTTTACAACAACAGAGGGAATACAAGGCTGACCAATCTTCATCATGGTGTCTTTGAACATCTGACGGTCCTCTGCCTTGTCTATGGTGTCGGGGCGTGCGCCGAGGAGCTTTACGCCCATTTTGTCAAGGAAGCCTTCCTTTGCAAGCTGCATGGAAAGGGTAAGACCTGTCTGACCGCCAAGGGTTGAAAGAAGGCTGTCGGGACGCTCTTTTTCGATAATTCGCTTAATGGTAGGAAGTGTGAGAGGCTCGATATATACCTCATCAGCCATAGCGTTGTCGGTCATTATAGTAGCAGGGTTGGAGTTTACAAGAACGACCTCAAGACCGTCCTCTTTAAGCGCGCGGCATGCCTGTGTGCCTGCGTAGTCGAACTCGGCAGCCTGACCGATAACAATAGGACCTGAGCCGATAACCATTACTTTTTTTATATCCTTGCGAAGCGGCATATTATTTTCCTCCCTTGCTTATTTCATCATACCGATGAATTCGTCGTAGATAAAGTCGGTGGCGTTAGGACCGCCCACACTTCCGGGGCGGAACTGAACGCCGATAGCAGGAATATCCGTATAGGATACGCCCTCAACCGTTTCGTCATTTCCGTTCTTGTAGGTGACCTTTATATTTTCGGGAAGCGATGCTTCATCAACAGTATAACCCTGATTCTGGGAAGCGATGAACACACGCTTGTCCGAAAGTCTTATTGAGGGCATACTTCCGCGGTGACCGTGAGGAAGCTTTACGCATTTTGCACCGTTCGCCGATGCAAGAAGCAGATGTCCGAGACATATTCCCAGCATCGGAACCTTCTTTTCTGAAAGCTTCCTTATTTCTGCCGTAATTTCGTCAGCGACATCGGGAGCGCCGGGTCCGTTTGAAATCACAACACCGTCAGGAGCGAATTTTAGAATATCTTCAGCAGACGTGTACGCAGGGACGGTAATAACGTCACAGCCGCGTGCAATGAGCGACGCAGATATAGAGCCTGATGCACCAAGGTCGAGTAAAACGACCTTGTGAGCCGAAGCCTCTGCCTTTTGTTCCTTTGCTTCAGTGCAGGTTACGCTGTTTATCATTCGGGGAGCTTTGTAGGCTTTAAGCTCTTTTACAATAGCGTCAACATCGCTGGGCTCTGTGTAGGTAATCTTCGCCGCCATAGAACCGCCGTCACGAAGTATGCGAGTAAGTCTTCGGGTGTCAATCCCTTCAACGCCCACTATTTTATTCTTACTTAAAAAAACGCCAAGAGCACCTTCACATCTGAAATTAGAAGGCTCTTGACAAAATTCTCTTGCAATATAAGCTTTAAGCGATGTTCCCTTGCTTTCACATTCGTGGGAAACTATACCATAATTACCTATAAGAGGGAACGTCTGAACAACGAGCTGTCCGGCATAGCCCGTATCGGTAAGTGTTGACATATAACCTGTCATTCCGGTTGTGAAAACTATTTCTCCAACTGTTTCTGCTTCATAACCGAATGCTTTGCCGCAAAAAACAGTACCGTTTTCAAGAATAAGATAAACCGGCTTTGTCTGCATAAAACTACCTCCATTACTAATCTGATTGTTTCATACTATTATACCATTTTGAGGACTACGTGTCAAGGGTCTAATGTGTATAAATATTTGGGCAGATACATGAAAAATGTTGTATAATTATAAAATTGCGCGAATAAAACCGTGTGATGATAAAAATTCCCCTGCGGCTTTGCGTCGGATATTTCAAATTTGGTGTAGGTTTTGGTAAATTCGCTTTTAAATTTGAAACAGTCCTCTTGCCGCAGGGAATATTAAATTTTCAAAAATGCCTCGTGAGCTGTGTAAAGTATATGGAAGATACCACACGAGTATTTTTTATGTGGAATACAGCCTTTTCCTCTTTACCCTCAAACAGCCGGCATCTATGGCCATTACATACTTTGGTTTGTGCTCTGTGGGTTATATTATTTCAATTTTGCAGATAGCTTGGTTGCCGCAGGAATTAGAAGACCTCCGATAGAGTTACCTACCGTCATAACGAGAAGGTAAGCAAGTGTCTTTAGGGTAAAGCTTCCGGCAAGGAAGAAATAGTACATATTTGCGATAACATGCTCAAATTTGCAGAGGATGAACACCATCACGGGGAAAATCACAAACAGAGCCTTAACCATGCTCTCCTGCTTTTTGTATTGGTCAACAGCAATGAACATACACATACCGCAGCCGATAGCGAGAAGCAGAATACTTACCGGATTATCTGCCAGCTTCTGGTCAACAAGACCCTGTGCCTTTGCAGACAGTGCTTCGTAAATTCTTGTGAAGCGCACAAGAAGTGCCACAAGTCCCGTACCGCCAAGGTTTCCAAGCCAGATAACAGCAAGAGTGCCTATATACGAGGGATTGTTGTCAAGGGCGTACCCCACCTTACCGGTGAATAGATTGAAGCCAAAGGCAAGAATGGTAAGAAGTCCGATGGAAAAGAGCAGGGCACCGACAACGCCGTTTTCTACCGACAGGCACACCGTACCTCCCAGCCCGATGCAAATGCCTGCAAGTACAGCTAAAATAAAGGTTTTCATGAGATAGTAACCCCTTTCGTAGTATTTATTAAGTCTATTTTACCATATAATTCTACATAATGCAACAGTATTTTGCAATATTAATCGTTAGCTTGTTAAATTATGAGTTATGGTAATAGGGAAGTCTCACGAGTTGAGCTTGCAAGGTTTATATTGTCTGTTATTTCCTTGTTATGTATGTTGAACCATGACAGAGGCGGTAACATTTATATGCTTGTTTTGCTGACTTTATAAAACTTTGCTTGACATGAATATGAATTTAGGATATAATAAATCTTAACAGCAAATAACCTTAAAAGGAGGATGACAAATGCAGAAAACCGTTCGGAGATCAGAGCTTTCACTAATGAATGTGGTGCTCTGTCTTGCAGTAATATTCATACATGTTTCGGGCTGGGGGATCAATAATGCCGACCGTGCCTCGTGGCAGTATGCCGTTCTTATGATACCTTGGCGGCTTTGTTCTCTTGCGGTTCCCGGTTTTATTTTTCTGTCAGCAGTCAAGCTTGCACTGGGCTGCCGCAAAAAGGATTTTTCATATCCGAAATACCTTTTTGCAAGGATAAAGCGTGTATGGATTCCTTACGCTGTGGCGGTACTTGTGTATTTTCTCATTTTTATTTTGATAAAATGGATAGAACCGTCGGTTCCGACGTTTGTTAAGCTCCTTTTTGACGGAAACATGTCATATCATTTTTATTTTGTTGTGATTATTATGCAGTTTTATCTATTAGCTCCGCTTTGGAGATGGATTGCGGTAAAACTTGCAGACCCTGTATTTGCAGTGATTTCCGTGGCAGCAGCTTTACCAATAAGTCAGCTTTTCGGACAATATCTCATTGATGTCATTCATATCTTTTATAAAGGTGCACTGTTTCCATACAGTGATAGGATTTTCACTACATATCTTTTCTGGTGGATGCTCGGTCTTGCACTTGGGGCAAATTACGAACGCGTCAAAGCCGCAATATCGAAAAACACTGTTGCCGTCAGCATATTTTTCGCTTTTTCCGCCATTCATAACCTGTTTCTTACATATCTTAACACTACCGGCAAGGAATCGGTTTACTGGCTTGAAACAGCCAACATACTGTATATTTTTTCGGGAATAATTTTCCTTTTTGCTATATGCTGCAAGCCGGCAGGCACACGGATCTCCGAAAATATCATTGTGAGCGAGCTTGACGGAGCGGCTTATCTGATTTATCTGTGGCATCCTATGTTTCTTAACGCTGCAGACCTTCTGCTTTCATATTCGGCGTTTGGGATATTTGCAAGGTTGACTGTAAGGGCTTCTTTCGGATTCATTCTCTCCACTGCTGTGTGCGTTGTGCTGCGTGTAGCAGCAAGGAAAATAAGGCAGGCAAACAGAGAGAAAAATATGAGGGGCGTCTGACCAAATTTTCCGTATTGTTATTGACAAGGAGAAAAAAGTCTGATATAATCGAAATATCAATAATTATTTGGAGGGATTAACATGGGAAAGATTAAAGAAACCGCTAAAAAAATTAATGACGAGAGAGTTGGCTTCTTCACCGACTTCAAGAAATTTATCACTAAAGGTAATGTTCTTGATATGGCAGTTGGTGTTGTTATCGGTACTGCATTTAACGCTATTGTAACCGGGCTTGTGAAGAATATTATCACACCGCTTATGGAGATGGCAACAAACGGCATTGCAATTGAGGATTGGAAATGGATACTTGAGCCGGAGGTTCTTGATGAAGCAGGTGCGGTTGTAACTCCCGAGGTGGCTGTTACTTACGGTCTTTGGCTTCAGACAATTATCGACTTTATAATTATTGCATTTTGCATATTTGCCGCTGTGAGATTTATACAGTCTCTTCAGCGCAGGATGAATGCCAAGGAGAATGCAAAGGCTGAAGCTGAGGCTGCGGCAAAGAAGGAAGCAGATGACAAGGCAGCCGAGGAAGCCAGGGTTGCTGCCGAGGCTGAAAAAGCGGCGCTTTCTGAATTCTATGCTAATGTTAAGGAGCAGACAGAGCTGCTGCGCAAGCTTTCAAACAAATAATAACACAAAACGGATGCTCACCGAGTAAGCTCGGGAGCATCCGTTTTCTATTTTCAACTTTCTATTTTAACTGTAAAGCTGAGGCTCGGAGGATTCGGAGGATGTGTCAATAATGTTCTTTATGAATGCTCCGTTTATCGCTCTGAATAAGCGGACATCCAAATGCTCGTTGAGCACAGGCTCGGTACGCCACAGATAATCCATGAGTCCGTCCCAAAGCTTTTCCTTTGTCTCAACCTCACCGAGAAGCCCGGCAAGAAGCACGTCGGCGTACATACGGACAAAATCCGAATGATAATCAAGAATCATCCAATCAAAGGACTTGTCTGTGTTGGGTTTGATGTAATCTGCATCAAATGCATCTACCACACGCTTTGCCTCATGTACTCCGGCAATCATTTCGTCTTTCGTTATGGGCTTTTCTCCGCGCAGGTACGCGGGACAGAGCAGACGCGATAGAGCTTTCATGTATTCCTTCACATTTTCTCCACACTCACCAAACGCGGCAGTGTAATATTCATCGGCAACATCTTCGAAAACGGAGTTTTTGTTGAACAGTGCCTTTGCCATTGCATACATGGGAAGTCCGGTGGGGAAGGAAACCCTCTGGACCTGGCAGCTTACCATTCCGTTAAGACCTATCTTGTCAAGATTTGCCATGTCAGTATGGAGAATACGGGCGCACTCGTAATATCCGGGGTCGAGGTAATGGTCCCACATTAGGTGGTAGTCGAAGTCAAAGCTGTCGCCGTTTATCTGCTCGGTCTGCCATTTTTTGAGATGCGCTATGTTCTGAGCAACCGATTTTGGCATGACAATTTTGTTTCGAACGTAGGGTGCGATTTCTGCATTTTCATTGCTGTCAAAATCGGTAAAGCATTTTGTATATGTCCTTGTGATAGGCGCAAACATGAGCACGAATCTATCCTGATTTTTTACTTTCTCAACCTCTGGTGCCCAGAGAAGGTCCAGATACACAAGACAAACAATTTTTGTGTCAAGACCTGCCGCTGTCAGCTTTTCGTCAAGCTCGTTGAGCATCTTAACGTAGTAATCGGCAGGCAGCATTTTTTTACATTCAGCACACTCGCACTGGTTGTTTAAACCGTCGCCGAGCCAGAAGTGCAGATAATTAACTGCCGGATGAGATTTGCAGTACTCAACCACGGCGTCGGTCATTTTATCCCTCACATAGGGATTGGAGTAGCACAGATTTGTAACCATAGGTTTGCCATTCCAAAGTCCGCGAACACCGTTTACTTCGGCAAAGCACTGTACAACATCTTTGGGAAGTTCGCCCGTGTACTTAACCCAATCCGTGGCGTGAATACCGAATGGCTCGCAGGTCCAGCCATGTCCCACCGCATGGTAATCCAGTCCGCGAAGGACGATTTCTTCCTCAAGACGATTCCATATATGCTCCACATCCTCGTCTGTTACTTTTTTTGTCGGACGGTACCGGGTTCCCTCATTGTAGTAACGCGAGAAGAATGAGGTCGGCGTCTGAAATTGCATAAAATATCCGTTAAGACCAAGCTTTGGGAGCCAGTCTATCATATTGTTTATGTGCTCATATGAGTTAGAGCCCTCAATGCATACACCGCGGTGGCGATAAGAAGCCTTTTCGTTTACGGTTACTGTAACATCAGCATCGGACAGCTTTTTGGCGGGTATCTTCTCCCCATCCTTGCCGGGGTGCAAATAACGGCAGCCAAGTTCATACATAAATCTGTAGACTGCAATCAGCACCGATCGCGGATTTGAACCGCTGATCACTCCCGCACCGTTCTTGACGTCTATGTAAACCGTGTCATCAAGCTTATCTTCCGTGCATGATCCATCGACGCCTACCCAGAGAATGTCATTTCGAGATGCATCTTTTTCCCTATAGACTCTGCTGTCTATGAACAGAGAACGGTCCATAGTGCGAAGGAGCCTCACGAGCTCGTCTGAGGCAAATTTTATGGTTTCACTGCTTCCTATGCGTGCGATTGTCATGTTCATGGCTAATCTCCTAAGTTATGATATTTTCGGCATACCCACTGTAAGATTTGCGGTGGGGAAATTTTGCTGAAGCTTGTCTATTTTTGTTACACATATAACGGTACGATTTATTATAGCATATACAGAAAATAATTGCAAGTAGATTATTCCAAAAAATTATGCGTAAACCGTCTAAGGCTTGCAAAGAATTTCAAAAACAGGAATTTGTCGAAAATTGTTCTTGACAAATTTGGATTTTGGTGATATAATGAGATTGCGTTAAAAAACGCACAAAGGCGATGACCGGGAAACGGCAATTTGCCGTGACGGTATCATGATGCCACAGAGAGTTGCCGGATGGTGAGAGGCGCGGTTATTGTGTTATCGAATATTTACTTCCCGAGAGCTTCGGTGCTGAAGAATTTTTGTGTAGGCATCGACGGTAGCTTCCGTTACAAAGCCGGGGTATTTACCGATTTTCAGGGTGTACCTTATGAGGCGGACATCGCGAGGTGTTAGCGAACAGAGGTGGTAACACGGGAAATCTCGTCCTCTGCAGTAAAAACTGCGGAAGGGCGTTTTTTGTTTGTAAAACTCACTTTCGGCAAGAAAAAAGGGTATTGCGTGAAGTTTATTTTGCCCATGCTTTAAACGGCTGTCCACGCATAAAAAATTTGTGCCGCAGTTAAGGCGGCGGATTGGAGACTGTTATGTTAGCGAAAATCCTTATGATTCTTATTTTCTTTGCCATTACCGTTGGGGTTGGCATCTTCTGCCGCAAAAAGGCAACCGACGTAAACGGCTTCGTTCTTGGCGGTCGAGAGGTAGGTCCGTGGCTTACCGCTTTTGCTTACGGAACTTCTTACTTCTCGGCGGTAGTGTTCGTCGGCTACGCAGGACAGTTTGGTTGGAAATACGGCATGGCAGCAACCTGGATAGGCATTGGCAACGCATTTATCGGAAGTCTGCTTGCCTGGGTGGTGCTGGGAAGACGCACAAGAGTTATGACACATCATCTCGGTGCCTCCACGATGCCAGAATTCTTTGAAAAACGCTTTGGCTCAAGGTCGCTTAAAATCGCCGCGGCGCTCATTACATTCATTTTTCTTATACCTTATACTGCGTCGGTTTATAACGGACTTTCAAGACTTTTTGCAATGGCTTTCCCTATTGACTACGAGATATGCGTTATCGTTATGGCTTTGCTTACCGCCGTGTACGTTATCCTCGGCGGATATATGGCAACAGCTATCAATGATTTTATACAGGGAATTATTATGATATGCGGTATAATTGCCGTTATAATTGCGGTGCTTTCGGGACACGGCGGATTTACCGAAGCAGTTATCAAGCTCTCGAATATCGAGAATGATGTTGCCGCAACCGCAGGAATGCAGGGCGCATTCACGTCAATGTTTGGCCCTGACCCTCTTAATCTTCTCGGCGTTGTTATTTTAACATCTCTCGGTACTTGGGGGCTTCCGCAGATGGTGCAGAAGTTCTACGCAATCAAGTCAGAAAAGGCAATAACCAAGGGCACGATAATTTCTACCGTGTTTGCCGTTATTGTTTCGGGCGGCTGCTATTTTCTCGGCGGCTTTGGCAGATTAACCGAGGGCAGTGAAGCACTTGAATACAGTGTATCAGGCTCACTTATATATGATTCCGTCATTCCTGCAATGCTTTCGAAGCTTCCCGACATACTTGTGGGAATTGTAATCGTTTTGGTTCTGTCCGCGTCTATGTCCACACTTTCGAGCCTTGTTCTGACCTCAAGCTCCACCATTACCCTCGACCTTATAAAAGGAAATATCAAAAAGCAGATGAGTGAGAAATCGCAGCTTTTCTGCATCCGCATCTTCCTTGGAATTTTCATAGTTATCTCCGCGGGCATTGCCATATTCCAATACAATTCCGCAAGTACGTTTATCGCACAGCTTATGGGGATCTCGTGGGGTGCTCTTGCCGGTGCATTCCTTGCGCCCTTTATGTACGGTTTGTACTCAAAGCGCATAACGGTGGCGTCAGTTTGGGTAAGCTTTATTATCGGTGTTGGACTTACCGTTTCAAACATGGTGTTCAAGTTTATTGCTTCTCCGATTAACGCAGGTGCTGCCGCGATGGTGCTTGGACTTATCGTTGTACCCATAGTGAGCATTATTACTCCAAGACCGAAGAAGGTAAACGCAGATGAGATTTTCTCCTGCTACGATAAAGAGGTTACTGTTAAGAAAAGGGTTGCGATAGGCGACGACGAAGACGAAGACAAATAAAAAAACTTCCGACCGATGAAAGTATCGGTCGGAAAATTTTTATTGCATATTGTTGTCAACGTAAGTCACTATGTCGCGAATGGTTTTCAGGTTTGGTATTTCTTCATCGGGAATTGTAATGCCGAAATTTTCTTCGACAGTCATAAGCATTTCTACAACATCAAGAGAATCGGCACCAAGATCCTCGATTATCGCCGAATCCTCTGTCACGAAGTCGGCGTCACAACCTAGCTGGTCAGCAACAATAGTAACTATTTTTTCAAGCATGGGTACATTCCTCCAAAAATAATTATATCATAATCCACCGCTGCGGCGATGGAGATATTGCAGGCATAAGTTAAAGTCAAAATCTATAAGCCAAAGTGGAGCGGTTTTTATGCATTTCTCATTATATAACATTTTTTAGCCTTTTTCAAGTGGGTTTAATAAATTTTTAAAAATATTTTCATAGCCACTTCCAAAAACGGTTTGCGATGAGGGTGAGCACCTGTTGTCTGACCATTTGTATTGACAAAAGCTGTGTTTTCGTGTATAATCGGAGATGGGTTATACATCTCGAATATTCGGAGGGTACGGGTTAAATGATTTATGATAAAGGAAGCGTTATAGCCGTTCTGGATGCTGTGACACAGTGCGGTGAGATAAGCAGGGCAGAGCTTTCACATATAACCGGCTACAGCCGTGTAACGGTGGGAAAGGCGGTAGAACTCCTCGATTCCATCGGTATGGTTGTGCAATATAAGGGGGAACGCGGTTCTGCAGGGCGAAAAGCCGAGATATGCAGTATGAATACCGGCTGCGGTATGCTCTTGCTTGAAATCGGTGAAGGGAATGTTTCTGTAAGAATATGTGATTGTGCACTTCGGATAGTAAGAGAATATGAAACCTCCGCGTCAGACCTGGCGGAGGTGTTTATTAACGGTTTGGGCTCATTTGCAGAGAGCTTCGGCGACGGGCTTCTCGGCGTCGGGTGCGTAATTGATAAGCGTTATTCAGCCAGGCACAGGGGTGCCATTAAGGAATTGCTGGGACATGAGCCTGAGGTGCTGCTTGAATCGGAAACCGCATATGCCATAGCTGATTCTAAACGTTTTGATTATTCAGGTACCGCGTTTTTTTTACGGGTACTTGCAAACGGAGAAATTTCGTTAACAATAATGCACCGTCATATTCCGTATTTGGGCGCACACTCGCAGGCGGGCAGAATTGGAATGATTGTTAAAAATGTTGAAGAACTTCCCTCAAAGCTTGCCGAAGCGGTTATACTTTTTGATCCGGAGCTTATACATATTGCCTGTGAGTCCGAGGATGATATGGTAGGCTTATCAGAAAAAATTGCCGCGGCTGTTGGTGAAATTTCGGGCGATTCATGTCTTCCCGATATTACCGTGGAACCCCTGTCACTATGCAGAACTCCTCTTGACGGTGCTGCAATCCGTCTGAGGGAATATGCGGTGAAGTTAAAAATGGAAAATAATACCTGATTAATGGATTCGAACTATGGTTAGAATAATATCGAAGTCGGAGCAAGCCGACTTGAATATTATGTGAAGAAGGTTCGAAAAAATGGAAAACAAGTCTCCCAATCCCTCTATCGAATGTTCAGTAAAGCAATGCGAATATCATTGCGGCAACGAAAATTACTGTACTCTCAACAAAATTCGTGTTGCAACCCATGAGGCAAACCCTACAATGTGTCAGTGCGTTGACTGCGAATCCTTTGTTAAGAAGAACGGCTGCGAAGGCACAAGCTGCCACTAAAAAGATTTGGTAATAATACCAATAACAAAACAAAAGAGCGTTTGCACATCAGTGCAAACTTTCTTTTTGCATCAATTTATTTTGCGTAGTTGTAGCCCATTTCAAGAGCTTTCTTGTTCTTTTCGATAAGAGCCGCCTTTGTGGGGGGAATACCGCTTATCATGTGCTCAAGGAAAGCTTCGTACTCGAAAAGACCGGTAAGCTTCAGCAGATAGCCGAGGACAATCACGTTAGCCATTCCTGTAAGTCCTGCATCGGACGCCATTGCGGTTGCGGGGATACCGTAAGCATCAATGTCAGCTCTTTCGGAGGTTTTGTCAATAAGTGAGCAGTCGTAAATCAGCTTTCCGCCTGCAATAACCTTGGATTCGAACTTGTCAAAGGATGGCAGGTTGAGAGCGATAAGAATATCTGGGGTCACAACCAGGGGAGAACCGATTTCCTCGTCTGAAACGATAACCGAGCAGTTAGCCGCACCGCCGCGCATTTCGGGACCGTAGGAGGGAAGCCAGGAAACCTGAAGAGAGGAGTCCATTGCCATTTTTGCGATAGCCTTACCTGCGAAAAGGATACCCTGTCCGCCAAATCCTGCAAGAAGAATGTTAGTAGTCATTATTCGGTTACCTCCTTGGTGGAAGTGGGGTTAAGCTCCTTAACGTCTGAATCCTTGTAAACTCCGAGAGGATAGAAGGGAATCATGTCGGTTTTTACCCACTCCAGAGCCGCTTCGGGAGTCATACCCCAGTTTGTGGGGCAGGTGGAGAGAACTTCAACGATGGAAAGCCCCTTCTTGTCAATCTGATTCTGGAAAGCCTTCTTGATAGCCGCTTTTGCCTTCTTGATGTTGGGAACAGTATTTACTGCAACACGCTCTGCGTAGCCAACGCCATCAAGGGTAGAAAGCATTTCACATACTCTGATGGGCGAACCCTGGATTCTGCGGTCACGTCCGTAGGGAGAGGTTGTGGTAACCTGACCGGGCATGGTGGTGGGAGCCATCTGACCTCCGGTCATACCGTAAATGCAGTTGTTTATAAAGATAATTGTGATGTTTTCGCCGCGTGCGCCTACGTGAACGGTTTCAGCAGTACCGATAGCCGCAAGGTCGCCGTCGCCCTGATATGTAAATACGATATTATCGGGGTGAGTGCGCTTAACGCCGGTTGCAACTGCGGGAGCACGTCCGTGTGCCGCTTCAATCATATCGCATTCGAAGTAGTTGTATGCAAATACAGAGCATCCGACGGGAGCAATACCAACTGCCTTGCCGCATATGTCAAGCTCATCGAGGACTTCGGCAACAAGTCTGTGTACGATGCCGTGTGTACATCCCGGGCAGTAATGGAAAGGCACGGGAGAGAGGGATTTAGGTTTATCGAAAACTACCATTTCAGTTTACCTCCAGTCATTAAATGGTTGCGGCGAGCTTCTCAATTTCAGCGAGAATTTCGTCGGGAGAGGGAATCATACCGCCGGTGCGTCCGAAGAAGGAAACAGGCTTCTTACATTCGGTTGCAACCTTAACGTCGTCAACCATCTGGCCCATGTTAAGCTCGCATACGAGGAAATGCTTTGCCTTGTCCGCAAGTGCGCCAAGCTGCTTTTTGGGATATGGCCAAAGGGTGATAGGACGGAAAAGTCCCACCTTGATGCCTTTCTGTCTTGCCGCTGCAATAGCGGTCTTGCAGATGCGTGAGGTGATACCGTATGCAACGATAACGATGTCCGCATCATCGCACTTATACTCCTCGTACTTGACTTCCTTCTTCGCAATCTCATCGTACCTCTTGAAACGTGCCAGAACGGAATTTTCAAGCTCAACGGGGTCAATAAGCAGAGAGTTTACAATGTTCTTCTTTCTCTTGCCCTCTGTGCCGTTGCAAGCCCAGGTCTTTTCGGGAAGCTCACGCTTTGACATAACGTCAAAGTCAACGGGCTCCATCATCTGACCGAGAGCACCGTCGGCAAGAATCATGGCAGGCATTCTGTAAATATCAGCCATATCGAAGGCTTCGCTTGTGAGCTGTGCCATTTCCTGAACTGAGGAGGGGGCAAGAACGAGAATGTGCTCGTCGCCGTGACCGTTTGCCTTGGTTGCCTGATAGTAGTCCTGCTGGGAGGGCTGGATACCGCCGAGACCGGGGCCGCCTCTCTGTACGTTTACGATGACGCAGGGAAGGTCGCAGCCAACGAGGTAGGATATACCCTCGCTCTTTAAGGAAATTCCGGGGGACGAGGAAGATGTAAGGCAGCGGGAGCCGGCGGCAGCCGCACCCATAATCATATTGATAGCGGAAACCTCACTTTCTGCCTGGAGGCAAAGACCTCCTACCTTTGGCATACGCTTTGCCATGTATTCGGAAATTTCTGTCTGGGGGGTTATAGGGTAACCGAAGAAGTGCAGACAGCCCGACTTGATAGCCGCTTCCGCAATAGCTTCATTACCTTTCATAAGTACTTTCTTAGACATTTGCATTCTCCTTACTTAAGCTTTTTCGACTTTTATAACAACGTCGGGGCACATGGTAGCGCACATAGCGCAGGCGATGCACTTTTCGGCGTCGGTTATGCGTGCGGGATGGTAACCCTTTTTGTTGAGCTTTTCGCTGTCAAGCGAGATGATCTTTTTGGGGCAGGCGAGAATACAAAGTCCGCAGCCTTTGCAAAGATCTTCATTAAAAGTAACCTTATTCATCTTATATCCTCCGTTTATGAATTTTATATTTTAGAATATTTCCTTGGTGGCGTTTTTAATGGGGAAAACGTTTGTGAGCTGTGAAAGGTGGGGCACAAGTTCCTCTCTCGCACAGGTGCAAATTATGGGAAGTGCACACTTGTCTGACAGCTCGTTTACCCATCCTGCCGTTTCAAGTATATCCCCTGCCGTGGTTTCGACACCCAGATTTGAAGAATTTACGATGCCCGTGGCACGTAGTCGGCCGGACCACTCAATCTCCTTTAAAACAAGCTCTGCATCGGGAACGTCCTGTGTAAGCGGACGGTATTTGTTTACGACATACAGAAGGTCGTAATCGCCCTCTTTAAAGAAGCGGTTGTACATCCCCAGGGCTACCGCTCCGTTGTCGCCGCCGACGTCAAGAATAATAAGTCTGTCAGGCTCACTTTCGTGAGATTCCAGCGCGCCCATTACCGATGGGGGCAGAGTGGGAATATCCACGTTAGTGTTGGCAAAATCGGGCACTATGCATCTGACGCCCAGAGCTTCAAGCTCCTGAGTGTTATCGGCGGCGCGGAAATACGGGTTGACAATGTCAAGGTCCACAAGAGTTACCTTGCGCCCTTCTGATGCCGCCCATTTTGCAAGATTTACGGCGAAGTTTGTTTTGCCGCATCCGAAATGCCCTGTGACTACCACAAGATTTTTCAGTTCTTTTAAGTTTTTTAACATAATCGTTTACCGTTAATCAAAGATTTACGACATTTTTCGCAAAATTAAGCTATACAAAACATTATACCATATAACAAGCTAAAATAAAAGAGTAATTTCGAAAATTTATTTGACTTTTTTTATCGTCGGATTGTACATATTTTACAGTAATCAGTGCCGTTAAATTTTTTAAATAAATTTTTATGAAATGTTTGAAATTTTGATTTATATGTGATATAATATAATTAGGTTAGTTTATTTGTTTGCAAACAACATCGAATACTGCAGGGAGAGGGGCATTCACCTATGGAATACGTCAGAAACGCGTTTACCTATGTTTGGAGTATTGTATCCACAATGAACATCGTGGATTTTGTGGACATAGCCATAGTTGCGTTTTTATTCTACTACATTTACAAATTTATAAGAGAGAGGCGTGCAGGTAAGCTGGCAGCCGGTATACTTATAATTCTGTTGGTGCTCCTTGTCAGCGAGATACTTGAAATGTATGCTCTCGGCTTTATATTGTCCAATGTGTTCCAGGTGGGATTAATCGCTATAATTGTAGTTTTTCAGCCCGAGCTTCGTTCGGCTCTCGAAAAGGTGGGCGCGGAACCGCTTCGCGGACTTCGCAATATCGGCGAGGGCAAGGCCGGAACATCAGCACAAATTCAGTCGAGCATAGGCGAGATTACCGAAGCTGTTTGCGACATGTCCTTCGACAAGACAGGTGCGCTCATTGTTATAGAACGCTCCACAAAGCTCGGCGATATAATTAAGAGCGGCACAGTAATTAATGCAAATGTAAATTCTTTTCTCATCCGAAATATTTTCTATAATAAAGCACCTCTCCACGACGGTGCCATGATTATAAGGGACGGACGAATCTTTTCGGCAGGCTGTTTCCTTCCGCTTTCCACCAATGATGATATAATCAAAGACCTTGGCACACGTCATCGCGCCGCCATCGGTATGAGTGAAAACAGCGATGCGGTTATAGTCGTGGTTTCGGAGGAAACGGGTACCATCTCGATTGCATATGAGGGAGGTTTAAAGCGTAATCTCAGCTACAATTCCCTTAAGAATGAGCTTACAAGGCTGCTGATTACCGAGGAAGAGATTGACGGTACGGTGAAGCGTTCCGTTCGCTCGAGATTTTCCAAAAAAGACGGAAAAGGCAATGATTCCGTGAAGAGTGACGATAACAAATGATTTCGTGATGAATTATCAGAAAGGGCATGGCAATGCGTAAGGATATAAAGACTTCCCCGACTGCAAACGAATATGAAAAGCACGTCGCCGAATCCGAAGGCGATTACCGTGTAAATACCAGCAAGTATAAGAATACTGTGGCGAAGGCGTTGTGTATTCTGGCGGCTCTGGTGCTGTGGTTCTATGTGGCAAGCACCAACACCGCAATTGAAGAAAAGAAATTTACAGGCGTTCCTGTGGATATTATTAACGCCGAGCTGATGGAAGACAACCTGGGAATGACGGTTATCAGCGGATACGACTACACCGTTGATCTCACTCTCCAAGGTGCTAAGGCGGAGCTGGACCGTCTTTCCGTTGATGATATTTCGGCTTATGTGGATGTTGGAGAAATCACTGAATCGGGTGAACAGGCACTTGAAATACAGACCTCGATACCGGGAGGTATAACTGTTACGAATCAGTCTGCCAGTCTGATAAGTGTCTATATAGACAAAAGCATACAGATAAAGGTGCCTGTGGAGGTGACTCAAAGCTCGTTTGTGTTTGAACCCTATTCCATTGGCACACCTGAACCCAGTGTGGATAGCGTGATAGTCACGGGACCTGCTGCCGAGCTTGAAAAGATTGACTACGCCCTTGTTGCCCTTGACCTTCTTGAGCTTGGCCGTATCGAAAAAACGGTTACGGCAACGGGCAGACCTGTTCTCATAGACAAAAACGGCGAGACGGTCAACAACGCTTTCATAAAGCTTCAGACCACCGAGCTTACGGTGCGCATACCCGTATACACAAAGAAGGAGCTTTTGCTTGTTCCGATGTACAAGTACGGCTACTATGAGAACAGCAATGTCAGTGCTGCAGTGACGCCTGAAGCTATTTTGGTAAAGGGTGATCCCGATGAGCTGGCAGGACTTACTCAAATAGGTCTTTATATAGATGAAACAAAGATAAATGACACAGGTGCAGACAACTGCTCCATAGAGGTGCCCCTCGGCGATCTTGACGGTCTTGAAAATATAAGTGGATATACCTCTGCAAGAGTGGATTTTGTCCATACAAATACCGACACCTTTAGGTTCACCGTTAAAAATATATCTGTCAACAATCCAAATAATTTAAAATACGTTCTCGCTTCGTCAAGCATTGAAATAGAGCTTCGCGGCACGGCTGTGGCGAAGAATCTTTTAAACGAGACAAGCAACAATATAAGGGCAACACTCGACCTATCCGGGATTCCCGCTAATTCGGGATATATGGAGCTGCCGATTGTAATAGAGGTTGTCGGTATTTCCAATCTCTATCCGATTAATGCCTATGTGCTTGGTGTGTCTGTCAAATAATAAATATTATGAAAAAACAGGTAATTGTCAAAAATCTGAAAATACCGATAACCGCGCCCACCGAGGAATTATTCGGTGCGGCGCGGCGCCGTCTTTCTCTATCGGACAGCGAGTTTATATCTGCGGCTGTCTGTAAGCGATCAATAGACGCCAGAAAGCGAAGCGGTGCGATACCGTCATTTGTCGCTTCTGTGGTGGTGGAATGTGATATTTCCGAGAAAAAATGTGAAAGGGCGGCAAAGCTTGGTTCGGATATTGAAATTGTTAACCGTGAGCCGATTAGTGTAACATACGGCGGCAAAAAACTGAAATCGCGGCCGATTGTGGTGGGATTCGGTCCTGCCGGAATGTTTGCGGCACTGATGCTTGCGGAGAACGGTTACTGTCCGCTCGTTATTGAGAGGGGCGGAAATATCGAAAAGAGGATTCGTGCCGTTAATGAATTTATTGCTTCGGGAAAGCTTGATACGTCTACAAACATACAGTTCGGTGCAGGCGGTGCAGGTGCGTTTTCAGACGGCAAGCTGATTACAAGAATAAACGATTCGCGCTGCTCCTACGTTTTTGAAAGGTTCGTTGAATTTGGTGCGCCCGAAGAGATACTTTGGCTCGCAAAGCCTCACGTTGGAACGGACAAGCTTCTTTCTGTGGTTGAGGGTATATCGGAGCGTATAATATCCCTGGGCGGCGAGATACGGTATGAAACCACGGTGACGGACGTTACGGTTTGCGGCGGGAAAGTGACTGCCGTCACACTCTCGTCAGGGGGAGCAAGAGAAAGCCAGCCTTGCGATACGGTTATTCTTGCCGTGGGACACAGTGCAAGAGACACCTATGATATGCTTGCAAGCCGCGGATTCACACTTCTCCCAAAACCGTTTTCCGTCGGAGTACGTGCCGAGCATCTTCAAACTGATATTGATGCGGCTCTTTACGGTGATGCGATAGATTTATGCGGTGCCGGCGGTAAAAGAATACTTCCGCCGGGCGAATATTCGCTGTCAATGCGCGAGATGCAGAGTGGACTTGTTTCCGACAGCGCAAGAGGCGTTTACAGCTTTTGTATGTGTCCCGGAGGCGAGGTCATGGCAAGTGCATCCGAGGAGGGTGGCGTAGTTACAAACGGAATGAGCAGATATGCCCGTGACGGCAAAAACGCCAATGCGGCTATTGTTGTTTCCGTGTTTCCGGAAGATGTGGGCGGCGGCTGGCGTGAAGGCGTGGAGTTCCAGCGTATGCTTGAAAGACGTGCCTATAAAGCGGCCGACACGGGAGAACACGATTACCGCGCCCCTGTTGAAACCCTCGGAGATTTCCTCGATGGGAAAACTTCGCATTTTACCGAGCCTCGCAGAGTATTACCAACATACCGAAACGGGGTATACACCCTCTCGGATATGTCGTCGATATTACCCGATTTCGTTTCGGATATGCTTAAAAAGGGCTTTAATAATTTCGGCAGAAAAATACGCGGCTTTGACGCCCGTGATACCATACTTACAGGTGTTGAAACACGTACGTCCTCGCCCGTGAGAATTCCGAGAGGCGAGGAGATGA
>JAZNFI010000113.1:0-4103 GCA_045589075.1 Candidatus Flemingiibacterium sp.
TATCCGCATTCTGCAATGCGGGATTTGATATTCTCGGCGGATACGGCGGAAAATTTTGCAGCTTTATGCCATTCAGCCAAGACTACGTTGTGGGAACAACTCTTATGCTGCTTATCATAATCGGCGGCATCGGATTTATCGTATGGGACGATTTCGTTAATTTTATAAAACACAGAGAACGGTTTTCCGTGTATTCAAAATTCGTGCTGACCATTACGATTCTGCTGATACTTGGCGGTACAGTGCTTATCGCTATCTGCGAGTGGAATAATCCGGACACAATCGGCAACGAAGCGGTGACACACAAAATCTTCGCCGCCCTATTTCAGTCGGTGACTACCCGTACGGCAGGCATTGATATGATAGGTAACGGAGCGATGACCGAAAGCTCACAGCTTATTTCTATGTTCCTGATGCTTATTGGCGGCGCAAGCGGCTCTACGGCAGGCGGTATTAAGGTTGGAACCTTCGGGGTCATAATTTGCGCCATGCTTGCATTTGCAGGCGGCAACGATGAGCTTGTAATATGGAAACGGCGTGTTCCTCACGGAACGGTTATACGCGCACTTACAATAGTTGGCATGGACCTTATAGGCGCGCTGACCTCAGCTCTCATTATTGCATCTACAAGCGGTGTTCCCATAATTGCAGCCCTATATGATGCGGTATCGGGAATAGCCACTGTGGGGCTCACCCTCGGAATCACGCCTACCCTGAATACAGTATCCAAAATTTCTCTTATGGTTTTGATGTTCTTCGGGCGTGTGGGAGTTCTTACAATAACCTATTCCATAATGCTCCGACACTCAAAAAAGAGTGGGGCTGTACGTTACCCCGATATTAACATTATGATCGGATAAATCCGACGGAAAGGACAAATCTATGAAAAAAAGGACAAACAAGCGTAGTTTCTGCATAATCGGTCTTGGGATATTCGGTCAGACACTGGCAAAGAATCTTGCAGCCACCGGTCATCAGGTTCTCGTTATTGATATTGATGACGACATAATTAACGTAATGAGCGACGTTGTTACAAACGCTGTTGCGGGCGATCCCACAAATGAAGCAGTGCTTCACGCCGCTGGGGTTGCCGATTACGACTGCGCCGTTGTTGCAACTGCACAGAACATCAACGACAGCGTTCTTACTACCATTCTCCTAAAGGAAATAGGCGTAAAGCAGGTCATCGCAAGGGCAAGAAACGAGCGTCACGGACGTGTGCTTGAAAAGGTGGGGGCGGATATGGTGGTTTTCCCCGAAAAGGACATGGGCGAAAAGCTTGTGAATATCCTCGACCGCAACAATGTGCTTGAGTATATCGAATTCTCAGATTCTCACTCCATAGTTGAAATTACCGTTCCTCAAAGCTGGGTGGGCAAATCACTCATAGATCTTGACGTGCGCCGCCGCTTCGGCATCACAGTTCTTGCAGTAGGCGACTCACAAACAGAGGAAATGAACATCTCCCCTGACCCTGCAAGGAAATTCAACGGAAGCGAAACCGTTGCGATTCTGGGTGAAAACAAGGATATAGACAGAATTACAAAATGATAAAAAATCGGGGCTTCTACAGCCCCGATTTTTTCGTGTCTTTCAATGCAGAATCTTCAAATTTTCTTAACGTAAAATTCTCACATTTTCTTAATGTAGAATCTTCTTCTGCGCACTTTGATAATGTAGGAAACTACAGCAAATACTACAAGTACCGAGAGAATCACCGCGCACATGACATAAATTGCCGCACTGACTGTTACGTCCGACTTAAGCTCCTCCCAGAGTGTGTTAATAAGAATCAGCTTCTCTCCGGAAAGATTTCTGTATGTCGAGGTCTTAATACCGTCCGTTGCATACATCTTTTCGTACGCATCTTCCTTTATCTCACTCATATACTCTATATACTCCTCGTTCTCCACAACAACACGGTTGGGAGAAGCATAATAGGTATATTCGGCATTTGCCACAGCCGGCTCCTCGGTGAGCATAAAATCAATATAACGCTCGGCAATTTCCTTATTCTTTGCCGTTTTGGGAATACACATGGCATCCACGTAGAGGTTAGTTCCCTCCTCGGGATAGAAAAATTCAAGCGAATCATTGTTTTCGTACATTGCGAGGTAGTCGCCTGCATAGTACGCCGCTATTGCCGCTGAACCGTTCTCCATTTTGTTATAGATTTCATCCATAACATATCCCTGAAGTATGGGCTTCTGCTCTTTTAGCTTTTCGAGAGCCAAGCGCCAATCAGCATCGTCATCGGAGTTCACATCAAGTCCGAGATAATACTGCGCCGAGCCGAAAGCATCACGGGAATTGTTGAACTGGAGAATATTTCCCTCATATTTTTCATCCCACATCAGCTCCCAGCTGCCGAGACTCGGCTCGTCCTCTCCGACAACCTCTGTGTTGTAAATAATACCTATCATTCCGTACATATACGGTACAGAGTAAATATTTCCCGGGTCATAGCCTGAATGCTCCGAGGTTTCTCCAAAGAATTCGGGCAAAAGATTTTCAGCCGCGTGAGGGATATTTTCGTAGTTTAGGGGGATTAAAAGGTCTTCATTTATGAGGCGTTCAATCATATAGTCCGAGGGAACTATAACATCATACGCAACCGAACCGGAGCTCAACTTCGCATAAAGCGACTCGTTGCTCGAAAAGGTGGAATAATTGACCTTTACCTTCTCGCCGTAGGTTTCGTAGTACCAATCCTCAAATGCTGCATTTGAATCAAGGCATCCCTCAGAGCCGTCGGAAATATATTCGCCCCAATTGTAAACATACAGCGTAACCGTGTCGACACCGATAATCGCGGACTGGCATCCCGTGAGCAGTGCAAGCAGTAAACCGGTAATGCACAAAAGGCAAATCACCCATGCTGAAATACGGCGGTTATTGTTTTTCTTCATGCTACCACCCCCGTTTGCTGCTGACCTTGCGGCGTCCCACAGAGCCGGCAAAGTTAACCGCAAGAAGAATTACCAGAATCGCAACCACAATCAGCGACGACAGCGCATACATACTGAACTTAACATTGTGCGCAGTCTGATTATAAACGTAAAGCGGAAGTGTCTGAAAATCGGGGGAGCTTACGAAATGGCTGACCACAAAATCGTCAAGCGACAGCGTGAATCCCAGCAAAAGTCCGGAAATAATACCGGGAACAATCTGCGGCAACTCCACCTTAAAGAATGCACGTGCCGGAGTACAGCCGAGATCCTGCGCTGCTTCAGACAGGGACTTGTCAAGTTCCCTGAAACGAGGCATAACCGACAGAATTACATATGGCAGATTAAACGTAACATGAGCTATAAGCATAGTGCCGAAGCCGAAGAAAGACTGCGACTTCAATACCGCCGCCACCGCAACAAAGAGAAGCATCATCGAAACACCGGTAACAATATCGGGGTTCATCATAGGGATATTGGTTGCAGCGTTAACTGCACCCTTCACATACTTGCTTTTCATCCGATAGAGTCCCAGCGCGCCGAACGTACCGATTACCGTAGCGGTAACCGAAGACGAAACGGCAAGAACAAGCGAATTGAGAAGCGATGACAGAGCCTCCTCGTCATTGAAAAGCTCCTCGTACCACATAAGGGAAAAGCCTGAAAATTCGGCGAGGCTTCCTGATTCGTTAAACGAGAAAACAATGAGTACAATAATCGGGATATAGAGAAGGAAGAATATTAGACCGATATAGAATTTTGATAGGAATTTCACGGTATGAGACCTCCTCTCTTATGACCCTCACCGGTATCGGAGCCGTGCTCGTCATCTGTAAAGCGGTTCATAATACTTACAGAAATTAAAATGAGCACCATCATAACAAGCGAGATCACCGCACCGACGTTGTATGTACTGGGATTCTGGAAAAGTCGCTCGATGGTGTCGCCTACAAGGTCAATCTTACCTGCACCCAGCTTTTGCGAAATGTAGAACGTGCTGATGGACGGAACGAACACCATAGTGATGCCGGAAATAACGCCCGATACAGTAAGAGGCATAATAACGCGTGTCATCGTGTGAAGACCGTTACACCCGAGGTCTTGAGACGCCTCAATATAACGCTTGTCGAGCTTGGTCATAGCCGTGAATATCGG
>JAZNFI010000114.1:0-5109 GCA_045589075.1 Candidatus Flemingiibacterium sp.
ATTTTTCTTAAGAATTTGTTAGATCAAGATGATTATATGTCGATTTGTAAGGCGACCGAAGAATCAATATTGAACTACGAACAATCGGTGATAGACGAGTCTAATAATTTTGACTATAAAGGAATGTCAAAAGATTTTGCGTTATTAAAATTCTTACTAGATAAGGCTTGGGAACGCGGAGATGATATTTCTGTTGACGAGAAAAATTTGATAGATCAAGTACGTGTGTATTTAAACATTTCCCCTCGTGAGCAGAACATGTTAGAAGCTAAAGCTAGCCGATATCCTACAAAAGGTAACATATTACACACACGTTCTGACATAGACTTGGTGAGAAAAGCACTTCAATCTGCAGGATTGATTTTCTACATAAAAAATTCCGACAACGCTCCATGCGACATTATTCCGGAAGAGATTGCACTTTGCTTAAGGAAATATTACGGAATAGAAATCAAGAACTATGGATATAAGCAGCTTTTGCTTCACGTTACCAAAATTACTAAAAAGCAGTATTTGATAGATATTATTAACAAGTATAACGAAAACCCAGAAACTGCAATTGTTGACCTTCCTGCAAATCCTACAGTTTCTTTACTACAGGAGATTATACTGAAAACAATAAAGCCGTCCAATTTGATCGGTGGATTCACTCTCAGAGATGGTTTGGATGTGGTCGTTTTGCAAAAATGGTGCTCTGAATTAGGCCTTGTTATGTCTGGATCCAAAGCAACATTGATTAACAGAATATTGGAGTACTATGACAATCTGCGTGAAATTGCAATATCGACCGAAGACGAGCGAGAAGGGTATTATAATGTATATCACGAATTGGCGTGCAGAGATTATGTTACACTTAGGGAAAAAGGTGTGATTACCAAAGATTTGGAATGCGAACATTACTTTGAAAAAGCTACAAATTATCTCTTTGAGGTGATGTTAAAAAACAAGCCGTTGCTTTTGGTTGGCAGTGAACATGCTGATGGAAAGTTGTCTTACAACGACAAGTACATTTTGTGGGATAACAAATCAAAAGAAACTGATGTAAACCTCAAGGATCATATTCTTCAGTTTGATGGTTACATTAGAAATTCTGACAAAGCTGTTGCTGTGTTTATGGTGATTGCTCCTTCCTTTACGGAAAATAGCATTAAAGAGTGCGTTAAGTATTCTCTTATTAACGATACTCAGATTTTGTTAATTACTGCCGACGAACTTAAGGAGGTTGCTGAAATATGGCACAAGTCGCATCCGGACGAAAGTTTCAACCTTGGATTCTTCAAGCAAAACGGTAGATTCGACAAATCATTACTCATAATATAAGATAACGATGGCGACAATCTGTTAAAGGTTGTCGCCATATCTTTTTAGTTAATAGCGGGATTTTCACCAAAGGTGAATATTCCTATCGTTCGCCTTAGATGAGCGAGCTCCTCACGGCTTCACTTGAAATGCGAACCCAATTCGCGCCACGGCAAAGTGCGAACAAATATCAGCGGCTAAAATAGTGCGAACAAAGCAAAATGCGCGTGGTGGGTTCGAGGCCGCGCCAACTTCGACAAAATGAAAAAAGACCGTCTGCAACGGTCTTTTTTTGGTCGAAGCGGCGGGTAAGCAAAGCATAAAATAGTTGATAACTGTTTTTGCTGACGCGTCCGAAGAAAATAAGAAGTTGGCAGAACCGAAGTCTTGCGTAGGTGATAGGCAACGATTATATTTTCGAGCCGTCGGAGAACCCGCGGTCTCCAGTACCCGAAGCGATTTTGAGTAGTATTTTGACTACTTTTATTTACTTTCTGGTGCTTTTTAGTCCGAAAACGATACTTTCCGATGCTCTCGTTCGCACTGTTTCCACGTAGTCCGAAGCCGTAGATGGTCAAAGGTGTGGTCAAGCCGAATTCTCAAGCTGTCAAACCAAGCCGATATATGCAAAACTCATACCGTCAGGTGACTAAACGGTTCACCCCGTGTCGAGTTTTTTCTTCTGCCGTTAGTATACCATACTTCAGGAAAACTGTTTGCTACTCGTCGGTCGGACACGACGAGCTTAACGCAATATACCGCATCCGTATAGCGGTATGCAACTACTTTCCTTCAACAAGCAAAAAAATGAGGTGTTGTAGTCAAAGAAAACGCCCGACGAAAAAAGCCCGGATTTATTTTCGAAAAAGTGCTGGACTTCCGCTCTCTTCTGTGGTATGTTGCCCGGCTAACAGGAGGTACAATCTACGAAAAGTATGATAGCTAACCTTGCGCGTTCGCTCTTTTAAGGAGCGAACTGGTGGCTACACCTTAAGAAATCAGAGATTTCTTCGCAAGGACGCTGACAAAACACAGGTCGCATCGTGATGCGACAGAAAAGGCTGTGCCTTTTCACAAGCCGTTTCGGCATGTGTTCTGTAGTTTTGTTAAAAGAGCTATGGCACGGAAACATCATTCCCGGGGAGGACAGCAGAAACAACTCGAAGGAGATGAAAGAGCTACTCGGATACATGGCAAGGCATCGCGAGGACTTGGATAAAACCTTCACCGACGAGCAAAAGGAAACCTTCGAAAAATTCCACGTAGCGAAGTCCGAAACGATTGAGTATCGTTTGGGACGAGTGAAACCGCCCAAAGCAAGGAGTTGGCAGAGCCGAGCAAGCGCAGGTGACAGACAATGACTATGCGACGGTGGAGAAATGTTGGAGCGAGTATATGAGCCTCGCCGAAGCAGCCATCTTTGAATACGCCTTCCGCCTCGGAGCGCGGTTAGCAATGGAGATGCAATCGGACACAAATGAATAAATCCTGCCCTCGTTCCATTACGGAGCGAGGGCTATCTTTATACAATCTTAATACCGCGCGGTAGAGTCCTAACATTGTCTTTATCTGTTTTTTGATAAAATGTATATAGTAGAACAGTATAAGGAGAGGTGTATAATGCGACCTTTACATAGATTAAAACTATCGTCATTTCAAGTGATTTTACTTGGCTTTGCGACAGTCATACTGATCGGAGCGTTTCTGTTGATGCTCCCCATATCGAGCAAAGAAGGTGTTGTAACGCCGTTTTCGGATGCCTTGTTCACGTCAACATCAGCAGTATGCGTAACGGGACTTATCGTGCAGGATACGGCAACATATTGGTCGTATTTTGGACAAGCGGTTATTCTCATACTCATTCAGATTGGCGGCTTGGGTGTCGTAACCGTTGCAGCCTCGGTATCCATTCTCGCGGGCAGAAAGATCGGTCTTGGACAGCGAAGCACGATGCAGGAGGCAATGTCAGCTCCAAGCGTAGGCGGGATTGTTCGTCTGACTTGGTTTATTCTCAAGGGCGTGCTGATTGTCGAAGCCATTGGAATGCTCTCTATGCTCCCCGTGTTCTGTATCGACCACGGTGCAAAAGGAATATGGATGGCGGTGTTCCATTCCATATCAGCGTTCTGTAACGCGGGCTTTGACGTGATGGGAGACATCAGCGGACAGTATTCCTCACTTACGGCTTATGCTGCGCACCCCGTTATCAGCATTGTCATTATGCTGCTCATCATCATTGGCGGTATCGGTTTCTTGACGTGGGAGGATATATTCAGGCATAAATGGCGTATCAAGAAATACCGCACGCAGAGTAAAGTCATTCTTGCTGTTTCGGGAATATTGATCGCGCTGCCTACGTTGTATTTCTTTTTCTTTGAGTTTGAAGAATATGCTCTCGGAGAAAGAATATTATTATCTCTCTTTCAAGCGGTAACGCCGAGAACGGCAGGCTTCAACACGGCAAATCTCGGTCTTGTTAGCGAAGTGGGACTCCTTTTGATGATGTTCCTGATGATTGTGGGCGGCTCTCCCGGCTCAACCGCAGGCGGTATGAAAACCACAACCCTTGCCGTTTTGTTTTCTTCGGCATTATCGGTGTTCCGAAAAAAAGAAAACGCTCAAATGTATAAACGCCGTATTACAGATGATACCGTTAAGCACGCCTCGGCAATTTGTCTTTTGTATATCGTATTGTTTTTGCTCGGCGGTGCAATCATCAGCGCAGTTGAGGGGTTAGCACTTATGACTTGTCTTTATGAAACGGCGTCGGCAATCGGTACGGTTGGTCTGACTCTTGGTATAACCCCATCGCTCGGTACGCTGTCAAGAGTTATCATTATCGGACTGATGTTCTTTGGACGTGTCGGAGGACTCACCTTGATTTACGCTACCTTTGGCGGAACGAAAAAGAATATATCTAAATATCCCGTAGATAAAATAACGGTAGGATAAGGAGAAAATACTATGAAACATAAATCAATACTACTCGTGGGAGTGGGTAATTTCGGAAAGCATATTGCAAGAAAATTTAATGAGCTTGGACACGAGGTAATGGCAATCGATCAGGACGAGGAACGCATTAACGACATAATGCCACTCGTAACGAGCGCGCAGATCGGTGACAGCACGAACGAGGACTTCCTTCGCACACTCGGCGTGGATAATTACGACGTGTGCATCGTAACCATCGGCGGCGATTTTCAAAGCTCGCTTGAAACAACATCTTTGCTAAAGGAGCTTGGAGCGAAAAAGGTGGTATCACGTTCAGAGCGCGACGGGCAAGCAAAGTTCCTTCTACGCAACGGCGCGGACGAGATCGTATATCCCGAAAAGCAGCTTGCATCTTGGATGGGTATCAGATACAGCGCAGATCATATCCTCGACTATATCGAGCTTGACGGTGAACACGCCATTTTTGAAGTAACCGTACCGAAGGAATGGATCGGTATGACGGTAGGACAGCTTGATATCCGCCGAAAATATAAGATCAATATTATGGGAATCAAAAAGAACGGCAAATTTACTGTGTCCATTACGCCGGATACACTGCTGACTGAGGATAAGACCTTAATGGTCGTCGGAGAGTATAAGACACTGCAAAAGTGCTTCCGCATATAAACGTAAATCAAAAATCTAAAAAGGAGGTGGCATAATGGTAGTTCGGGATATCATACTTGTTGTATCTGTTCTTGGCGTGATGGTGTTTGGCTTCTTTATTATGAAGCGCCTTGACAAATTCCTTGACGAGAACAGAAAACGCATCGAGCAAGAGGAAAAGAAAAAAGAGCCGCGCTGTGTTATGCTCACCAC
>JAZNFI010000115.1:0-5428 GCA_045589075.1 Candidatus Flemingiibacterium sp.
AAAATTCCGGAAGATCATGAAGCTGCTCGCTGCCAGTGAAGTAATAAAGCAGGCAATTCTTCCGGATGAGCTGGTTGTGTTTCAGCAGGAGTACGACATGAAGAAGGCCATAAACACGGAGAATCCAAAAATCACACCGGAAATGGACTTCAGGTATTACATGAATTTCATTGAAATGAAGTTCGGCAGGAAGGATAGTGTGAATCCTGACAATAACAGCAGCGGTGGAGGACAGAATAAAGCAGAGTGGGTGTTTTAGTGTAAATTTTTAAACTATATCTTTTGCTAATTGCCACTAGACAAACTTCGTATTAATATGTTATAATTATAATGAATATATTTATATATAAAAAAAGGGGAAACTAGCACTATGAAAAAAGAAAATTTTAAACCTTTAAAAATGACACACAACTTTAAATTTGAACCCGAAGACACCTATGAAGAGAAATGCGCTAAAATACGCGCTCGCGTTGAGGAGTTGAAGGCTAAGGGCTACGGCGGTATTGTAACCAACATTGCATGGGGTGAGAATTATTTAAACGATCCCACCGAATTTGAGCTTATGAAGGAAAAGGTTCAAATCTGCAAAGAATTAGGCATGCGTTTGTGGATTTATGATGAAGACAAATATCCCAGCGGCATCGCAGGAACCAAAACCATAGAAAAAAACCCCGACTTTGAGGCTCGCGGTCTTGTAATGGTTTGGCACGTTATTGCCCCCGGTGAAAGTCTGACTCAGTCTTTGCCTCACGGTCACGAGAAGTTTATGGCAGCCATAAGCTATCAGATCGCAGGCGAAACCCCTACCGATGATGAACTTCTTACCCCCTACGCGCGTTATCAGGGTGATCCCGTAGAGTTCAAAAACGATACCGATACAAATCTTTTGTGCCTTGCATTCTACTCCAAACGTCTTTTTGAAGGTACCCATGCGCATAACAACAACGGCGGTAGCCGCCGTTATGTTGACGTTAGTAATCCTGAAGCAATTGCAGAGTTTATTAACAATACATATCGTCGCTACACCGAAGCTGTGGGTGAGTATTATTCTCCTGCTTTTGGTGATGATGGCGAAAACTCTATCGTTGAGGCAATCTTTACCGATGAGCCTTCCTACCAAGGCGTTTATATTAACGGATATCAAAGAGAGAAAATCATTCACCCCATTGATGAAGCCATTCCCCTTTACCCGGTAGTCAACTGGGGTAAAAACGTGGCTAACCGCTTTGCAAGTACCTATGGCTACCGTTTGGAAGATGAGCTTACCGCACTTTTCTTAGGTCATAGTGAGCATTTCTGCCAAGTCCGTCACGACTATCATCAGTTAATGAGCGATTTGAATGAGCTGGCGTTTTATGCACAGATTTCCGATTACTGCGCACAGGTTGGTCTTAACTTCTCAGGTCATATTTTGCTTGAAGACCAAATTACCTGGCACGTCATGTTTGAGGGCAACCTCTTCAATTTGCTTCGCCATATGCACATTACGGGTATAGATAACCTTACTTCTCTCCCCGAGGAGGTCTGGGGTATGGCGTTCACTCCCAAGCTTGCTCGCAGTATTTCCGAGCTTTACGGTCGCGGGCACTTAATGTCTGAGATATCCGGATTCAATCAGGGTGCTAACCTCGAATATATGGGTAGAATTACCCTTACAGATATGTACAACGCTCTTATGCTGCAGCTGGCGTTTGGTGTTGACATATTCGCTTCTTACTATCCCGACGACGACGTTGATGGCACCAAGAAGAAAATTATTGATGCCGTAACACTTGCAACCGAAGAAATCGCAGGTAAGCGTCTATCTGACACCTTGCTCTTGTACCCGATTGAAACGATGATGCGTCACCGTAAACCTTTATATCACAGCATTGAAATTTGCTACGAGCCGATCATTCGTGAGCAGGGTGACAACAGCTGGACAACGATGAAGGCTTGTGAGGGTGCCATGCTTGGCGCACAGTTTGCAATGCTTGACGCACAGCACAACTTTACATACATTGATGCTAATACTGCAAGCCATCAGGCCAAGGGTAAGTGGAAAAACTTTGTAGTGGGTGCTTGTGATGTTACTGATAAAACGCTGATTGCAATCAACCATTTGGCAGCGGGCGGAACGCAGATTATCTGGTATGTTCCCGAAGGTACTGAGATGTTTGACGGTGAATTTGCCAAGCTTCCCGCAGGTACAATCCGTGTGACTTCCGGAGAAGAGCTTGTTTCAATCCTCTGCCCCAACGGCACAGTGCTGACAGGCGATCACAAAGGCATTGCTATGGCAGAAAGCGATAAAGCGGTTCTGCTTGTTAATAAAGACAATGTTAAAAAGAAGGTTTGCTGGCACGGTGATTTTACAAGCATTATTGATGCTTATGAAGCGGCTGATGTAGCTATCGAAAAAGATGAAAGCGGCGTAAGCTTCACGATCGGTGAATATGCAGCTTATATTATCAAAAAATAAATGGCAACACCGATGCACAATCGGTGTTGAAAACAAGATCGGATATATAGATGAAAACTATTTTTAAAAGTCTTCGGGCGAACTGCAAGACGTTTTGACGGTTACCAATTCCATGGGCAGTCTTAACCTTATAAAGCTGGCTATTCCAATGTTTTTTGAGGTTATATTCAATTTTTTGATAGGCACCGTCAGCACGATTGTACTTAGCGGTTATTCAGACGACGCAGCTGCCGCAACCGGAATGGCCAGTATTGTCATGAATCTGTTTTCCATTCTCTTTACGGGAATTACAGGTGGCTGCTCGGTGCTGGTCAGCAATTAATAGGTGCTGAGCGTATTCGCAAGGCGAGAAGCGCTTGCTTATCGCTTATGCTACTGTTAGCAACTTTAGGTCTGGTGTGTACCGGCGTGTTATGGTTAGGTGCGCCAAGTATTGCAAGTTGGATGAACCTGACCGGTGACGTACACGATATGGCAGTTATTTATTTGCGTGGAGGACAGAATCAAGTAGATATGACGACAGAACCACTCGATTATATCATTCTTCGTGGATTTACTTCTTGAGTGATATGGGTAAATTTATGATGGTCAGAATGAATGCTGGCAGTGTTCTTTTTTTGGTTAAAACAGGTATGTAACAATTTATTACCTTTCCGGATTATTTTATATTAAAGCTCAGAATCGTCAACATCTGCCATTGTGGTGGATGTTGGCTTTTCTGTGCTGCGGTGTGGAGTTGGGAGGTAGTGCCCTAGTAAAATGATCCGCCTATATCACCCGTAATCTTTCACTAAACGGCTTTTTCCAGACCCATGTGATCTACCTTACCGGAAGTACCTTTAGAGTTGTTCCTGCGACTTTTTCGGGCGTTCGGAAATATTGAAAACACTCATGTTAAACTGAGTACAATGGAAGATGTAAAATCTGAAAATGAACAGGGGAAGATCGACATGTAGATTCAGTCAAATGTGAATGTGAAACATACAGGAAGATTTGAATTTGTATAGAGGATGTAGTCATGTGGTGCTACATCCTCTTGTAATATTTCCAATCACCCTCAAGTGAATTTATGGTGAATTTTCACTCAAGGGTATTGAAAATTATGAAAATATGGATATAATATAGATATAGTGGTTGTGGAGGTATTCATTTATGCAGTATGAAAACGAACGTATTGAATATAAATCTCAGATGATCGACGACATTTACAAAGAAGTCATCGCATTCGCCAATACAGACGGTGGTATTATTTATATCGGCATCGACGATCAGGGAAATCTTACGGGAATTGATAATGTGGATGAAACGTATACCCGCTTGACGAATGGTATCCGTGATGCGATCCAGCCGGATGTAACGATGTTCATACGATACATTTTACAGGAAAATAAAGTAATCCGAATTGAAGTTGGTGAGGGCAGTTACAAACCGTACTATCTGAAATCCAAGGGGCTGAAACCAACAGGTGTTTATGTTCGTCAGGGAGCATCCAGTGTACAAGCTTCCAGTGAACAAATCCGCAGAATGATCAAAGAGTCGGACGGAGATATTTTTGAGGAAATGCGAACCATTCAGCAAGATTTAACCTTCGATCAAGCTGAGGTTGCTTTTGACAGATACAATGTGGAATTTACCGAAGATAAGTATATTGCATTAGGTCTGCGAAACATCCATAACGATCAATACACCAATCTTGCGCTGATTCTATCCGATCAGTGTCAGCATACAACAAAAATTGCTGTATTCGGTGACGATGCCAACACCACATTCAAAGATGCCAAGGAATTCGGTGGTTCCATTTTCAAGCAGTTGGATGACAGTTATGCTTATCTTTCGTTATGTAATCGTACTTCAGCAACATTTCGTGGTCTTGAAAGGATTGAAAAATCCGATTACCCCGAAGAGGCACTGCGTGAATCACTGCTCAATGCACTTGTTCACAGAGATTACAGTTACAGCGGCAGTATCATCATCAATGTAAATGATGTCTGTATGGAGTTTATTTCGATCGGAGGTCTGCTTCCCGGTCTGTCAGCTGATGATATCCGCAGCGGTATTTCTCAACCTCGCAACCGAAATTTAGCAGAAATTTTCCATCGTTTGAAGCTGATTGAATCTTATGGTACAGGTATCCGCAAAATTTTCAATCTCTATAAAGATTGTGCTGTTCAACCATGTATCGAAGTCACGCCGAATACATTCAAACTGACCCTGCCCAATATGAATGCAGCAACGGAAGAAAATCCTCCAACAATTATTGAAAATATATCTGCTTCAGTGATTGTTACTCCTCAGATGAAGATGGTACTGGATTATCTTACAGAATATGGCGAGATGAGTGATGAAGATTTACAGGAACTGCTGAATGTGAAAAAGACAAGAGCATATCTGCTCGCCCGGCAGATGAACGAGAATGGTTTGATTGAAATTGTCGGTAGGGGCAGTGGTAAGAAATATAGACTGAAGGCTTAACCTCAATAATATTATGGAGAAATACAATTATGAATATACGATATCGAAATATTGAATGCAAAAATGCCAATTCATAAGGAAACATAAGGGAATTCGGCCTTTCAGAAGTGGCGGCATTGTTTTTTGGTAATAGCTGGAACTGCTGTGCTGTTAACAAATCCGACGTTCATACAAGCATTTTGTCAGCTGTTTCAAACAACTTTTACTACTGTAAACCCTATGAAACCGACTTATCTACCTCTTGCAAAGCTTACTACAACGAGACTCGTCGGTTCGTCGGCTAAATGTCGGTTTTTTCATACTCAAACAAAAAAACAGCTAGGTATTTCCTAGCAATTCGACCCTCCTACTAATTAGCTCATAACCCGGAGGTCGTGAGGTTCAAATCCCACTCCCGCAACCAGAGAAGTCCAACCAAAACGTCAGTTTGGCTGGGCTTTTTTCTTGTTCTCCCGCCTTGCGATTTGATGCTTTTTCGTGCGTTTTTGTTCGTTT
>JAZNFI010000116.1:0-2112 GCA_045589075.1 Candidatus Flemingiibacterium sp.
GAGTGCCTTTATATCCGTTCCTGCCTCGCAGTATTGCTCCACAAGAAACTTTGCGAAAGCCTCGTACTTTGCAGGCGACCAACGCTTGATATAGTGGGCAAGCTCGTGTGAAAGGGCATACAGCATAGTCCCCTGCCCGTCTCTGCCTGCTCTGATGTCAACGTGAATGGAATTATCCCTCTCGTCATACCAGCCGTCTGATATGCGCTCGTCATTGCTTGTAGGGTTCTTTGAATCGTAAACGTAGATGTCGATACCCAAAGCACGGGCAACGATATTGAGTGCCACCACAGACTTTTGCTGTATTTCTCTGCCCATTACGTTGCTGTTGATATGTACCCGTCCACGCTTATTGACTTTATCAGCGTTGCCGGTCTGCTCCGTTTTCCCATTCGTCTGTGATTTTGACTTATCCACCGCCGCCTGAGCCGCATTAACCTCTGTTTTTCTGTCAGCCACACCAAGCCCATGCGCCGCTTTTGTTTGGGTATCGCTCATTATAGCAGGAGCAGACACGTACGAAAGAGGCATACCGATGCGCCCTGCCTGATACGCCGAACGGAAATCAATGGCATAATCTACCGCCCTGTCCTCACCCACAACAGAAACGCCGTCAGCCATAGCCTGTACCGCAAGCTCACTCATTCCCTCGGTGAGCTTTTTGTTATCAGCCCCCTTGACAATTTCGGGTGTCTGTGATATAATAGGGGTAGATACATCTGATGAGACACCGTAAGCCCTACGATTAGTTGAATCGCCGCTTACACCGTCCAAGGATGTGTCTTTTTTTATTCCCCAATTATAAATTTGACTTTCGCTTGGGTTTATGTTGTCCCGCACTGCAATTCTCACGCCCACAGTTTCCTCACCTATCTGCACAGGTGTATAGAAATAATTCCACCTGTACACATTGGGATCTCCGTCATAATCAGGTGTAGAATACAGATAACGTGCGTTCTTAAAAATATCTTCCGTGGAATATAGCATATTCGCTTTTTGTTTTGTGATTTTTTCAAGAACTTCATCTATTCCGGTACTGTATAGCTTAGCTTCAAGCACTTTTCCGTTAACGTTGAACTCAAAACTTTGATTTTTGAATCCGTTTAAGAAACCGCGTAGAGAAGCTTTGAGTTTGCTCATAGCATCTTTAAGAATAGGTATGCGCTCTTTCTTTTTCATTCCGCGAAGATCAGGAAATGATTCATCAACATTTGCAACCGTATCGTCAGACACCTTAACAACAGCACCATCAGCAAGCATTTTGTCGTGTGTTTCTCGCATTATGTTTGCTTTTGTTGTTTCATCTCCATATTCTACGTTTCGCCACAAGGAACTGTCAGAATTTTTAAATTCCTCAAAACTTACGTACTCCTTGGCATTTCCCGTGCCATTTTTTGATGAGCCTTCCCCAACCGTTTGGGAGTTTGCGGTTTTAGGCTGGAGCTTGTCAAGGAAATAGCTTCCGTTCCCCACCACAGTATCTTTCAACGACTTCGCAATAACGGGAGTATTTGCAACTATATTTGGTACTCCTTCAAGTCCAAAACTCGACAGCGCACCGAGAAGCGCGGAGTAAAGCACCTCGGAAATGTCAACGCCCTCAAAGTCCTCACCCGTTGCCGCCGCCAGAGATATTTCTTGAATTGTAAAAAAACTGTAAACATACTTGCAATAATTTCTAACTTATGATATAATATATCGGTCAGTGACAAGCGGTGGCACTGATATAAAAATACAGCCGCGATAACACACATCCCGTGAGGTCGGAAGTTCCCTTGTTATGAGGGTTTCCCGAATATGCGAGGGTGGTGGAAAAAACTAAAGGAGGACATAAAAATGTCTGTTATTACCATTAAGCAGCTTCTGGAAGCCGGTGTTCATTTTGGTCACCACACCAGAAGATGGAACCCCAAGATGGCTGAGTACATCTTCACTGAAAGAAACGGTATCTACATCATCGACCTGCAGAAAACCGTTAAGAAGTTCGACGAGGCTTACGCTTTCGTTCGTGACCTTTCCACCGAGAAGGGCACAGTTCTTTTCGTTGGTACTAAGAAGCAGGCTGCTGACGCCATTAAGGAAGAAGCAGATCGCTCCGGTATGTACTATGTA
>JAZNFI010000117.1:0-7595 GCA_045589075.1 Candidatus Flemingiibacterium sp.
TATTTGCTTCGCAAGTGATATTCGCTTCGCAAGTTTTAAAGGCGAATATAATATCACTTTTGCGTCAGCAAAAATATCACTATGCCGAAAGGCATAATATCACTCTGTGCGAAGTGCAGAATATCACTAACCCTTGCGGCTCCACCGCTTTTATGCTATAATATACCCAAGGCGGTGATTCTATGATAAATTATACAGAACCGAAGAAGAGATCCGTGAGCTTGTTGCAAAAGGCAAGTTGCCATCTGTGCCAACAAGCTCCATACCTGCATTGATCCCAACGGCGGTGGCTCTCTCATGTTCGCCTGGATGTGTATGACAGGGGAGGAGAAACCGTTTTATGAGTATTATGATGAGATCCTTGATATCTGCCGTGAGTTCGATGTGACGATCTCTCTCGGTGACGCTTTCCGTCCGAGATGCCTTGCCGCCACAAGCTGGATTGGGAAGAACAGTGGGCGTGCGCTCTTGATCCCGAAACGGCAAAGCGTATCCGTGACGAGCGTAAACCCGAACACGAGGATACCGGCTCCATGTGTGGCAAGTTCTGCGCCGTCAGAAGTATGAATAAGGCTTTGAACGGAGAGTATGTTGATATCCTGTAGGCGTAAACCATGCCCAGAGTTTTTTATAAAATTAAGGCGTCACTTTTTTTGTGAAGTGACGCCTTTCTGCTATTTATTCAGTTCTTTTCGTTTTGCTCGTCTGACACGGTTGATATGCCGTTCAAAGTCACCGTTAGAGATAAGCTCGGCAACAACAAGTTGCTCGAAGGTAGGAACGGTACAGGAAAAGAAACCAAGCTTTTCTTCGTATTCATCCGCGAGTTTTTTCGGTAACACCATATAACCGATACGGAAGGAAGGAGAAATTGTCTTTGAAAAGGTGTTCATATAAATGACGTTATCCTTCTGAGAATGGGAGAACAAGGTCTCTTCAGATTTTCTCGAAACGGAAAACTCGGACTCAAAATCATCCTCGATGACGTATCTTTCTCCTTGCTGCGCCCATCTGAGATACTCGTGGCGCTTGGATGCGCTTGCAGTTACACCGCTTGGGAAGCTCCTGTATGGTGAGATGTGCAGAACGTCTGCTGAAGAGTTTTTGAGAGAAAGACTGTCGATGCCGTCACGTGCCAGAGGAAGCTTCTCTAAACGGACGTCCGATGCTTTGTAGACTTGCTCGATCTTTTTGTACGACGGAACTTCAATGGCATACACACGCTCTCGACCGAGTAACTCTACGAGCAGAGTGTATAGATGCTCTGACCCGGAACCGATTACGATCTGCTTCGTGTCTGCAAGAATACCTCGGTTACGTGCAAGGTAAGTGCGAATGGCATCTCGGAGCTCATGGGTTCCGAGGTTGGGGGAGCGTTCGAGTAGTCCCGTTCCTTCTCCCGTGTCGCTGATCACCTTGCGCATCGTCTTGCTTAGTACCGAGAGTGGAAAATCGGGATAATTGCGCTTGCTGTGTTCTATTGACAACTTTCTTGGTTGTTTTTCTGATGAGGCAGCAAAGCAGTCGTCGGTACGAAAGACAACGATAAAGCCGCGTCGTTCCTGTGATTCTATATATCCTTCGTCGCAGAGCAGGGCGTATGCGTGGTCTACGGTAACGGTGCTGACAGAAAGCTCATCGCATAGCAACCGTATTGACGGAAGCTTTGCATGATAGGGATAGATCCCGCTTATAATATCCTGCCGAATCTGTCTATATATTTGAAGATAAATAGGACGGTTGGTTTTGTCTATAACATACTTCATCTGTATATATAATTTTCTCCTTTTCTGACCATTTTTATATGTACAAATTTATTATATAGTATCTTTGCATAAAAATCAAGGAGTAGAGCTAAAGTGTCGCACAATCGTCAAAAAAAGATTGCTGTTATCAATGATTTCAGCGGCTTTGGCCGTTGTTCCATAGCAGTATCCTTGCCTATCATTTCGGCAATGAAGATACAGTGCTGTCCCTTGCCAACGTCGATTTTCTCAAATCATACGGGATTTGACAGCTTTTACTGCACCGACTATACCGAGCATATGGATGCGTATATCGATGAGTGGATGAAATTGGGACTTTCCTTTCACGGCATTCTCACAGGATTCCTCGGCTCACAGGAGCAGATTCGTATCGTCAAACGGTTTTTAGAGCTTTTCAAGAAAGAGGATAACATTACCGTTATTGATCCCGTTATGGGAGATTACGGAAAGCTGTATCCTACATACTCGCCGCTTTTGGCGGAGCAGATGTGCGCTCTCGTGCCTTGTGCGGATATTTTGACGCCGAATCTAACGGAAGCCTGTATCCTCACAGGGACAGAATACAAACCCGATATGGATAAAGAAGAACTTACAGAACTTTGCAAAAAATTAAGCGAGATGGGACCTGAGAAAATTGTTATTTCCGGTCTTGAGCGCGGGGATGACCTTGAGAACTTTATTTACGAAGCAGGGAAACGGCCGCAAACGGTCAGAGAGCATAAGGTAGGCCCCTGCCGTTCGGGAACGGGCGATGTTTTCTCTTCTATTGTCGCAGCAGATGCTGTTAACGGAGTGGATTTTATAAGCTCTGTGCATCATGCATCCTCTTTTATTGCCAAGGTCTTGCGGCGAACCGTTGAGCTTGATCTGCCTAAAACCGACGGCATTTGCTTTGAAGAATATTTAACGGAAATCTGAGAGGAGCTACTTGTTATGACAAACAAAAGAATTAGATTGATGTGCCTTGCAGGTATTTTTACTGCCGTGGTGTTCGTGTTCACCGCTTACTTGCACATCCCGAGCCATACCGGGTATACACACGTAGGAGATGGTTTTATCTATCTGGCCGCTTGCATTTTACCGCTTCCTTATGCTATGTTTGTCGGTGCAGGCGGAGCACTCCTTGCCGATTGCCTTACCGGGTTTGCCGTTTGGGCACCCGGATCCGTAATTATAAAAACTGCCGCAGTGCTGCTCTTCTCCCGCAAAGAAAGTAAAATTATTAGCTGGCGTAACATATTGGCGCTCTTACCGTCATGGGCAGTATGCATTGCCGGATACTATTTGTACGAGGCTCTGATCACCGGTAATTTTATCGCTCCGCTGGCAGGAATACCGGGATATATTACGCAGTCGGTTTTGAGCAGCATTCTCTTTGTTGCTGTCGGACTTGCTATGGATAAGTTGAATGTTAAACAGATGATAAACGGAGGAAAATCTATATGATGACGATCACGTATCCGGTGAAAAAAGGTATTTACGTAAATATGACCAATCGCTGTCCCTGCGCTTGCACATTCTGTCTGCGACACAACGGTGAGGGTGTTTACGGTTCCGATTCCTTATGGCTTGAAAGAGAGCCGACGGTAGAGGAGGTCTGCCACAGTATTGATTCCTGGGATCTGACTCAATACAATGAGGTCGTTTTCTGCGGTTACGGTGAACCCACCGAGCGTCTTGATGATCTCTTGAGGGTTGCGGCACACATCAAGTCAAAGAGCGACATCAAGATCCGTATCAACACCAACGGACTTGCCGATCTGATTTGGAATGAAAAAACAGCACCGAAGTTGAAAGGGCTTATCGATACCGTTTCGGTCAGCTTGAATGCGACCAATAGGGAAGACTATTTTAAGATTGTCCGCCCCAAATTCGGCATTGACTCCTACGACGCTATGCTCTCCTTTACAAAGGACTGTACGGACTATGTACCCAATGTTGTTATGACGGTTGTAGATGTCGTTACTTCAAAGGTAGAACAGGAAACCTGCCGCAGGATTTGTGAATCCGTCGGGGCAACACTTCGTATTCGTCCTTATGAGGGCTGATAATTATTTCCACAAAAATCGGACACAATGGATTCTGCAAAAGCAATGTACAGTTTATTTAATCGACTGTTAACAGTATGCTTAATGAAAATGGAGCCCGTCAGTGCAATCGTAGGTTTTAATATTGTTTCAAAAAGTGAAAACATCATCTTGTTCGACGCACAGAATATCACTAACACCTTGCGCCCCGCAGCCGATATGTTATAATATGTCGAAAGATGCCATGGCGTTTAAAGAAAAAGCAATAAGAAGGAAATGAGAATGAATTTTTCGAATCAATATAATCGGATGAAGCAGTACCTGTTGCCGGTGTTAAAATTGAGCTTGATGGGCGCGTTAATGGGTGTTAGCGGCGGTTTCGTCGGTGCAGGATTTCATCATGTGTTGCATTTTGTTACGGGAGTGCGGCAGTCGCTGAATTGGCTTGTTTTTCTGTTGCCCGTAGGAGGCTTGCTGACGGTATTTCTATATCGCTTTTTTAAATTACAGTCCAATCGGGGTACCAATGAGATCATCGATTCGGTATTGGAGAATGAATTTGTTTCCCCGCTGATCGCACCTGCTATTTTTTTAGCAACTTCCATCACTCATTTATTTGGAGGCTCTGCCGGCCGCGAGGGAGCGGCTTTACAGCTCGGCGGCTCAATGGCATCCATATTCGGCAAGATGTTTCGGTTTAATAAAGAGGAACGTACCGTAATGATCATTTGCGGTATGAGCGCTGTTTTTTCAGGTTTATTTTGTATGCCCTTAACGGCTTGCCTCTTTACGCTGGAATTTGAATCCGTGGGAACCATCCTTTCACCTGCCTTGTTGCCTTGCTTTATATCGGCGTTATTGGCCAACAAAGTTGCTCTGGCGATGGGCGTTCACGCAACGTCTGTAATACAGGAAGAAACGGTGACATTAACGTTTCAAAACACCTGGAAGATTCTTGTGTTGGCATTGCTTGTTTCCTTGCTCGGTATTATGGTGTGCTATGTATTCCATAAGGCGGAACATTTAGCCCATCGTTGGTTTGAGCGCCCGTATGTTCGAATCGTGGCAGGCGCGATAATGATTGTATTCCTGACTCTGCTTGCAGGCGATCATCGATTCAACGGTGCCGGTATGGAGATGGCTTTGGAAGCGGTGAATGGCAGGGCGGATTGGTATTCCTTTCTGATTAAGATCTTGTTTACCGTCGTTACTTTAGCAGCCGGTTTTAAAGGCGGGGAGATCGTACCCGTGTTTTGTATCGGCGCTACTTTCGGTTGTGTGACAGGAGAGCTTTTAGGAATGGATCCCGGTTTTGCAGCAGCATTGGGATTGGTTGGTTTGTTTTGCTGTGCAACCAATAGTCCCTTGGCTTCCATTGCGCTGGGCATTGAGATGTTCGGCGGAACGAACTTGTATGTCTTTGTTCTGGTCTGCGTAATTACTTTTGTGCTTTCCGGTGACGGTGGTTTGTATGCCGACCAGATCATTGAGTTTTCAAAATCCTCCATGACAAGAAGCAAAAGACAGGTGTAATTTCATTTTGAATATCAATTGGGCGGCGCCCGTAAAACAGTAAAATCTCCGCAAGATTAACTCCTGCGGGGATTTTTTCTCTTAGGATCGCCGCAACACAAATTCGCCCTTTATCTTTTTTGAAAGATGAATCGATCTGTGATATAATTATTTTAATAAAACATATTTTTCGCAAGGAATTTACTCTCGTAAATTCGTATAAGAAGTGAGGGGGAAAAGATCTGCCCCCGAAAGCAGGAGGAATAACATGGATAACGGCGCAAGTAGCTACCGCCGTTTCCTTGATGGCGACGAAAGCGCATTTGACAGCATTATGGAGAATTATTTCCACGGCCTTGTATTCTTCATAGATCGCTATGTGCGCGATACAGCTGCCGCTGAGGATATTGCCGTTGATGTCTTTTCAGACCTTATCGTGCATCGCTCTCGGTATAACTTCAAGGTAACGCTGAAGACCTATCTTTATATGATTGCAAGAAGCCGCGCTCTGGACTATTTAAAGCGGCGGAAAAGAAGGAGCACTCTGTCCCTTTCAGAAGCGGAAAATGTTCCGGATGACGGAAAAACTCCGGAGGAGTTTGTTCTTATCGATGAAAGACGACGCCTTATCAATGACGCTATGGAAAAATTACCCGAAGCGATGCGGGCAGCGGTGCATCTTGTTTATTTTGAAGAATTAAGCTATGAAGAAGCCGCCAAGGTTATGAAGAAAAAGAAAAAGCAGGTGGACAATCTTCTGTATCGCGCAAAAAAGGAGCTTCGTGCCATTCTTGGAGAGGATGGTGACTTGTTTATATGAAAGATTTAAACGTATATAAAGCAGAAATTTTCCGCCGTAGCGGAGAAAGGATCGCCGCCCGCCGCAGAAGACGCAATCGTCTGTTGGCGCTTTGTATTCCTGTTTTTCTTTTGGTTGGCTTGTGGTCGGTAATGATACTGCCCGCTATGATGCCCGCAGGAAGCGAGGATTTTTCACCCGAGGGAGAAATCGCCGATGAAAATATGGGAACGGTGATTCCTTATGACAGTGTAAAAATAGAACTGCTCGACTTGCCGGATGATACTTTTTATCAATATTCCGATGTATCAAACGTAAAGAAGCTCTATTCTTTGATCGATTCCTTCTTTTTTACCGATGCAGTGGAAGATGAGTCCAATGAGCAGAAACAGGAATCCGCGGCAGGTACAGATCCCGAAATGGATGCCACCGACTCCAACAAAGAACTGCAATGCCGTATTGTTTTCACTTCCCCCGACGGCAAAGAGAAGAGCTATCTGTTACATTCTAACGCTCTCACAGACGAGCTTACGGGAAATAAAGAAATACTGACCGAGAATGAGCTGAAAGAATTAAAGGCCTATTTAAACGGTAATTGAGAAAGGGGAGAACGAAATGAAAAAGCTGACTGCTTTTTTACTGGTTTTAGCGATGCTTTTCCTTGCTGCGTTTTCTTTTTTATCCTGTGTTGAATTGGAAAAAACTTGTCCTCCGGAGACGAATGAAAAAATCGAATCTGATTTGGTATATAATACAGAGCCGGTGCATTTCAATGTTCAATATATCCGCACCGATGGTTATCACGAGAATATAAAATATCCCGCTGTAAAGGTCGTATGCTCTGATAGAGAGCTGAATATGTATTACGAATCGAATAAGGAACTCTACAGCCTTGAGCGCAGAGAAAATCCCGCATCCGATAGCACCATCGGTTTTCTTGATGCTTGCGACCGCTATGACGAAGCCTATTTTGAAGATCACATTCTCCTGATGGTGATTTTGGAGGAGGGAAGCGGCTCCAACCGTCACGAGGTAAAAAAGGTTCTGCGGTCAAAGGATGCAATGACGGTGGAAATTGACACCATTGTTCCCGAAGTGGGTACCTGTGATATGGCAGAATGGCATATCCTTGTGGAATTACCCCGCGAGGCTGAGGTGAGAGAAGAAAATATTACCGTTTTCCTTGACGGTGTTGATCCTTTAAAAGCAGATATACCGGTACGCCATAGCGAAGGCTATGCCAATATCTCCCTGAATCTTCCCTATGATTGGAAGTATGAATTGATATACAGCGATTACGAAAATGTAATTGAAAAAAGCTTCTGTATTGCCATTTCTCCAAAAGAAGAAACGGAAGGCAAGCTTAGAATTTGGTGTAATTCAGCTTTTGGTTTTTGCGGAACCGGGCTGAAGCAGGAAAAGATCAAGCTTGGAAAATACGAAGCCTATCGCGGCACTTATGAAGTCGGAGGCCAAGCGGTCTTAGGAAGA
>JAZNFI010000118.1:0-6520 GCA_045589075.1 Candidatus Flemingiibacterium sp.
GAGATCTTCCACATCACCGAAATGGACTACGTTTCATATGGTATCGTATGGCCGCTGTTCTACATAGCCGTATTCTTCTTGCTGTTCGTCGGCGTTCTTACGCTGTTCTTTGGCTGGTGCGAGAAGAAGCTCTCGTATTACAGGGTGTGAGGTGATGTCGATGGCTTATCTTGAAGTTGAAAATTTAAAAAAATCATTCGGAAACACCGCCGTACTTCACGGAATCGACTTTTCCCTTGAAAAGGGAGAGGTCGTGGCAATCCTTGGCTCTTCCGGCGGAGGTAAGACAACGTTTCTACGTTGTCTTAACTTCCTCGAAATGGCGAATGAGGGCACTATAGACATAGTTGACGGATTTCATTTTGATGCCGGATGCGACTATACAAGTGCAGAGATTCGCGAGATGCGGCTTAAAATGGGACTGGTTTTTCAGTCTTTCAATCTGTTTCCGCAGTATACCGCTCTTGAGAATGTGTATATTCCCCTGCAGCTCCGCGCCAAGGAAAAGCTTCGCGCAGGAATTCCTTTTGGAAAGTTACGCAGAGAAGCATATGCACAGGCGAAAGAAGCAAACATGAATAAAGCAAGAAAACTTCTTCTTGAGGTGGGGCTTGCCGATAAGCTTGACAATTATCCCTGCGAGCTTTCGGGAGGACAGCAGCAGCGTGTGGCAATAGCCCGCGCCCTTGCACAAGAACCGGCTGTGCTTTGCTTCGATGAACCTACCAGTGCTCTTGACCCCGAGCTTACGGGCGAGGTGCTCCGCGTTATAAGGGAGCTTAAAGAGAAGGGAAGAACCATGCTTGTGGTAACACACGAGATGGAATTTGCAAGGAATGTTGCGGACCGAGTAGTATTCATTGCTGACGGTATTATTGAGGAGGAGGGAACTCCCGAGGAATTTTTCAATTCTCCGAGGTCTCCCAAGAGCGAGGCGTTTCTTGCTCATAGCAATCAGAAATAAATTAATTGGCACCGGCAGTCATTGACTGCCGGTGCTTCTATATAGCGAAAACCACCAGATAAGCTGGTGGTTTTCGCTATTAGATTGCCCACCGTGAATAGCCACGGTGAGAATTTTGTTATTTGTAAAGCTGTGATACAGTAAGTATATTTGAAAGAAACGAATGGAAGAAGTCGATATTGGTACTTTGTATTTCGGAGGATGTGAAGATTTCGGAATTGTATTTCGCAGCCTCAATGTGAAGCGTAAACGAGAGAATACCGTTTATAATGGAGCTTTCAAGATTTGTTTTGTTTGTTTCGCACATATCGTGGAGAGCGGCAAGCTCAAGGGCAAGTGGGTTGTTACTTGTAATAAGGTTACGGCTTGAGCTGTAACAGATTTCTGCCAGCTCGCACGCATTTGTGCTGACGGTTATGCTTGTTGTTCCCTCGGTATTACTGAAATAGCAGGAGAGGTCCACCTTGCCGTCTGATGAAAGCATTACCGATACTGCAATCATAGTTGCTGTCATGATATATACTGCAGTAGGCGGCAGAGTGACATTTATGTTTCCCTTTGGAAGCTCTGTGAGAGTAAGCTCTGCATGGAGGGGAGCAAGAATAGGCTTGGAGGCTGGTCCAATAAGCTCTATGATGCCGCATAAATCCGAAAATGCAGGACCGGTCAGCAGGCTTGAATCAATAAAAGAGAACAGTTGACAAAGCCTTGAGTGCATAACCACAAGATCGCCGTGCTTCGGTTTTTCTGACGATATATTGATGGACAAAGCTGACGATAGGTTTTTTATTGATTCCTTTATGTACCATGGCTCGGTTTTCGGACAAAAGCGTACCATGGGCTCCACAAGCAGGACATAGTATCTGATATTTTCCGCCATACCTGAAGTAAACAGACAATACGAGCTTGTTCTGCCTCTGGAGAAGGTGGTGGATACGTAATTCGATGTGCCGTCCATTACTTCTTTTATTTCGCCCATCGGAAGATATGAGGCTACGGAGCTTCTTACGGTGGGAATACGAAAAGAACGCTCGGCACCGATGCTTTTAGTGCAGACGGCAAGTGATTCGTCACAGATAAACAGGGGAATTGCAGAGTATTTGAGCGAAGATTCGTCAGCTAATTTCTTAAGCTTTTCGTTTACGGCTATAGGCATACTTACTTATAATCCTCTGGAATAATTTTTACTTTGTAATATTTAACACTATAATTATACATTTATTTTCGCAATATGTCAAGTGAGGGCAGTATGTTTACATTATACCACTTGAACTTTGAGTAAATCTATGATATAGTTAATAAGAAATTTACAGCTTATGAACAAAGAGATTTGAAGTGAGGGCAAAATTAAGCTTCTCGGGAATGTCCTTCCATGACACGGTGCAGAGCCCTTCGGATTTAAACCAAGGTGTAAACTTAAATATTATTACTTGATTTAAACGGGCTCTGTGGAAGAATTATATTAAAAGGAGGATGAGCTGTTTATGGATAATGAATGTATGATTGAAAAAATTAATTCACCCTGCGACATAAAGACACTCTCGTATGCAGAACTTGATATGCTCGCCTCGGAAATACGCAGGGTAATAATTGACACAGTTTCGGAAAATGGCGGTCATCTTGCATCAAATCTCGGAATGGTTGAGGCTACAATTGCTCTGCATACTGTGTTTGACTCGCCAAAAGATAAGATTATATTCGATGTGGGACATCAGTGCTATGCACACAAGCTTTTGACGGGACGCTTCGACAGATTTTCAACGCTGCGGAGATTCGGAGGTATTTCCGGATTTACAAACCCTGAGGAAAGTGAACACGATGTGCTGTACGAGGGACACAGTGGAACATCCGTGTCCGCTGCCCTTGGTATTGCCGCTGCAAACAAGCTTCGCGGTGATGACAGCTACACCGTTGCGGTGGTTGGGGACGGTTCACTGACTAACGGAATGATATATGAAGCACTCAACAACTGCGCTGATTCAAGGCTTAATCTCATAATTGTGGTAAACGACAACGAAATGTCAATTTCGCCCAATGTGGGCGGACTTCACAACTACCTTTCCAGGCTGCGTGTCAGTAAAGGTTATTTCACCTTCAAAAGAGGCTTTGAGCGATGGCTTTTAAGACTGCCGCTGATAGGGACTCCTATGGCAAAATTATTTAAAGCAATAAAGGACGCCATCAAGCACGTTTTTGTCAAGGATACCATTTTTGAGGACTTGGGACTTGTCTATATCGGCCCCGTGGATGGGAACAATATAAAAAAGCTAAAGAATGTTTTTTCAGAAGCCAAGCTTAAGCATAAGTGCTGTGTCGTTCATATGCGTACTCGCAAGGGACTGGGATACCCAAATGCGGAAGCCCGTCCCGATAGGTACCATTCAGTAAGCAAATTTGACATTGACGAAGGAGAAATAACAGAAGGTAAGGTCAAGACAATGTCGGAGTACTTTGGCGATGCTCTTGCAGGTGCCGCAGGTAAGGACGAGCGTATATGCGCCATCACCGCCGCGATGTGTGACGGTACGGGGCTGGGCTGCTTTAAAGAAGCATACCCGGACAGGTTTTTCGACGTGGGAATTGCTGAGGAGCACGCAGTTACCTTTGCTTCGGGGCTTGCTGTCAGCGGATTGCGTCCTGTGGTAGCGCTGTACTCCACATTTTCACAAAGGGTGTGTGACCAGCTGATTCACGACGTTTCCATACAAAAGCTTCCCCTGGTGCTGGCACTTGACAGGTGCGGGCTTGTTCCGGGAGACGGTATAACTCATCAGGGGATATTTGATTACTCTCTGTTTTCAGCTATACCTGGTGCGGTCATCTACTCCTGCGCAGACGGTGACGACATATCTGAAGTCCTGCCTAAAGCTTTAACCCATGACGGACTTGCTGTTATGCGCTATCCGAAGGGTGAGGCATTTAACGGTGGTTTTTCCGCTCTTATAAATTTCGGAGACTTTTCTTGTACGGAGAATATCGAAAAAGCGGAGATTATCATAGTAACCCACGGAAGAATGACGAAAACGGCACTCCTTGTCCGTGAAGAAATAGGACAGAGGGTTGGTGTAGTAAAGCTTCTTCGGGTATTTCCGCTTGAATATAACGAGCTTGCACCGATTCTTACAGCAGATAAGACCGTATACGTTCTCGATGAGGGATACGCTTCGGGCGGTATGGGGGAGAAGCTTGGAGCACTGCTTGGACGAAGTGTTTATACAAGAAGTGTGAGGGGCTTTGTAGAGCATGGCGGACTCGGCGAGCTTTATGGTATGTGCGGATTTGACAAGGATGCTGTCCTGGGAGAAATAAAAGAGCTTATTAAAAAATAACATAAAAATACCGGGAGACCGAAAACGCGGTTTCCCGGTATTGTCTTTAGACGCTGGGTTTATGCAAAAAGAGGTTCGGTTTTAGTTCGAAAATGCGTTACTTAATGTTATTCGCGCGTTCCTTCACACAGTTAATAAATGACCTTGTATCTTTGCGATAGTACTTTTGGGTCGCATGTATGGAAAACTCCTCAATAGCCGCCGCTGCAGCTATGGCGGTTACTGCTACGCAGACGGGAAGTGCCGAAGAAGATTTTACAAAGTACGGAACAAAAAACATAGAAGCTCCGGATATTTTGTTAAGATACGTGTGCATTGAAGCAAAAAGCTTGTACTTCAGTGCAGCAAGGCAGTACGACACAATGCGCAGTAGGAAAGTCAATACGATAACTACCCACAGCGCTGTTGGCAGAAGCTTTAGAAGCTCCGGAAATATTTTAAATATCATAACCGTGTAGAAAAGCAGATCGGCTACACTGTCAAGCTTTGATCCCAGTTCACTTTTGCATTTGAGTAGCCTTGCAAGCGAACCGTCAAGTATATCGGTTATGCCGCAGATCGTGTATATCACAAAAAATTCGAGTGAGAACGGCATCGTAAAAATTAACGCGGCAGCGCCGATAATCCGCAGGATAGTGACTGTGTTCGGGATGATAGAAAGTGAACGCATTTAAAATGACCTCCAACTGATAGCCGCCTTCCTTGGCAGCTTAGGGCAGAGCCCGTCAATCCTATATAAATTATAATATTTATTAGCGCAGTTGTCAAGTTGAGTCGCCAAATTGTTACAAAAACAGCGAAATTTGTTTATATACAATGCTGTAACGGCGCTTGTGACGATTGACTTGTTATAGAGTTAATGGTAAAATTCCGCGCATATAATGTACTCTGGAATTGTTACCCGTATTATGTGAGCTTAAACGATTTTTTTAAAAATGATATACATTTTTTGATTCATTCAAATAAAATACTCAAATATATAAATCAAAATGCAAGAAATAAAATGCAATCAAATGTTCCATAAAAACCACTTTAGAGAAACAAATGAGTATATACAAGTGTTGGTATTTTTGTTATAATTAATATGTCAACGAGAAATGTTTTGCGGCCGTAAATCATCTTTCTCATAACAGGTTGCGGTTGCCCGCGGCTGCCGTAACAAAAAATCTATTACAAATTTTTAGAAGGGAAGAAAAATTTATGAAGAAACTTGCTAGTGTTATTCTTGCAGGCACTCTTGCTCTCAGCCTTTTCGCAGCAAGCGCAAGTGCTGATTTTGATGGCGCCATTAAAAAGGGTACTCCTAAAATAGATGGTGTTCTTGATGACGCTTATAACTACTCCTTCAGCCTTACCGATCTTGGTACTGCTGAAAACGGTTATGGCACCGAGTGGTGGGGAACCGCTACCGCTGACGTTTATTTCCTTTATGACGACGCAATGCTCTATATCTGTGCACTCGTAGAAGATGATGATGTACTTACCAAGGGCGCGGCTTATTGTGCCGACGAAAATCCTTGGAAAAATGACAATATTGAGTTCAGACTCTCTCTTGACGGAACAAAAGACACTGTTAAGGTTGCTATTGATGCTTACGGCTACAGATGCTACGGTCTTCCTAAGCATTATGAGAGACTTGACTATTCCTCCATTAAGTTTGCTACCACATATACCGACACCTCCTATGTTATTGAGGTTGGTATCCCCTGCACCAAGGGACAGCTTGACATGATCAAGGCAGGCAAGCTTGGCTTCGCTTATCAGCTCAACGATATTAACGCTGACGGTGAGAATTCTTACCATGCTACCGATTTTGAGGGCGGCGGTCCCCAGGATCCTGTATTCGTAGCTCTCTCTTCAGAGTATGCTAAGGCTTCCACCACCGGCACCACCACTGGTACCACCACCGGTACCACCACCGGTACCACCACCGGTACTACCACTGGCACTACCACTGGTACTACCACTGCTCCCTCTACATTCGACCCTGCAATCATCGCAGTAGCTCTTACCGCTGCTTCCGGTGCTGCATTTGTACTTGCTTCCAAGAAGAGATAAGTCTCCAAGCGGAAACAAATTATAGGCCGACGAGTTATCTTGTTGATATAACTTAAAATTATTTCAACCGATGTCCCGCTGTGCCTTTGTCACGGCGGGATTTTGGTTTTTCCAAAAGAAGAAAAAAGCGTCATTTTATGACCCTTTTTCTAAATTTATTGGGTGAGAT
>JAZNFI010000119.1:0-4240 GCA_045589075.1 Candidatus Flemingiibacterium sp.
CTCCTGCATACAATGAGGCGGCTGTAAAGGCATCAAAGCAGGCAAAAGAGTCAAAGCCACTTCCCTGCGGCTGTCCCGGCACTCATGCAAAAGCTATCAAGCGTGACACCTCAACCGTTTCTCGTCCCACAGCGCAGATAACAAGCCAGCTCCGTCAGTGGCCCTGCCAGATAAAGCTCGTTCCCGTAAATGCCCCATATTTTGACGGTGCTAACCTGCTGATTGCCGCTGACTGTACAGCCTACGCCTACGGAAACTTCCACGACGATTTCATACATAATCACATAACTCTTATAGGCTGTCCCAAGCTTGATCAGGGTGATTATACTGAAAAACTTATGGCAATAATTAAAAATAATGACATAAAGGGCCTTACCGTGGTACGAATGGAGGTACCCTGCTGCGGCGGTATAGAAAATGCCGCAAAACAGGCATTGAAGGAGAGCGGAAAGTTTATCCCCTTTAGTGTTGTAACCATTACTACTGATGGGAAAATTCTTAAATAAATATTGATTATCAAGGAAATTTGTGGTATAATAAAACAACCATATATATTCGGAGGAGTCCAGCAATGATAATAACTGGTGATATTAAGTATATTGGTGTCAGCGACAAAAGAATAGACCTTTTTGAGGGTCAGTACAAGGTGCCCAACGGGATATCCTACAATTCCTATGTTATTGTTGACGAAAAAATAGCAGTTATGGATACCGTTGACACGGCTTTCACCCATGAGTGGCTTGATAATTTACAAAACACCCTCGAAGGAAAATCGCCGGATTATCTTATAGTTCAGCATATGGAGCCTGACCATGCGGCAAATATAAACGTATTTTCAAAGACTTACCCGGGTGCTAAAATAGTTTCCTCGTCAAAATCCTTTGGTATGATGAAAAACTTCTTTGGCACGGATTTTGAGGACCGACGAATTGTGGTAGGCGAGGGCGATACCCTTAATCTTGGCCGTCACACACTTACATTTGTAACCGCTCCCATGGTGCATTGGCCCGAGGTTATTGTGACCTACGACAGTTATGACAAGGTTCTGTTCTCTGCCGACGGATTCGGAAAATTCGGTACCCCCGACACAGATGAGCCTTGGGCAGATGAAGCACGCCGCTATTTTATCGGGATCGTAGGAAAGTACGGCGCGCAGGTGCAGGCGCCTCTTAAAAAGGCATCAACACTTGACATATCTACGATATGCCCTCTCCACGGCCCTGTATTAAAGGAAAACCTTGGATATTACCTTAACCTCTACAATACCTGGTCAAGTTATCAGCCGGAGGAGGACGGTATCGTTATTGCCTACACGTCCGTGTACGGCAACACACGCAAGGCGGTGCGTCAGCTTGAAGAAAAGCTTAACGCAAACGGCTGTCCGAAGGTAACAGTCTACGACCTCGCAAGATGCGATATGTCAAAGGCAGTTGCAGACGCCTTCAGATATTCTAAGCTGGTGCTCGCAACCACCACCTACAACGCAGATATATTCCCCTTTATGCGCGAATTTATTGAGCACCTCACCGAGAGAAGCTTCCAGAACAGAACCGTTGCCCTTATTGAAAACGGAAGCTGGGCACCTATGGCGGCAAAGGTGATGCGGGGACTTCTTGAAAACAGCAAAAATATCACCTACACAGACACCGCCGTTAAGATACTTTCTTCTCTTAATGAAGACAGCAAAACACAGCTTGTGGCACTTGCAGATGAGCTCTGTATGGAATATCTTGCAATGCACGACGAAACTGCAAACAAAAACGACCTTACCGCACTTTTCAATATTGGCTACGGTCTCTATGTTGTCACCTCAAACGACGGCAAAAAGGACAACGGGCTTATCGTAAACACAGTAACCCAGGTCACCAATACACCAAACCGAATTGCCGTAACCATAAGCAAGGAAAACTACTCTCACCACATTATAAAGCAAACGGGTATTATGAATATCAACTGCCTAACCGAGGAAGCACCTTTTAAGGTTTTTGAGGTGTTCGGATTCCAAAGCGGCAGAAACGTCAACAAGTTTGAGTCCTGCGAGCCGCATCGCTCCGATAACGGTCTTATCTTCCTGCCCCGTTATATAAACTCTTTTATGTCCCTTAAGGTTGAACAGTACGTTGACCTTGACACCCACGGTATGTTTATATGCGCAGTTACAGAAGCGAGAGTAATATCCGACCGTCCTACAATGACCTACACCTATTATCAGGAAAATGTAAAGCCAAAGCCGGAAACAGAAGGCAAGAAAGGCTTTGTGTGCAAGGTATGCGGATTTGTGTATGAGGGAGACACACTGCCTGACGATTATGTATGTCCTCTCTGCAAACACGGTCCTGCAGATTTTGAACAAATAAAATAAATAATTTATATAAACGGAGGTAATACTAATGGTAAACGCAAAAGTTCACGCACTTCTAAACGATCAGATCAACAAAGAATTCTATTCAGCCTATCTCTACCTTGATTTCTCCAACTACTTTAAGGAGCAGGGCCTTGACGGTTTTGCAAATTGGTACAAGATTCAGGCACAGGAGGAGAGGGATCATGCAATGCTGTTTCTGACATATCTTCAGAACGAAGATATGTCCGTAACTCTTGAAGCTATTGCAAAGCCCGACAAGGTGCTTGATTCACATATGACCGTACTTAAAGCAGGCCTTGAACACGAGCGCCTGGTTACATCCCTTATCAACAACATCTATGCGGCAGCATATGAGGATAAGGACTTCCGCACAATGCAGTTCCTTGACTGGTTCGTTAAGGAGCAGGGTGAAGAAGAAACAAATGCTAACGACTTGATCACTAAAATGAAGCTTTTCGGCTCTGATCCAAGAGGTCTTTATCTCCTGAATCAGGAGCTTGCGGCAAGGGTATATACCGCTCCCTCGCTGATACTTTGATTGCGGTATCAATCTGATTATATTTTGGAAAGGGTAAAATATTATGAAAAAGTATGTATGCGACGTATGCGGCTGGGAATATGACGAGGCGGCAGGCGATGCCGAGCACGGAATTGCTCCCGGCACAAAATTCGAAGATCTTCCCGAGGATTTTGAGTGTCCTCTCTGCGGAGTAGGCAAGGACTGCTTCACCGAGGTTTAAAAAGCTGAGAAAGCACAAAACGGCGTCCGTCCCACAAAAAACGGACGCACCCTTATCTGTTTGAAAGGAAGCGTTTCGCTGACAATATGAGGCACCTCGGCGAAATTCACGGTTATTTATATGGAAATGGTACTGCTGACCGCCCTTGGTGTGGGTGGTGCTACCCTCATGGGCTCTCTTATCGGTTTTATATTTAAAAAAATATCCCATAAATTTTCTGACATCGTTCTGTCCTTCGCAGCAGGCGTTATGCTGTCGGCGGCGGTGCTTGGGCTTATACTTCCCTCTCTCGAATACGGGGGCAAATTCGGAATTATCATCACTGTGGCAGGCGTTTTCGCCGGTGCACTCTGTCTTAACCTTATAGACAAGCTTGTCCCGCATCTTCATAAGCTTGTTGGACCTGATATTGAGCATCACAATAACGCAAATTTAAGTAAAGTCCTGCTGTTCGTCACCGCTATTGCCATACATAATCTTCCTGAAGGTATTGCGGCAGGAGTTGGCTTCGGCTCTGATGATCCTACGGGTGCTCTGCTTATTGCAGGAGGAATCGCCCTGCAGAATATCCCTGAAGGCATGGTCATTATAGCTCCTATGCTATCAGCCGGCGTTTCGCCGAGGAGAACCTTCATCTGCGCACTTATGACCGGACTTGTAGAGATTGTGGGAACGCTTATCGGATACTTTGCAGTAAGCATTGCATCTGCAATACTTCCCTTTGCACTCGCCTTTGCAGGCGGAACAATGCTTTATGTGGTAAGCGACGAAATGATTCCCGAGACCCATGCTCACGGAAGCGAGCGCGGAGCTACCTATGCCCTGCTTGTGGGCTTCTGCGTAATGCTCATTACAGACGTTCTTCTGGGATAATATAAAAATGGCGGTACGCTCATGCGTACCGTCATTTTTGTGTCTCATCTTGATTCTTTGCATCTGTCCTCGCCCGATGCTTTTTTCCTACCTCTTTTTTTACTCCGCCAAGCCTGATAGTGTCGGTTCCAAAGCGTTTTCGTATATCGTCCACAGTCTTATCAAGACGTCTGCGCTTCTCCCTTGAGCCGTCGTCAAATAGGGATAACTGCACCGCATCGCCTCTGTCAATATCAGACAGCGCGACACCAAGAAGTCGGAG
>JAZNFI010000120.1:0-8107 GCA_045589075.1 Candidatus Flemingiibacterium sp.
AGGACGGCGACAAAATTGATAAGTACCTTTCCGTCGATGTTAAAAACGCAGAGCTTTGTCCCCGTTACACCGCTCGAGTTGTTAAGAATGTAAAGATAGGGCCCTCTCCCCTCTGGCTTCGTATGAGACTTCGCGCTTCGGGTGTGCGCCCTATCAACAACATAGTTGACATCACAAATTACGTTATGCTTGAGTACGGTCAGCCTATGCACGCTTTTGATTACTCCTGCCTTGACGGCTCTAAGATAATCGTAAGAAATGCGGCAGATGGCGAGGTTTTCAAGTCTCTTGACGATATTGACCATACCCTTAACGCTTCCAATCTTGTTATCGCCGATGAAAAGAAGGCGGTTGCACTTGCAGGTGTTATGGGAGGTGCAAACTCCGAGATAAAGGACGACACAAAGACCGTTGTTTTTGAATCCGCTAACTTCCTGGGAAGCTCCGTGCGTATTACCGCAAAGAGTCAGGGTATGCGTACCGAATCATCGGGACGTTTCGAGAAGGGTCTTGACCCCGAGAACACCATGCCTGCACTTGACCGTGCCTGTGAGCTTATCACCCTTCTCGGCGCAGGTGAAGTTGTAGAGGGTACTATTGACGTTTACAAGGGCAAGGAAGACCCCTACAAGATGAAGCTGGAAGCCGACAAAATAAACGCTTTCCTTGGCCTTGACGTATCTGAAGACTACATGAAAAACGTGCTTCGCAAGTTAGAGTTCACCGTCGAGGGTGACACCCTTACCGTTCCGTCATTCCGTGCAGACTGCCGCTGCATGAACGACATTGCAGAGGAGATTCTCCGCATATACGGATATGACACCATTAAATCTACCAAATTTGTAACGCCTATCACATCGGGAAGTCGCACTCCCATTCAAAAGTTCGAGCTTGCCTGTGCTGACACCCTTTGTGCTATGGGACTTTACGAGTGCGAAACCTTCTCGTTTATCAGCCCCAAGTATTACGACAAAATAGGGATGCCCGAGAATGACGCGCGCCGTAATTCCGTGGTAATTTCCAACCCTCTCGGCGAGGATACAAGCGTAATGCGTACCACCGCAATTCCTTCAATTCTTGAGGTTCTCGCACGCAACAACAACTACCATTCCGAGGCTTCTTCGCTTTATGAAATGGCGAAAATATATATTCCCGATGCGGACCCGGGAAATCTGCCCGAGGAACGCCGCAGAATTATTATCGGATTTATTAAAAACGGCGACTTCTACACTCTTAAAGGCATTTGTGATGAGCTGTTTTCAAAGGTAGGCATCAAGGGCGTTGCATATGGGGCGGCATCAGATGATGGGACATTCCACCCGGGACGCTGTGCAAGACTTACCGCTGCCGATGGCACCGTAATTGGCGTTATGGGCGAGATTCACCCTCTCGTTGCTGCAGAATACGGCATTGATGAAGCAGTTTACGTGGCTGACCTTGATTTTGAGAATATGTTCGCAAAGGCAAGCCACAAAAAGCAGTTTAAGCCTCTGCCCAAGTTCCCTGCAACCACCCGTGACTTCGCATTTGTATGCGATGATGCCCTTGAGGTAGGTGCTATTGAGGCTGTCATGAAAAAGGCAGGCGGAAAGGCCGTAGAGGACGTTAAACTGTTCGACGTATATCGCGGCAAACAGCTTGGCGAAGGCAAGAAGAGCGTAGCGTTCAAGGTTATCCTTCGTGCTCCGGACAGAACTCTTACAGACGAGGAAGCAGACAAGACCTCAAAGAAGATTCTTACGCTTCTTGAAAAGGAGCTTGGAATCACGCTTCGCGCCTGACATAGATAAAAGCCGACAAGAGCTGAAAAGCAATAATATATAAATATGTTTTGCGGCAGGCATTGCCGCACAAACCTGCACTGCAATAAAGTGCAGCACACCGCACAGAAAGGACGCCATCTGCAGTCGATGTTTTTTCATCGCGGCGAAAGCTAGGGTAATAATAATGCAAATATCTACCGAAATTGGTTCAATTTCAAAAATTGTTGGTGAAGAGAGGGCAGTTGAGCTTTGTGCAAAGGCAGGTTTTGATGCTTGGGATTTCTCCATGTCAAAATTAGCTCAGTATGACTTCGAAAATAATTGTCTTGTTGACAACGGTCACCCGCTCAATTCCAGAGAGTATCTTGCGTTTGCAAGGAGGCTAAAGCAAATAGGACTTGACAACGGTATTGTATGCAACCAATCTCACGCGCCCTTCCCTATGGACTGTAAGGCGATCCGTGATAGTGTCAAGCGTGCAATCGAATGTACGGCTGAAGCAGGAGGAAAAATATGCGTGGTCCACCCCGACAATGACAAAGGGCCGGAGGAAAACGCAATAATGTATCGGGAATTCGTGGAGTTTTCAAAGGACTATGGAGTAAAGATTGCCACGGAGAATATGTGGAATTGGGATCCTGAGGAGAACATTGCTTCGTTTGCGGCATGCGCGACTCCCGAAAGCTTTTGCCAACACGTTGATATTGTGGGCAGCGAATATATGACCGCCTGCTTAGATATTGGTCATGCGGAAATGAAAGGCAACAATACGTCAGCTGTTGAGATGATAAGAGCTCTTGGTCCCAGAATCAGCGCGCTTCACATACACGATAACGACAAATGGCATGACAACCATGCGCTTCCGTTATCCTTACAAATAGATTATGTCCCAATTCTTAAGGCGCTTCGAGAGATTGGCTACAACGGTTATTTTACACTTGAGGCGTACCGTTACATTAGAAGATTTGCTGCTGACAATATTTTTAAAGGCGTAAGAGTGCTTGCCGCATCGGCGAGAAAGCTTGCGGATATGTATGAGAATTTGTAAAAAAGTCCTCCGAATCGCTTCAAACCGGTTCGGAGGTTCTCTATTTGTTGAATATTTTAGAAAGACGTGAAGGTCATTGCTTGCAGATGTTCAAGTCATAATGACGGTTTCGTTCGGGATAGTCTTTATTTTTTACTCGAATGTTGAAAATTCAAGATTTTTTGTATAATAACAGCTAATTTCTGTCAAAGGTGTTGACATATGAGGCGAAAAATCGTATAATATATACAATATACCGTAGTGATTTGTACACTAAATGTAGACGGGAGAGGTGGTGCATAGATGAGGTTTGCGGTAATTTCGGACATACATTCAAATTTTATGGCTCTTGAAAATGCGTTGTGCCTTATCGAATCCATGCGCCGTCAGGACCAGGGGTTTGACGGGATAATTTTCCTTGGAGATTATCTTACGGATTTTCCGAAGCCTCAGAACACCCTGAGACTCATTGATGAGTGCCGTGCCGAATTTTCCTGCTATTTCATAAGAGGAAACCGCGAGGATTATCTCATACGTCACAGCGGCTGCGGAGCTGACGGCTGGAGTTATTCGTCAAGCAGCGGCTCGCTCCTCTATACATATGAAAATCTTACAAAAGGTGATCTTGATACCCTGTCATCAATGCCCATATGTCTTGACATCCTCCCAAAAAATTTGCCGGGAATCACCGCTTGCCACGGGTCCCCCGGCAACAATAAGGAATGGATAATGAACCGCCCCGCGCTTATTGATAAATATACCACGGAAATTGCGGGGGAGATTCTCCTTTGTGGGCATACACACAGAGGCGGAGTTGTAGAAGCCAACGGCAGACGGGTAATATTCTGTCCCAGCGTGGGGCTTCCGCAAGACAGGCGAAACGGGTCTCGAATATTAATTCTTGAATCAAAACGGGGTGTTTGGCGATACCGCTCAGTTCCTGTGGGCTATGATAAATACAAAATGTTGGCAGAGTTCAAAAATAGCGGACTGTATGATAAAGCCGGTATATGGGCTAAATGCATAATAAAATCAATGTTTGATGAGTATGACCACGCTGCAAGGTGTGTGGCACTTGCCTGGCGACGTGCGGGTGCTGACGGATATGCGGGCGGTCAGGTGCTTCCTGAAAAATATTGGGAAGAGGCGGCTCGCGAGCTTGAAATAATATAAAACATATTTGATAAGGAATAAAAATGAGTAGTATTAAAGACATATCTCTCGCAAAAAGCGGACACGACAAGATTAATTGGGTCAAAAGCTATATGCCGGTGCTCAATATGATAAACGATCAGTTTAAAAAAGAAAAGCCCTTTGCGGGCAAAAAAATATCAATGTCCATTCACCTTGAGGCAAAGACCGCCTACCTTGCTATTGTTCTTGCAGAGGGAGGTGCCGAGGTGTATGTTACAGGCTGCAACCCTCTTTCAACTCAGGATGATGTTGCGGCGGCTTTGGTGGAGCTTGGTTTTGAGGTGAACGCATGGCGAGGTGTTACTGATGCCGAATATGAAGATCATCTTAAAAAAACCCTCTCTCTTTGCCCCGACGTCATGATTGATGACGGCGGAGATCTTACCAATCTGCTTCATGGAGAGTGCCGTGATTACGGTAAAAATCTTATAGGCGGATGCGAGGAAACAACTACGGGCATCCATCGCCTTTTTGCACGGCAGGCAGCAGGGCTTCTCGACTACACAATGATAGACGTAAACGACGCAGATTGCAAACACCTCTTTGACAATCGCTACGGCACGGGCCAATCAACCCTTGACGGTATCATGAATTCCACAAATCTGATAATCGCAGGTAAAACAGTGGTAGTTGCAGGATACGGATGGTGCGGAAAGGGCGTTGCTATGCGCGCTAAAGGAATGGGCGCAAACGTCATCGTTACGGAGATAGACCCGGTTAAAGGAATAGAAGCTGTAATGGACGGGTTCCGCGTAATGACTATGAATGAGGCGTGCTCACTTGGGGACTTGTTTATTACTGTTACAGGCTGCAAGGATGTTATTCGTGCGGAGCATTTTGACAAGATGAAGGATGGGGTTCTGCTTGCCAACAGCGGACATTTTGATGTTGAGATTGATAAGGCTGCTCTTGCAAAAAAAGCAGTGAAGTCATGGGAGCGCAAACCCAATATCATGGGCTACGAAATGCCTGACGGGAGAACACTTAATCTCCTTGCCGAGGGAAGACTTGTAAATCTTGCCGCAGGTAACGGTCATCCTGCTGAGATTATGGATATGAGCTTTGCTATCCAGGCTAAGAGCCTTGAATATCTCGTGAAGCATGCGGGAAAGCTTGATAAGAAGATTTATCAGGTTCCCCGTGAGATAGACGATGAGGTGGCTTTATTGAAGCTTCGTTCTCTTGGGGCAGAGCTCGAAGTGCTGAGCAAGGAACAGAGGGAATACCTTGCAAAGGTCGATTAAATAAAAGCTTCGGGCTTCGCCCGAAGCTTTTAAGCATTTTATTATTAAAGTGTAAAACTTTAGCTTTGTTACTTGCAAGTATGGAAATTTTGATTTATAATGGTATGTGAAAACCTTAAGTGTCACCAAAAGCGAACGTACGGGAGGCTACAGCTTGAATTTAAAAGGGATTACCGTAAAGATGAAAAATATATTCAGAAAAAACGGTGAAGTTTCAGAGCAACCGCAAGAAAACCGCGCTGCGGAAGAAAACCGCGAGACGGGAGATGTGTTCCTTGATTCTCTTAACGCTTTAAGCGCCGATGACATAGCTCCCGCAGTCAAAAGGGAAGCGAATAAAGCGGAACGCAGACGTGTAATTATCAGATACACAGCGATGGCGGTGTTCGCTTGTATATTTGTTGGAAGCGCAGCTTGGCTTGTGCGAAGTCTTGTTGATTATAAACGCGGCGATGATATATACTCTCACATATCCGAGAATATCTTTGGCTCCAATCTTGCAGGGGAAAGACCTGTTTCGCTTATGATAGCATCAAAATCCTCAAATCCGATGCTTGATTATTATTCGAGCCTTTCCGGATCTTCAGAGGTATTAACGGAAAAAGACGAGTCCATTAACGAGTCGCTTGAACAAATGAGGACGAATTTGACTTACCTTAAAGGTCAGAACCCCGATATATATGGGTATATACACATAGACGGCACAAATATCAGCTACCCCATTGTCCAAGGCGAGGATAACGAATATTACCTTAACCGTGCATGGAACGGAGAATATGTTGTTGTGGGCGCAATTTTTGCGGATTTTCGCGCTGATGAAACCATTGAGAATAATTACAATACTGTATTCTACGGTCATAACATGAGAGACGGTAAGATGTTTAATAACGTAATGGATTTCCTTGAAGAGGAGGTATTTTACAATAAAAATATACTTGTATATACCTTTGACGGTGTTTACACATTCGAGCCATTCTCCATATTCCAGACCGTATATAATTACCAGTATTTTCGAATGGAGTTCGCGGATGACAATGATTTTATACAGTTCTGTAATGAGATGCAGGAACAGTCTGTCCATAATAAGGGAATGACTTTCTCTGGGGATGACAGAATAATTACACTGTCAACCTGTACGCCCTCTGATGATGTTTCCAGCTACTTTGTAGGACGGTATGCCCTACATGCAAAGCTTGTTGAGGTGTCACGATGAACGAGCTTCGTTGTCCGTTCTGTAAAGCTGCCCTTTCAAAAGAAGGCGGAAGCTATTATTGCTCCGGAACAAGGCGTCATTGCTTTGACATCGCCAAAAGCGGATACGTTACCTTGACGCGCTCTTCAGGCGCATCCGGAGATGATATAAACATGGTGCGTTCCCGCACCGCATTTCTCGATAAAGGCTATTATCTTCCCTTTGGAGAAGCTGTGGCGGATTCAGTGGAGGGTTGCAGTTTTGTTGTAGATGCAGGGTGCGGGGATGGATATTATTCCAATCTTATTGCTTCACGCGGAGCCACCGTGTACGGCTTTGACCTTTCAAAGTACGCCTGTGACCGAGCGTCAAAACGCTCAAGAACTGAAGGGAACAATGCATTTTTTGGCGTTTGCGGAGTTTTCGATATGCCCTTGTCTGACGGGTGTGCCGACGCAGTTGTGAATCTGTTTGCACCGATAGCAGAAAGGGAATATTTTCGTGTTCTAAAACCCGGAGGAATACTTGTTGTGGGAGCTGCAGGCAGGAGGCATCTCTTTGAATTAAAAGCGGCAGTATACGATACACCTTACGAGAATGAGGGCAGGCGGGATCTCCCGTCGGGATTTGCAGAGCTTGCCGGTAAGAAAGTGAAGTATACCTTCAAGTGTGCTGGGGAGGATTTGAAGACCCTTTTTATGATGACACCTTATGCTTTCAAAACATCAGTTTCGGATATGGCAAAGCTTGACAAGCTTTCAGAGCTTGAAGTGACTGCGGATTTTGATATATTTATCTACAAGAAGGATAGTGGAAAATGAAAATATCGCTATGTATACCAATGTATAACGAAAGCAGTATCATTGAAGACACACTGAAAACTGTTTCCGATTATATGGAGGAGCATTTTGAGGATTACGAGGTGCTGTTTTCTGATGACGGCAGTACGGATAATTGCAGGGCTTGTGTGGAGTCTTTCCCCAATGAACGCATCAGAGCTGTGGGTTACGAAAATAATATGGGAAAGGGCGCGGCAATACGTCACGGAGTCATGAACGCGACGGGCGACATAATAATTTTTACCGACTGCGATCTCGCATACGGCCTTGACGTTGTAAAGGACGCTGTTAATATATTTGAAGCTAACGAAGATGCCGATATTATTATCGGTTCACGTAACCTTATGGTAGACGGCTATGAGGGATATACGTTTATTCGTAAGCTTGCTTCGAAAATATATGTTAAATGCCTGGCACTGGCGGTAGGGTTTAACTTGTCTGACTCACAGTGCGGATTTAAATGCTTCAGGGGCGACAAGGCTCACAAAATATTCGCTGATTGTCAGGTTGACGGCTTTGCGTTTGATTTTGAAGTGCTTATCAAGGCGAATAAAATAGGGGCAAAGATACTGGAAATTCCGGTTAAGATTATTAATCACCGCGAGAGCAAGGTGAATGTCCTGCGCGATAGCGTGAGAATGATTCGTGATGTGCGGATAATTAAGAAAAATAATAGGAAAAAATTATGATAATTACAGAAAAGGGTAAGCGCGCAAGAGAGCTTTTTCTCTTGGGATATAATTGCTCCCAGTCAGTTGCGGGTGCATTTGCCGATGAGTTGGGACTGCCGCTGGACGTTGTGCTTCGGCTGTCTCAGCCTTTTGGCGGCGGGATGGGAAGGTTGAGAG
>JAZNFI010000121.1:0-2291 GCA_045589075.1 Candidatus Flemingiibacterium sp.
ATATTTATTTTATTATATCAATAAAAACTTAACGCATTGAGCCTTATAGGCAGTCCTTCCTAATTTGTTGACTATGTAACAGATTGGGATTTTTGTTGAATATGAAACCATTTCGTCGGACTGCAAGTTGCAATGCGCTGCTTCATGGTGTGCGAAATAAAATCAAAAATGGAGAGAATGAATGCATGAATATGAACGAAAACAAGAAAAATATTCCATTTAGCCCGCCAGACATAAGCGAGCTTGAAATATCTGAGGTCATTCAGGCTCTTAGATCGGGTTGGATAACTACGGGCCCTAGAACTAAGCAGTTGGAAAAAAATATTGCCGCTTGGGTTGGTATGGAAAGAAGTGTATGCTTAAACTCTCAAACCGCCTGTGCGGAAATGGCTCTTCGCGTGATGGACATAGGCGTTGGGGACGAAGTTATTACTTCTGCGTATACTTATACTGCTTCTGCTTCGGTAATTTCACATGTTGGGGCAAAAATTGTGTTGGTAGATACACAGAAGAATGGCATTGAGATGGATTATGATGCACTCGAGGCGGCTATCAACGAGAATACAAAGGCAATTATCCCGGTGGACTTAGCGGGCATTCCTTGCGATTATGATAGAATTTTTGACATAGTGGAGCGCAAAAGAGGGTTGTTTAAGCCGAAGAATGAAATCCAGTCTGCGCTTGGCAGGCTGGCAATTATGGCCGATGCTGCGCATTCTTTTGGGGCGAAGTGGAAGGGAAAGAACATTGGTTCTGTTGCAGATTTTTCCAGTTTTAGCTTCCATGCTGTAAAAAATCTAACCACGGCAGAGGGAGGGGCGCTTCTTTGGAGAACAATCCATGGCATCGAAAACGAATCCATTTACCAAAAGTTACAACTACTAAGCTTGCATGGACAATCGAAGGATGCTCTGGCGAAGACTAATCTTGGAGCATGGGAATATGACATTATGGGTACGTACTACAAATGTAACATGACTGATGTTACTGCTGCTATTGGACTTAAACAGCTTGAACGCTATCCTGATATGCTGAGGCGCAGAAGAGAGATTATTGAGAAGTACGATGCTGCTTTCAGACCTATGGGAATCAAGACGTTGGATCATTACACCGGCGAGCGCGAGTCGTCAGGACATCTGTATTTAACAAGAATACCGGGTGTTTCGTTGGACGAGCGAAACAAAATCATAATCAAGATGGCAGAAAGGGGCATAGCGTGCAACGTTCATTATAAGCCTCTACCCATGCATACGGCGTATAAAAATATGGGATTTGATATTAAAGATTATCCAAACGCTTACGCGAATTTTGAAAACGAAGTCACCTTGCCGCTTCACACCCTTTTAACGGATGAAGATGTGGAGTACGTAATATCACAATACATTGAAGTTTTGGAGGAGTACCTATAATTGAAATTTGAAAAATGGGAGAATCTTCCGCGCGAAATGCAGACTCAAGCCGTTCGAAGATATTATGATCTTTTAGCGAAGCGAAGAGTTGGCTTGCTCTTCAAGAGAGTTTTTGATCTGTTGTTTTCTGTAGTAGCCCTCGTGATTCTGTCCCCTGTATATTTGATTTTGATGATTGTCATTAAGCTTGATTCACCCGGTCCGGTGTTTTACAGGCAGGAACGGGTTACGCAGTATGGCAAACATTTTCGCATCCACAAGTTCCGCACTATGGTGCAAAACGCGGATAAAGGTGCACAGATTACGTTGAAAGATGACAGTCGAATTACGCGTGTGGGTAAATTTATTCGCGGATGTAGACTTGATGAAATAGCACAGTTGTTAGATGTGATATCAGGGCATTTAACACTTGTAGGTGTGCGGCCAGAAAGTCCCAAATACGTTGCAGAATATACCGATGAAATGATGGCAACTTTATTGCTTCCAGCCGGAGTTACAAATCTTGCTTGTATTTATTATAAAGACGAGGCTAAATTGCTTGACGGTGTGGATGACGTTGATAAAGTGTACATAGAGAAAATACTTCCCGGGAAAATGTATTACAATCTCAAGGGAATAGAGCATTTCAGCTTTTGGGGTGATATAAAAATTATGTTTATGACATTTTTTGCAGTCTTGGGGAAGAAGTACGTCGGTGATTATTCTCTTGAGTCTATGCAAGCATCTGCAGAGAATGACGTTATTGAAGAAAAGGTAATGGTAGATTGATATGGAAAAATACAGTGTTCTCCAAACTGTATATAAAAACGATTCACCGGAAGCGTTCAAGCTTAGCCTCGAAAGTATGATTAACCAGACTGTGAAGCCTGAGGAGATTGTACT
>JAZNFI010000122.1:0-4315 GCA_045589075.1 Candidatus Flemingiibacterium sp.
TTGCGTTTTTAAGACGTCCATTAAATCCCTATGCTGTTTTACCTTTTCAAGGTATAAACGTTCAAATTCGGCTCTTTTCCGCTCCTTTTCGGCTCTCTGTGCGTTGTGCCTTTTTATTTCGGCTCTGCTTGCTTTGTGTTCTGTCAGATGAAGGTTGAAATCGCTGTCAATTCGGAGTACAGCTTGACGGAAGCTGATAGAAAAAATGTGCATCACAAAGTCAATCACACTTCCGCCAATGCCGCACCCGAAACAATGCCAGCCGCCGTCGCCCGAATAAATTCGCAATGAAGGGGTTTTCTCGTTATGTATCGGACAATTAATATAACCTGCTCTGTTTGGTCTGTATCCATACATTTCGCAGGCTTGTTGCATCGTTACAAGCCGTCTGATTTCCGCAGCCGGGTCATTCATATTTCAGCAGCTCCAATATCTTTCGAGCGGTAGAACGTTTGTCACAAAAGAGAAATTCAACGCCGTAAGAAATATGCACCTGATAGATTCTCTCCATCAAATCACGCCCCGACACGGTACTATATTTACTATGCCAATGCTTAACATCTTCAATCCGTTTGATTTTGCCGCCGTGTTCGCAGAGAACAATCATTTTTATGCCTTTTTCTCTTGCTCGCCTAACCTCTTTCCAAAAACGGGATTTGTCTTTCGGACTGGTCAGGTTTGTGCAAAGCTCGTTAAGGTCTTTTTTTCTGTCAATAACGAGGCTATCTCTGCCCTCTATTTGATAATCGGCAACGTTCATTTTTCGGATAATATAAGGTACTTCACACCGCTCGAAAAAATCCAAAATGTGCTGATTTTTCTTTTCTCTGCTATCGCAGATAATCCGCTCGGTCATCTGCTTTCCTCGCTTTCAGAAAAGTAATCCCTCCAACTGTTCGCTCTTATGTAGTCAAGTATATTGAACCATTCTCCTCTAACGTGAAAACGATGATAAACTTTATGCAAATAGGATTCAAGGGATAATGCGTCTTTTTTGTCACGAAGAGGAATTTGGCATATAAATGAAAGTTCTCGGGGGTTACTGACCTGTAAATCATTTATTCGGTGAATCGGATTGTCAGAGATACCTATTTTTACATATTGTCCATCAGTGATTAAATACACATAATATTTAGGGGAGTCTGCTTCGACATGTATAAAATCGCTTATAAAAAACGGGTATCTATCTGTTTTTGTATAAAAAACACTATGAGGATTTGGATTGATTGAATATGGACAATCAGAACATATGTCTAAAAAATCTAAAGGACTCAAATCTTTGTTCTCTTGATTGTAGCAGGCTGATAACTGCTCTGCGCCGAATTGACAAATGTGATTAAATGCGTAGCTAATAGATGGAGAAATAGCTGTTCCTGAAATTGATTTTTTAAAAGGGTTTATCGTGGGAAGTTTTTTCTCTAACCTCGGTTTTGCGCCGGGAGGAATAAAACCATAGCCATTTCCCATCATTACAACGGGATTAGTTTTCATATTAAATTACCTCAAAACAGAAAATCGTCATCTGCGGGTAATGCTGTGAAATCTCCCTCGGCTGTTTCGGTATCGCTCGAAGTTTGCGGAGTGGGATATGTTGCACCGCTGTTTTTCTTTCCTTCAGCGAAATAAACATTGTCCGCTTGAACTTCCCATGAAATACGGTTGTTGCCGTCTTTATCCTGCCATTTGCGGCTTTGCATACTGCCCTGAATAGCCACGAGCGAGCCTTTTGTCATGTAACGGGAAACAAACTCGGCTGTATTTCGCCATGTTGTGACATCGAAAAAGTCTGTCTGCTTCTCTTCGCCTTGCTTGGTATAGTTTCTGTCAACAGCTACACGGAAAGAGCAAGTCGAAACGCCGCTCTGTGTTGTTCTTAACTCGGGGTCAGCAACAAGCCGCCCCATGATTATGATAGAATTAAGCATCGTTTTCCTCCTTTAACGCCGCTGTGAGTGCGGTCGCCTGTGTCTCTGCAAGTGTTTTATCCTCGGCTGCCTTCTTCGCACATTCAGAGCAAAGCGGCTTTCCGTATTTATCCTGCGTGTACTGTGCTATCTGTGCAGCCGAACTCTGACCAAACGGCATTATTTCGGCACCGCAATCGGCACAAAAATGCTTTTCTTTTCGCTGATTAACCACGACTTTTGGCGGATAATTTCTTATTCTCAACGCCTCGACAATCTCACCAAATGCCCTGACTTTATCAACAAAAATCTGTATTTTTCTGTTTCTCCACTCTTCAATATAGGGAGTCTTATAAAGCTTTGTAATTGTCTTGGCATTAGTCGCATTACAAATCATGGGCTTAATATGAGACTCGACAAAATGAATAACTGTGCATTCTTCTTTTTTTCCGTCAGGACCGACAACAGTTTCACGGCGTACATCTTTTATTGTCGCAATAAGATCAACGCCCTCATCAAGTGCATAAGCACCGAGATAGTCTGGGTTAGTTAACCTTTTCCAATGTGTTCTTTTTTCTTCCATTATTCAAACTCCTTTGCCAGCCAAGGCGGCAGGCTCAAATTATTTACGCTGTTATATTTCCCAAGATAGCCATACCATTCGCCACTCTGTTTACATTCGTGATATATTCCGATTAACTCTCGGAAAGTGTCATATCCTCGGCGGAGAATAAGCTCATCTGCTTGCAGGATATTAACCGAATACGGCGGCTCTTTTTCAACGGCTATAAAAACAAACGAAACATCTTTACCAATATTCGCCTTTACTCCGTCAGAATACATAGCAGATTGAAAGTCGTAGCCGTATTTTATCGCTGACCGAATAAATTCATCCGTCTGTGCATTCGATGTTGTTTTCAAATCAACGATAATCGGCGGACTGTTTTTTATTTCTGTCAGACAGTCAACTCTGCATTTGCATTCTTCACCCGTCATCTCATCAACCCAAAAGAACGGCTTTTCACGTTCACCGTTGAGCAGTTTTCGAACAAGCGGATCGGAATATAACGCCCTTACCATTTCGGCAGCTTTTTCGTATGAAGCTATATCTATAACTGTCCGCTCATCCACTGATTGAATGAACTCATCCCATTCGGCTTTGCCTGCCTTTGTTCTTTTGTCAATATTCGGACAGATAACAAACTCATCGTCAAAGCTGTAAGGCTCAAGTGCCAATTTGTGGAATAACTGACCGAAAATAAGTGAGGGCGTCGGCTCTTGCGGATGCTCTTTGTAATATTTGAACTTCTCGGGACTTTCGCTTATTTTCCATAACTCCGAGCGACTGATTGCCGGATGCTGTCTGTATTCTTTTTCCGTCATGCACTCGCCGTCCTCTTAAAGTTCTCAACGCAGGCCTCGCAACAGTCGCCCTCGATAAGCTCGAAATATATATCGCCGTCTGTAATACCCTCGCCGCAATAAGCACATTCGGTAACTGGTCTTTTGTTGCTTGTTGGCATATCTTCATTCGGCGTCGGAAAGTTACTATCATTCGCCCAACTCATTGTTTGCCGCCTCCTGCTTTTCTTTTTCTACCCAATACTGTGCTGCGTCATAGTCTTTTACAAGAACTACAATGTCAGAAACAAATTTATCCCAATCATGGTAGTCTGGGAATGCTTTTGCGAGAGCCAATATAGCCGCTCTGTATGCTGCTACTTTCCGTTCATTTTCTGTCATTGACAATATTTCCTTTCTCTGATAGAATTAATATGTTTTCATTTTGTTTGTCGCTTGTGGAATTGGTACTTCCGCAGGCGGCTTTGTTATTTGTTGACTTTAGGCGCCCATTGGTCACTCATCGCGCGAGCGACGCCGGAAAATGTTTTCGAGCGATTAAGGCTGTCATTGCCACGACGCGCAGCGCCATATGTATTAGGATTCTTTCGCCCCGTGCCTGAGGGGCAGTAAGGTGAAATTGGTGTTACTATATTCGTGGGTTGTAACGGCGGTAAGCCTATCAGCCATAGGCGCGTTTTCTTCGTATACGGATGGCCAAACATAAACGGCTGTATTTCCTGCGTGTGTGGTGGCATATTGAAGATTTTGCTTGATACGGGATTTTCAACAGCAATTTTCTCACAATCGGCGTGTAAAAACTGCAAAAAAAATTTTTTCGCCTCTAACCCTTTTTGATACCTTTCTTCGTTTAGAACGCCTTTTTGTGGGTAGAGTCTGCACGCACCTGCATTGCTCAAATAAGTACACGGGGGAAAAGCAATAATCATATCCCATTTGCCGTTGATTGTATGGGTTTCTCCGTCCATGCTCATAAATGAGCAATTACCATTAAGTAAAGGCAATACATCTTGCATTATGTGCCACTCAGGATGACCGCCCGAACATTC
>JAZNFI010000123.1:0-8845 GCA_045589075.1 Candidatus Flemingiibacterium sp.
TGAAGCCGGTGCATCGCCGTATTCTCTACGCTATGTACGAGGATAAGCTGACTTATGATAAGGATTTCCGCAAGTCGGCGACTACCGTCGGTAACGTGCTGGGTCGTTATCACCCCCACGGTGACTCTGCCGTTTACGATACCATGGTACGTCTTGCACAGCCTTTCTCATTAAGATACCCCCTCGTGCAGGGGCAGGGTAACTTTGGTTCAATAGACGGAGATAAGGCGGCAGCTTACCGTTATACTGAGGCAAGACTTGCAAAGCTTGCCAACGAAATGATGAGCGACATCGAGAAAAATGTCGTTGATTTCGTTCCGAACTTTGATAATACACACGAAGAACCCAGCGTTCTTCCGTCCCGTTTTCCGAACCTTTTGGTAAACGGCTCTATCGGTATTGCGGTAGGTATGGCTACTTATATACCACCTCACAATCTTGGCGAGGTAATAGACGGTACTCTGTACCTTATGGACAACCCTGATTGTGATATAAAGGACCTTATGCAGTTTATAAAGGGTCCCGATTTTCCCACCGCGGCTACTGTCTATGGTTCAAATGGCATCTATGAAGCCTACACCACCGGCAAGGGTCACGTAATGGTACGTGCAAAGTGCGAGATTGATGAAGAAAACCACAAAATCATCGTTACCGAGCTTCCTTATCAAGTCAACAAGAAAATGCTTGTTGAGGCTATCGCAGACCTTGTAAAAGATAAGCGCATTGATGGAATAAAGGACATTATCGACCTTTCCGACCGCACTAAAGAGGTACACATTGAAATACCGTACCGTCAGGACGCAAACGGTCAGATAATACTAAATCAGCTCTATAAATACAGCCAGCTTCAGGATACCTGTGCTTTCAATATGCTGGCACTTGTAAATAACGTGCCGAAGATTCTGAATCTTAAGCAGATACTTACACATTATATTGAACATCAAGAAGAGGTTATTACACGCCGAGTTAAGTTTGACCTTGCAAAAGCAAAGAGAGAGGCTCACATTTACGAGGGCTATAAGATAGCTATTGACAATATAGAGGAAGTAATTAAGGTTATTCGTGCATCCGCTTCCATTTCCGATGCAAAGGTACAGCTCATAGAGCGCTTCGGTCTTTCCGATGTTCAGGCGCAGGCGATAGTGGAAATGACCCTTGGACGTCTTTCCGGTATGGAGCGTCAGAAGATAGAAGAAAGACTGGCTCAGCTATATGCTACCATAAATGAGCTTGAGGCTATTCTTGCTGACGAGAACAAAATAAAAGACATTATCAGGGAAGAAATGCTCGAAATAAAAGAAAAGTTCGCGGATGAACGCAAGACCGCGCTTGTCGCAGCAGAGGATGATATAGTATATGAGGATCTGATTGAGCGTCACGACTGTGTCATCACTATGACAAATGATGGATATATCAAGCGCCAGCCTGCGGATACCTACACCGCCCAGAGAAGAGGCGGTAAGGGAATAATAGGTATGACTACCAAGGAAGATGACGCTATATGCGACGTAACTGTTGCGCACAGCCATGATTTTGTTATGTTCTTCACTAACACAGGTAAAGTACACACCAGAAAAACCTATCAGATTCCAGAAGCAGGAAGGACAGCGAAGGGATCAAACATTGTAAATCTTCTCGAGCTTCAGGAAAATGAAAAAGTAACCGCTATAATTTCCGTTGCAGGCTTCTCTGCGGAGGAATACCTCTTTATGGTAACGAGAAAAGGCGTTGTTAAGAAGACTGACCTCTCCTCTTTCGAATATCAAAGAAGGGGCGGAAAGATTGCAATTTCTCTCGACTTTGACGACGAGCTTTCTTTCGTTAAGCATACGACGGGAAATGACAGCATAATAGTGGCTACCCATAACGGTATGTCCGCCCGTTTTGAGGAAACAGATGTACGTCCTATGGGCAGAACTGCTCGCGGTGTTCGCGGAATCAGACTTTCCGAGGACGATTATGTTGTAGGTGCAACGATTGTGGATAACGACAAAGCGCTCATAACAATTACCGAAAAGGGTTTTGGTAAACGCTGCAAATTCGACAACTTTACCGCACATAATCGTGGCGTTAAGGGTGTTACATGCCATGGCCTCAGCGAAAAGACCGGTAAGCTGGCAGGTATATCCACGGTTTCTGATGACGACGATATTATGCTTATCACCACGGCGGGCACCATAATAAGAACTCCCGTTTCGGAAATTCCTTTCTACAGCCGTCCGGCAGGCGGTGTAATAGTGATGCGCCTTTCCGGTGACAACACAATAGTAAACTTCGCAAAGGTAACTGTTCAGAGTGAAGAGGAACAGGAAAGAGAGGAAACAGAGGGAGAGACAGCGGAAGGAACATCTGAAAACATTGAGGAAAAGTAACATAGAGCTATCTTTCAAGAATATTTTAGAAAACTATTGCAATTTTAAAAAAGATAATGTATAATAGTTACGTGCAGAATTTTTGTTCGGATGAATTTATCAAAGTGGCGAACAATAATTTGTGCTGCTGAAAGGAAGTCAGAAGATGAAAGCTAAAGCTAAAACAAAGCCGATTCCGGTACAGATAACCGACAAGGAAGAAAAGAGAAAAGCAATAGAGGGGGCTATCGGTCAAATCGAGAAAAACTATGGAAAAGGCACCATTATGCGTATGGGTGCAGCTCCCGAAATGGAGGTAAGTGCAATTTCCACAGGTTCTCTTACCCTGGATATGGCCCTTGGAATCGGCGGTGTGCCCCGCGGAAGAATAATCGAAATATACGGTCCCGAATCCTCGGGTAAAACTACCGTTGCGCTCCACGTTGTTGCCGAAACCCAGAAGCTTGGCGGCGAAGCCGCATATATTGACGTTGAAAACGCCCTTGACCCTGCTTATGCAAAGGCTCTCGGCGTTGACATTGACAGCCTTCTGGTTTCCCAGCCCTCAAGCGGAGAGCAGGCACTTGACATTGCCGAGGCTCTTATCCGTTCCGGAGCTATTGACGTTGTGGTAGTGGACTCTGTTGCAGCTCTTGTTACACAGCAGGAAATAGAGGGCGATATGGGCTCGTCTCACGTTGGTATGCAGGCAAGACTTATGTCTCAAGCTCTTAAAAAGCTTTCGGGCGTTGTGGCAAAGTCCAACTGTGCGGTTATATTTATAAACCAGCTTCGTGAAAAGATAGGTATATCCTACGGAAATCCCGAAACTACCCCAGGCGGACGTGCACTTAAGTTCTATGCTTCCGTAAGAATAGATATACGCAAGTCAGAAGCTCTCAAGGACGGCTCTGACGTCTACGGCAACCTTGTAAAATGTAAGGTGGTAAAGAACAAAGTAGCTCCGCCCTTCAAGGTAGCCGAGTTCAATATTATCTACGGCAAGGGAATTTCCAAATCGGGAGAGATTATTGATCTTGCAATAGAGCTTGACCTTGTTCATAAGAGCGGCTCGTGGTTCTCTTATAACGGTCAGCGTATCGCTCAGGGTAAGGAAAATGCACGCAAATACATTGAATCGAACGAGGAAATCATGCGTGAGCTTACCGAGAAGATACTGGGTAAGAAGGATGAAGTAGCAGCTCTTATGGACACCGACTTTGATGCTGAGGAGGACGGCGCAGAGGGTGATCCCGACGACGAGGCACTCGACATTCAGATTCTTGAAACCGACGATGAATAATGGAACCCGAAATAACCATAACCCATCTTGAATCAAGGCGCGGCGGTGAGGAAGCTGTCATCACAGTAAGAATATACGGTGGCGAGGGAAAAGAAGAAATAAAAAAGCTTACCGTTGCCTCAAAAATGCTATTTGATATAGGCAATATAGGCTTTGGAAGTATTCCGTATGCTCTTAAACGCGAGGAATATGATGCTCTTACGTACGACGCCCAGATATGGGAGGCCGTAAAAAAAGCCCTTGATTTACTGTCTTACGGGGACAATACGAAAGCTGCTCTCATACGAAAGCTGCGAGAGCGTAGATTTGATAAGTACGTATCTGAGGATGCGGCAGAATACGTAGCAAATCTTGGGTATATAGACGAATACGGCATACTAGAGCGTGAAGTTCGCAGGCTTGCCAATATAAATCTTTACGGAAAGTCGCGTATAAGGGCTGAAGTTTATAAAAAGGGAATATCGAAAGATATTCTCACCGAGCATTTGAGTGAGCTTCTTTCGGAAGTGGATTTTGAGGGGAATTTACTTAGGCTCGTAAGAAAAAAATGCGATTTTTCGAGAATTGAAGATAGAAAATACCGAGAGAGCTTCTTTGCGGCTATGTACCGGCTTGGATATTCCCCGTCGGACACACGCAGAACAATAAAAACTGTTATCGAGGAAGAAAATGAGTAATACCAAAATAAAAGTCGGCTTCGTTTCCCTTGGTTGTCCCAAAAATCAGCTTGACACCGAGGTGATGCTTGGCGAGCTTTACTCCGGGGGTTTTGAGATTGTGTCGGAGGACATAGAGGCTGACGTTGTCGTTATAAACACCTGCGGATTCATTGAATCGGCAAAAAAAGAGGCTATAGACAATATAATTGATGTGGGCTGGCTTAAGAAAAACCGTCAGCTTAAAGCTATTGTGGTCACTGGCTGCCTTGCGGAGCGTTACCGAGAGCAGATATTCGAGCAGCTGCCAGAGGTTGACGCTGTTTTGGGTGTAGGAAGTCTCCATAATATTTGCGAGGCAGTGAGAACTGCATACGAAGGGAAAAAATACTCCTCGTTTGAGGATAAAAACGCCGTATTGCTTGGCGGTGACCGTATAATTACAACTCCCGATTACTATGCTTATATAAAGGTAGCTGAGGGTTGTGACAACTGCTGTGCTTACTGTGCAATTCCAAATATCAGGGGAAAGTTCCGAAGCCGTCCTATGGAGGATATAGTAGCGGAGGCGAAAACCCTTGAAGAAATTGGGGTTAAGGAGCTTGTAGTAGTAGCGCAGGATACTACTCGCTACGGCCTTGACCTTTACGGGGAATATAAGCTTGCTGAACTGCTTACGAGGCTTACCGAGGAAACCTCTATTCCGTGGATAAGGGTGCTTTACTGCTATCCGGACAAGATTACCGATGAGCTTATTTCGGTGTTCCGCGATAATCCAAGAGTACTTAAATATATAGATTTGCCAATACAGCATATTTCTGATAATATGCTTCGCGCAATGAACCGTCACGGCGACGGAAAAATGATTCGTTCTGTGGTAAAGAAGCTTCGTGACAATGTTCCGGGTATGATTATAAGAACGACGGTTATCGTAGGATTTCCCGGCGAGAGCGAGGAGGATTTTACCGAGCTTTGCGAATACGTAAAAGAAGCGCGCTTTGACCGTCTTGGTGCTTTCACCTATTCAAGGGAAGAAGATACACCTGCCTATGATTTTGAGAATCAGATAGACGAGCAGGTGAAGATGGACAGATATGATATTATCATGCGAACACAGGGTGAAATCAACGAGCAGCAAAACGAAACCATGCTAGGAAAGACAATTAAGGTGCTCTGTGAGGCATACGACCCCGTTTCAGAAGCATATTACGGAAGAAGCTATGGCGATGCTCCCGAAATTGACGGCAAGGTTTACTTCCGCGCACCGAAGGGAAGCATCAGCGACGGTGAATTTGTAGATGTAAAAATCACCGAAGCAATAGATTACGACCTCGTTGGAGATAAAATATAACTCTTAAGGAGAAAAGATATGAATTTACCAAATAAGCTCTCAATACTTAGGGTAATTATGGTTCCTTTATTTGTGGCGGTGCTCGTAATTCCCCCCATTCCCGAAACCGTGGGCTCTCTTGCCGACAATATTATAAGAATAATTGCGGCGGTACTTTTCGTTATTACAGCTCTCACCGATATGCTTGACGGCATGATTGCAAGAAAATACAATATGATAACCGATTTTGGGAAGTTTATAGACCCCCTCGCCGACAAATTTATGGTTTTTGGTGCAATGCTTGCTATACTGTACCGTTTCGAGTATCTTCGCCCCATATTTATCTGGGCTGCACTTATCGTAATATTCCGCGAGCTTGCAATTACGTCAATGCGACTTATTGTTTCAAGCAATTCAGGCATCGTAGTTGCCGCAAAGTGGCTTGGCAAGGTGAAAACAGTGACCCAGGTCATCTGCATACTGACTATACTCCTTGAGCCTGTTTTCACGGCAAGAACACCTCTTGCAGATATGCACATATTTGCTTATTTAACTATAATCGCCATGATGGTTATGACCATTTGGTCGGGTGTTGACTATATTAAGTCTTACTGGAAAGTGCTTGACCCTACGAAGTAAAAACAGTTTATCATTGACGTACTACTTCAAATTCGTGAAGATTTACACAATAAATATACCGCCGCAAACTGAATGCGGCGGTATATCTTTTAATATAAAAAATTTGGAGATTTGAAATTAACCTTAGATACGTTTTAATTTAAAATTTTCATTGCTTCTACGGCACATCTTGCTGCCGAAAGACTGTCATTGTCATCGGGGTCTGTAATTCCTGCGTTGATTCTTTCTTGATTCCATACAGCCCGAAGTACCGCGCCTGCTCTCATTCCAAGAGTTGAACAAACCGTAAAAAGCGTTGCTGTTTCCATTTCGGAAGCAAGGCAGCCGCCCTGCATCCACGCCTTCCACTTGGAAGAAAGCTCGTCACGTACCGGCATACGGTGAGGTGAGTGCTGACCGTAGAAAGAATCTTTGCAGTGTACTACTCCGACGTGGTAGCCCTTTCCCGATGCTTTGGCTGCATCACGAAGAGACAGTGTTACGTCAAAGTTTGCGGTTGCAGGATATTCTATGGGCAAATATTCACTGGAAGTACCTTCGGCACGGATAGAACTTTGAGCTATTACAATATCGCCCGTTTTAACGTTTTTTGCCATTCCCCCGCAAGTTCCTACCCTTATAACTGTATTCACGCCTATCATTTTTAGTTCTTCAAGGCATATGGCGGTAGACGGACCACCGATCCCGTGTGAAGTTACAAGTATACGCTTTCCGTCTATACTTGCAGACCATGTGGTGTATTCTCTTTCGGACACCACAAATGAAGGATTATCCATAAGACGAGCAATTTTTTCAACCCGTCCTGGGTCACCGCAAATGATTGCGGCTTCAGCTCCGTCGGAAACACGAAGACCTATATGATACATAATTTCATTATTAAGCATAACGTCTCCCAAAAGCTGTCCCATGTCACGGTTGTGTTGTGACAGGCGTTGTGTTTTTTCTATATTACAATTATATCAAACAAAAAATTCATTGTCAAGCAAAAATAGCTGTTATGCCGAACTATTTTGTTTTATAAAACGTTACTCCATTCAACCGAATAACATTAGGCTCCAAAACCTCCAGCTTAAGAGTATAAATACGTTTATTACCGTCTATATCCTTTTTTATTACCATATTTTCCCCATCGTAAAGCCAACTTGCCTCCTGACCGTCAAATAACAGCTTACCATCGTTTTTGAAGCTGAAGCAGCGTCCGCCATTGTTCCAATCGCCTACTATAGAAAAACTGTCAACATTCAGATATGTTGGCACAGTACGTTCGTCTGAAATTTCGTAACCGGCGTCAATTGGCTTGGTGTTTGCGGGTGTTTCCGGAAGCACCGAGTTTACCACAAGCGTACACAGAAAAAACAAGGCTGTTGATAGAGAAAGCGCAATTTGCTCAAACATTGTTTCAGTATTGCTTTGTAAAGCTTCCTTTCCCATAATTATTGTATTGCAATAATATTATTTGCAGCATATCAAGTAATATTTGAGGAAATTACATATGTGAATGTCAATAAGTGACTTACTGTTATTTGTTCAAAGTTATCTTTTATGATTTAGTAAATTATCTAATTATAACTTAAGACGAATTTCCAACACATTATTCCAAATCACGTTTTCTGTAGTTAAAGCCGAAGAAAAATAACCGCCGCGAGTAACGCGGCGGTTATCGTTATAAACTAAAGATTAACTCAGTCAGCCTTGGGAGCGTAAAGATCAGCAAATCTTACGAGTCTTTCGTACTTAGCCTTTGCATTAGCTTCAGCCTGAGCGAAGAGTTTCTCTGCGCGCTCGGGGAACTGGTTAGCAAGACGGTTGTAACGGTTCTCCGACTTGATGAAGTCGATGTAGCTTGCTGTGGGCTCCTTTGAGTCGAGGGAGAAGGGATTCTTGCCCTCTGCAACAAGTGCAGGGTTGAATCTGAACATCTGCCAGTAACCTGCCTCAACTGCCTTCTTCATTTCAAGCTGGCAGTTCTGCATGGTACCCTTGATACCGTGCATTTCGCAAGGTGCGTAGCCGATGATGATGGAAGGACCGTTGTATGCCTCAGCCTCGGTGAGAGCCTTAAGGAGCTGGTTGTAGTCAGCACCCATAGCAACCTGTGCAACGTAAACGTAGCCGTAGCTCATTGCGATTTCAGCAAGTGACTTCTTGGCGATGCCCTTACCTGCTGCTGCGAACTGTGCAACCTGACCGATGTTGGAAGCCTTGGAAGCCTGACCGCCTGTGTTGGAGTAAACTTCGGTATCGAATACCATAATGTTTACATTGTCGCCGGTTGCAAGAACATGGTCAACACCGCCGAAGCCGATGTCGTATGCCCAACCGTCACCACCGAAGATCCAGATGGACTTCTTGGAGAGATATTCCTTGTTTTCAAGGATAGAGGGGGCTGTGGGGCAACCCTGTGCAGCAGCCTTTTCGATTTCAGCAATAAGAGCATCTGTTGCAACAGCGTTCTTTGCAGTGTCATCATAGGTTGCAAAGTATTCGTCAGCAGCAGCCTTGAATTCAGCCGAAGCCTTATCGGATTCTGCCATTTCCTTTACCTTTGCGGCAAGGCCGTCACGGA
>JAZNFI010000124.1:0-15667 GCA_045589075.1 Candidatus Flemingiibacterium sp.
AACGAAGCGGTAAACCAATTGAAGCCGACATTTTTGAACCGTCCGTAAACATCGACAGAGGTGTTTATTACCTCGCTTATCTGTATAGACAATTCGGCACGTGGCCCGAAAGCGTCGCCGCCTATAATGCCGGTATCGGTCGGGTCAAGGGCTGGCTTTCCGACCCGAATCACAGCGCCGACGGTTATACTCTTTATAACATCCCCATAAGTGAAACAAGTGCTTATGTAGATGCTGTCATTTCCGCAAGAGACAAATACTTCGAGCTATATTTTACTGATAAATAAAGGAGATGCCCAAAATGGACGAAAAAACAAAAGGTCAGCTTCTTGTTGAAAAGTTGACTTATGACTCAAAGACAACCTTCGAAACAAAGAACGCTGACAAGAAGGAAATCGCCGATTACTGTGAAGGGTACAAAAAATTTCTCGACAACGGCAAGACCGAACGCGAGGTTGTTACCGAATCCATTGAAATAATTAAGGAAAAAGGCTACATTGAATACAAGCTTGGCGACAAGCTGGTATCAGGTGGCAAATACTATCTTAACAATCGCTCCAAGAGTCTTTTCATGTTCAGACTCGGTACTGAACCAATCGAAAAAGGTATCCGCATCACCGCCTCTCACATCGACTCTCCGAGGGTTGATTTCAAGCCGCGCCCACTTTATGAAGACAGCGAAATGTGCTTCTTCAAAACCCATTATTATGGCGGCATCAAAAAATATCAGTGGGTTGCAATTCCGCTGTCACTACATGGAGTTATCTGCAAGCCCGACGGTGACGTTACTGTTAAAATAGGCGAGGACGAATCCGAACCTGTATTCTATATAAGCGACATTGCTCCCCACATCGGTCAGCTTCAGGCTCAGAAGCACTCAAACGAGACCATTCTCGGCGAACAGCTTAACATCCTTTGCGGTACCGAACCATATGAGGACGAAAAAGCATCCGACAAGATAAAGCTTTACGTTCTTAACGCCCTGAATGAAAAATACGGATGTACCGAGGCTGACCTCATAAGCTCCGAGCTTTGCGCTGTTCCTGCCATGAAGGCTCGTGATGTGGGCTTTGACAGAAGTCTCATCGGTTCGTACGGTCATGACGACAGAGTATGCGCTTACCCGTCTATTACTGCAATGCTTGAGTCCGAGGATTCCCCTCACACACTTATGAATATTATTGCTGATAAGGAAGAGGTTGGCTCCGACGGTGTTTCGGGAATGCAATGCGCACTTCTTTCCGACCTTATCGAAGAAATCTCTCTTGCCCTCGGTGGAAATCCCAGAGTTGTACGTTCAAATTCCAAGTGTCTGTCTGCTGATGTAAACGTAGCTTTTGACCCCAATTTCTCCGAGTGCTATGAGAAACGCAACACTGCATTCGTAAATCACGGTGTTGTTCTTTCCAAATACACGGGTGCAAGAGGAAAGAGCGGTACTTCCGATGCTTCTGCCGAGCTTGTGTCCTTTGTTACAAACACCTTCAACGAAAATGGCGTTGATTGGCAAATGGCAGAGCTTGGCAAGGTTGACCTTGGCGGCGGCGGCACTGTTGCAAAGTACATCGCAAACATCAACATCGACACTATTGACCTTGGTGTTCCCGTAATTGCTATGCACGCCCCCTATGAGGTAGTATCCAAGAGTGATGTTTACATGGTTCACAAGGCTATTAAAGCGTTTTACAAATAATAAACAGCACTGTTCTGTAAATCATACGTTCTGTTAAATAAAAACAACTCCTGACTAGCATAGCCGGGAGTTGTTTTTAGGTCAATTACTGTATTTTAAACGAGCACCTTGGCAGAGCTATCATAAAATCCGCAATTTTGCTATATAAGCTTGTGCCAATCAAGTATTTCGATACCTGTAAAGTATTTACCGAGTATTTCGATCGCTTCATATCCGAGATTTGCAAGATCCTTAACGCCCCATTGTGACAGACCGACGCCGTGACCCCATCCCTTACCAGAAAAGATAAAATTATTGGGATTTTCAGCGTATAAAGTGATATTTTCAGTAAAAGCCGTACTGCCCGAAAGGGAAATTCTGCCTTTACCCGTCAAGACATAGCTATTCTTTATCTCTGCTTCTGCATTGCCGTTGTGGGTCATTACATTTACAGCTGACTCTTCATTTACAGAGTACACCCCGTCACTTGCTGCCACGTTAAGATCATCCGGTGTGACCGTCACAAACTCTGTCTTTGTAGTTTCGACAGAGCCCTTACCCACTACGAAATTAGAGCTGTTTACATACTTTGACAGTGCTGTCCTAACCCCGTCAGTGGTCTTTACGCTGACCTTGGTTCCGTAGCTGTCGGTAAATGTCAGCTTATAAATATATGTGGAATTTGTTGCAAGCTCATCTATACTGATGTCTGTAATCTCACCGCGCAGGGAAGTGTAACCCTTCGTTCCCGAAAGATAGCTGCAAAGCTCCTTACCCGACACCTCAGTCTGCCACACGCCCTCGCTGTGACTTGTGAAGTTTTCCCAAGGGGTTTTGACAGCCACAAGATAGGGCTGTGATTTTCCTCCCCAAGCATCCTCCACATTTACTGTTACGCCGCCCGTAACAGCACTGTAATAGGCTGTTACTATCTTTCCGTTATAGCTCATTACAAGTCCGTCGGTCTCATCAACCGCCTGCTCCACCACATCAGTCACTCTGGTTCTGCCGTTATAAACCTGACAATGAGTTGTGTTACAGAGGTCCACCTGATATGTGCTTTCGTGTCTCACACCAGCCAGGGTATAGGAACGAACGCAAATGGCAAAGGCTTTTTGTGCCTCTATGGGCCATGATGATGAAATTTCATAGGGAAGCACACCCTTTATATATTCCCCAAGAGGAATAATATCGGTTAGTGATACTCCGTCTGTACTTCCCGAAATATAGCGGCGAAACATAAAAGTGCCGTCATACAGCTTTTTAGCAGGTGTTACGAGGTATGCCTTCTCTCCCTCAGGAGAGCTCAAGGGTGTAAAGCCTATGGCTGTAACATCTCTGTCATCATATTCAAAGAGCAGGGTATCGGTCATGGGGTCCACCACAGACACCGCAGTATCTGTGGGAGTCGCTATTCCCACCGCAAATTCAGGATGTTCGGCGCGAATTTTCTCTGCAAGTGCTTCCGCCTTGTCCGCAGTTGCAAAATGTCCTGCTCTGACGCTGAAGCCGCCGTCCACATAGGCAGGAATAGGATACACTCCGAGGGCTTCAAGTGTTGGTGTCACTGTTTCTATTACTGCCAGCACCTGCTCCCTTGTAAGGTTGGTTTCTATTTCTGCATGATATGCGCCGATGACGGTTGCGGAACTACTGTCGGTCTTACTGTACGTCATACCGCTCTTTGAAAGGTTATGGTCGATTATGCATGATATTTTTTCTATATCAAGCACCCATATTGGCTCGCTTGTAAGGTCCCCGCTTCTCAGCACACGGTTTACAACAAAGCCATAAGGCGTTGTTACTTCAAAGCCCTGAGTAACGCCGGTACCGTACATAAGTCCCACGCGGATGAGTTTATCGTCGGATAAAACACCATCATCACCCGTATTCGCTGACCCTGCTTCGGAGCTTACATCCTTTGCGTCAGCAGCTTCTTCCACGGCATCCGTTTTTGATTCGCCATTTTCTCTTCCATCCGAATCGGTTTCAGCACCTTCGGAATCATCTGTTCCTTCAACTTCACCGTCCTCGGAGTCTGTTTCTGTATCGGATTTCTTATTATTTTCCATTTTTTCAAGTTCCATAAGAAAATCTTCGGCACCATATCCCTTATATTTGTTATCTGCAGACAGAGAAATCGCCAGGTAGTATATCACACTGCCGAATACGGACGCAGCCATTATGATAACAAGTATCAGGGACAAAACTCTCCGCATTCTCTCGCGTTTTGCTCGTTTAGTTGACAATTTGGTAATCTCCTCTCACCATAACATACGCTTCATCGGAAGTTACCTGGATGCCTCTTCCGTCATTACCTCTTGGCACCAAGAGGCTATTATAGAGCGGAACTTCTTCGGAATTAAGCAGTTCGGTACCGTCTGTTATATTATTGAGTCCGTTTGCAGTAATTGAAACGGTAATTGCCGTACCGCTGCGAAGAATAATTTCGCATGGAGTTAAGGCAAGCAGCTTTGCTCCCTTCTGCATATACACAACCTCATACTGCCCGCCTGAGGTTCCTGAAGCCTCAAGTTCCGCTATTTTGTCAGAATAAGCGTTCAGTGCGTCGTTTAAAGCAATTACGGTACTGTTTAAAGCCTTAATTTGAGAGGAAAGCTCGGTTATTTTAGCCTCGTATTCGGGCTTTACAACATCATTTATGTATGAAAGTGAAACAAGGGGGTCATTTTCGGGGTCGTATAGCTTTTCATCACCCATTACAAGCATGGGCAGAGTGGTTAAAGTAAGAGAAAATGCCGCAGCAAGTGCTACTATCTTTGATTTTTTCATATATCCGTACCTCGTTTGCAAAACTTATAAATTATTACATATATACTTTTATATTATAATTTATTTTTAGTAAAAAAGCAATAGCGCAGGCGAAAATTATATGTGAATATAGTTTTAATAGTGAAGGCAATGTACCGCTCGCCGCCATAAGCAATAATCATACTATATAGCACGAAAAATTTTGGATTTACTTGTGGAAAAACGCCCTCCGGATTTCCAAAGTACAAAAAACAAAAATCGGCAGAAATATTTCTGCCGATTTTTTGTGTATAAGATTAAAAATTAATGCTTGAAATGGCGCTGACCGGTGAACACCATTGCGATGCCGTACTTGTTGCAGGCGTCGATGGAGTCCTGGTCGCGTATTGAGCCGCCGGGCTGAATAATTGCGGTAATGCCAGCCTTGTGAGCTGCTTCCACACAGTCAGAGAAGGGGAAGAATGCATCTGACGCCATTACCGAGCCTGCCGCACGGTTAGGTTCTGCACCCTCAAGGCTGTTAGCGTAGCGAATAGCAAGGTCGAGGGCTGTTACACGGTTGGTCTGGCCGGGGCCGATACCGGTGGTAATGCCGTTTTTTGCAAGAACTATTGCATTAGACTTGGTGTGCTTAACAACCTTCATTGCAAACTTGAGGTCTACCATCTGCTCTGCGGTAGGTGCCTTTTCGGTTACAACCTTAAGCTCTGCCTCGTCGTAAAGACCGATGTCGCGCTCCTGTATGAGAAGTCCGCCTGCAACACGCTTCATATCCATCATTTCCTTGGTGTTGGGCTTTGCGATTTCGGGAAGGCGGAGAACGCGGACATTCTTCTTCTGGGTGAGAATTTCAACCGCCTCGGCATCAAAGTCAGGTGCGATAACGATTTCAACGAAGATTTTGTTTATTTCCTCTGCGGTCTTTGCATCAACCTTTCTGTTGCAGGCAATAATGCCGCCGAAGATGGAAACGGGGTCTGCGTTGTATGCGTTCATGTATGCCTTGTAGATGTCCTCGCCGATTCCTACACCGCAAGGATTAGCGTGCTTAACGGCAACAACACAGGGGCAGTCGTCGAATTCCTTAAGACATTCGAGCGCACCGTTTGTGTCGTTGATATTGTTGTATGAAAGCTCCTTGCCGTGAAGCTGTTCAGCTGCTGCGAGAGTACCCTCGAAGTGCCCGATTTCCTTATAGAATGCGGCGGTCTGACCAGGGTTTTCGCCATAGCGCATATCCTGTACCTTTTCAAAGGTTAAGGAGAGCTTTTCGGGGAATATGGGGGAGTTTGTTTCCCTTTGGAGATAGGACTGAATGAGGGTATCGTAAGCCGCGGTGTGGTTAAACACCTTGTACGCAAGCTTAAGGTTGGTGTCAACTGAAACCTTACCGTTTGCCTTCAGCTCGTCAATAACGGTTGCATAGTCAGCAGGATCAACAATAACGGAAACATCCTGATAATTCTTTGCTGCTGCACGGAGCATGGTAGGACCGCCTATGTCGATGTGCTCGATAGCGTCCTCACGGGTAACGCCCGGCTTCATTATGGTATCCTTGAAGGCGTAGAGGTTGATAGCAACGATGTCTATTGGTGTAACGCCCAGCTTTTCAATCTGCTCCATGTGTTCGGGGTTAGACCTCATAGCAAGAATACCTGCATGGATAAGCGGGTGGAGGGTCTTGACACGTCCGTCAAGGCACTCGGGGAAGCCGGTAACATCGGAAACCTGGGTTACGGGGATTCCTGCCTCGGCAATAACCTTGTGTGTACCGCCGGTTGACAGAATTTCGTAGCCAAGCGCATCAAGCTCGCGTGCGAACTCAACTACGCCGGTTTTATCGGTTAAACTGATAATCGCGCGTTTTTTCATTGGGATATACCTCTCATTTCTTTATTTGATACTATTATATCAGATTTTACATACACGGTCAAGAGTCAAACTGACAAATATATCACTGTTTTGACAAATTTTTTACGCATATTTCCGATTTGACATTTCAACTCTTTTCACTTCCAAAAGAAGGCAGTGACACATCTGCATAACGCTCTCGATTTTACGGCAATAATAAAATCGGTAACTCAAGCATTTAAACCAATTAAATAAACAATTCGGAAGGCAATACAGTATGGTGCAGAACACATATAAGAACCGTGTTGAAATATGCGGTGTCAACACCTCAAAGCTGAAGAATCTGACCTCGGAGGAGAAACGCGAGCTGATTATCAAGGCAAAAAACGGTGACTCTGCCGCCAGAGAGGAGCTTATTGCAGGTAATTTACGGCTCGTTTTGTCTGTGATCCGTCGCTTTACGGGGAGAGGAGAAAATTTGGACGACCTCTTTCAGGTAGGGTGCATAGGGCTTATTAAGGCAGTTGACAATTTTGATATAACACTCGATCTTAAGTTCTCCACATATGCGGTTCCCATGATAATCGGTGAGATCAGACGTCATCTTCGCGATTACAACGCTGTACGAGTCTCACGTTCGGTACGTGATCTTGCATATCGTGCACTTCAGGCAAGAGAGGAGCTTACAAGCGCACTTGACCGCGAGCCGACTATTGAAGATATTGCGAAAAAGCTAGGGGCAAAGAAGGAAGAAATCGGAGCGGCACTGGAGGCAATAGCTATACCCGTGAGTCTTTATGAACCCGTTTTTTCTGACGGCGGAGACTCTATATTCATAATGGATCAGATAAGTGACAATGACAATACCGACGAGACCTGGCTGGAGGACATTGCACTCAAGGAGGCAATGAAAAAGCTCTCGCCAAGGGAAAAAAACATTATTGAAATGCGATATTTCGGCGGAAAAACACAAATGGAGATAGCAAGCGAAATCGGAATTTCCCAAGCCCAGGTCTCCCGCATTGAAAAGGGTGCACTGGAGCGCATGAAAAAGGATATGTAGTCGAATCCGTTCACAAACCGCAAAGGTTAGGCTGGGACTTATATGTCTGTTTTCTTTTATACTATCTCGGAAAACCTAAAAACAGTCCCGACAGCACAAACTGTCGGGACTGTTTTTGTTTTAACCTTATTTAGTGTGCGCAAAGATTATTTTGGCACATTCATATCGGTCTTTATTTCACAAGGCTGTAATTGTACAGAATCTGTGCGAGCTGTGCACGGTTAGTGAAGCCCTGTGGGTCTATTGTGCGGTTATCATGACCATTAATGACACCCTTGCTTACGCACCAATTAAGTGCATCTACCGCCCAATCGGATACAGAAGCCTTGTCGGTAAATCCTCCAAGCTGATCCTCGGTTTTCGCCATAGTGCCGCCTGCTTTATAAAGCTCATAACGGTAAATCATTGTTACAAACTGCTCACGGGTGATAGTAGAGCTTGGCTCAAGCAGGGTGGTGTTTGATACGTTGGTAAGAATACCGTTAGCTGCCGCCCAGCGTACTGCCTCTGTGTACCATTCGCCTGAACGAACATCGGTGTAGGGAAGTGCTTGTGTTGAAACAGGACTTCCCGCGATTCTCCAGAGAACCGTGGTTACCATTGCACGGGTAACTGTACCGTTCGGAACAAACAGGGGTTTACCTTCACTCATACCGTTCATGATACCCTTGGAAACAACGTAATCAACAGCATCATGGTACCATTCGGTTATTACAACATCGGTGAATTCCTTTGAAGGACAGTCATGGACTGCTTCTTTGAAGGTTACGTTTACTTTTACGTTGGAAGCAGGCATCACAAATGAGTAAGCTTCCCCGGATTTAGTAACAACTACCGCAGTATTTGTTGATACGTTTGTTACTCTGACAGCATCAACTGTATAGCCAGCTTTTGCACCGGGCGTTACAGTAATTCTTGTGCCTTCCGGTCCTTTGGTTGCGGACAGTGCAGCAGTACCCTTGGTTTCGTCCACAATCTTTTCCACAAAGTAGTCAATCGCGGACAATTTGAAGGTTACATTTACCTTTACATTAGATGAAGGCATAGTGAATGTCCATGCGGAGGTTCCTTTTTTGACTGTCACAGACTTACCGGAAGCATCGGTTACTGTTACGGCATTGACCTCATACCCGGTCTTCGCCTTTGGTGTGATTGTTACCGTCTTGGATGCCTCAGACTTTTCAGCTACCGTTACGGAACCGAAAGATGCATCGGAGATATTCTCGATTTTGTACTCGGTTACAAGCTTTTCAAACACTGCGCTGACTGTAACGTCGTATGCGGGCATTGTAAAGCTGTACTTGCCTTCAGATTCCTCTGTAAGGGTTACAGTTGTGCCGGTGGACCTCTTTGCGGTTACTTTCACTAACTTGTAGCCTGTTTTGGGAGTTACGGTAAGCTCAACAGTTTCACCGGCATCTGCGGTGGTGGGAGATGCAGTAACTGTGCCTTGGCTGCTTGTATACGAGGTTTTGATCTCGTAGTCGCCAACAGCAGCGGTAAAGGTTACGGTAACCTTTACATCATCATCTGGCATTGTGAAGTAGTAGCAATAGTCGTTTATATATCTCGTAGTGACCTTTGTGGAACCCTTGTATGTCTTAACTGCATCAACTTCATATCCACTCGAAGGCTCAATATACACCTTAACCTTATCGCCCTCGTCTGCCTCATCATTAGAGAGGGTAACATCACCGCGTGAGGACTTATAATCAAGCGTAATATCGTAGTCGTTGCCATCAACGTCATCTTCAAAGAGAATATCTACATAAACATCGGAGGAGGGCATAGTGAAGCTGTATTCACCGTAATCAGAGCCTTCCTTTACTGTAAGCTGTTTGCCGTCGCTGAGTCTGATAACACGAACGTCATATACATCGCCGTCAACAACAAACTCAATTTTTCTTCCGCTCTTTCCTTCGTTGCTTATTTCTACATCGCCCCAATTATTATTGTAGTTAACTTCAATGTCATACCATGATGTAGAGGAGGATGAGCTGCCATTATCGTCATCGTCAAGCTCATCCGAGAACACAACGCTTACATTGACGTCAGATGAGGGCATTGTAAAGTACCAATAGCTGGCTGACTGCTTTACAGTTACAACAGAGCCGTTTGTCTTTCTGACAAACACACTTATTACCTCAGATTCCTCGTCCTCCGGATACGCATAGATTCGTACTGTAGCACCGGAAACCGCCTCATCATCGGTCTTGTTTGTACGGACAAAGCCATAAGTATCATTGTAGTTAAGATTAATATCATATTTGGTGCCATCGGGCTCTGTGGGCTCACCTGTAAAATATGCTTCAATAGTAACGCTGCTCATGGGCATTCTGAAATAATAGAATGCGTTATTGTAGATTACTTCTACCATTTCTCCGTCTTCGTCTGTTACTATAAATTCATCAAGCTCAACGCCATCCTCAAGTGCATATTCAATTCTTACGATGTCGTAATAATCGTAGGAATCTTTAGTTGTCCAGACTTCGCCGTAGGTATCGTCAAAATCAAAGCTAACGTCATATCTGCCGCTTGAACTGCTTGAATTGCCTGTACCAGACGAGAATGTTACGTAAATTTCAACATCACTTTCCGGCATAATGAAGTAGTAGTAATCACCAGCCTCAAAGCAGCGCACATTGCCATTATTAATCTCTATATTCTTTACATAGTAGCCATTATCGGGGTCGGCATAAATTTTGACAATCACTCCGCTGTCGGCATCGTCTGAAGAGGTCCATGCATCGCCTCTTGAGGAATTGAAGTCGATGTCGATGTCATATTCACCGTTAGTTTCGGAGCCACTGCCATCGAAGACTACATAAATTTCAACATCTGCAGCCGGCATCTTGAATTTGTATTCCGTAACGCCGTCTTCCTTACCCACCTTTGTGCAGGTAACGGACTTTTTAGTTTTTGCATTAACTACTCTAACAGAATCAATGTCAACGCCCGAATCGGGATCAACATATATGTAAACATTGTCCTGGGAGTCAGCTCCGTTCTGGGAAAGCCATACATCGCCGTCGTTGCTGTTATAATAAAGCTCGGTAGCGTATTGACCGTCAGCTTCAGCGAAGGTGACGGTAACGGTAACATCGGATTCGGGCATATTGAAGCTAAACTCGTTTCCGTTGATTTTTACATTCACATCTCCGGAGTTGCTATCATTTACAACTTTAACCTCATCAAGCACATAGCCGCTTCCGGGGGATACATATCCGGTAATGCTTGCGCCTTTTCTGGCATTGATATTCGACAGCCCAACATAACCTTTGGATTCGTCAACGTCAAGAAAAACATTGTAGGTTGTTTGGCTGCTGCTTGCAATAGCCGGAACTGCGAGAGTGAAGATCATAGCTAGTGAAAGCACGAGCGAGAGCACTGTTTTTTTCGTCATTTTTAACACCTTTCCTTTATAAAAATAAGTTTAGAGATAATATTACAACTGTTATAAATATTATACACTATTAACAAAAAAAGTCAAGAGTAAAGCAGTTCTATATATGTAAAATAATTGTAACTGAATGGCGAAATATAGGTAAGATTAATAAATTAAAGCGGCGGGATTTGTGTAGTATGACGAACAGCTTACTAAATAGGATAATATTGACAATACAGTAACATTAGACACATCAGAATATTAAGCTAAACATCTGACAGCCGAGGGATGAAAAAACACAATAGAATCAAATCTGCGGTGAATGAAGCGGCATACAAAAAATAAACTTCTACAGGGAAGTGTAAAATCCTGCGGTATACAAATTCCACGCAGAATTACGTTCTACAAAGTCCAAGCATCAGTGAAACCGAAAGACAATTTCTGATTATTACAAGGAAGCGGGTATGCCTTTGCTCGACGTAACATATAGCCTAACAGCTGTATGCACGTTGATGCCTCAAGATTGAGAAGAAGTATTTACAGAGGGGAGCACATTTACACCGAGCGGGAATTTTATATATTATTATACAAAATGCAAATTTTGTATAATAAAGGGAAGGAATTTGCATTAAGTTTATAGGTGAGGGGTTAAGGTGGCGCGCTTCGCGTCTCTTACAGTTATTTGTTTATAGGGGTAAATTACAGCTCATTCCTACACTCATTTGCTTATACGGTCTATGCACAGCACGTGCCTACGCCTATTTGCTTATACCACTCATACGTGCAGCTCATTCCTAAACATATTCAACTGATACGTTTAAACTCATGCGGTCGGCTCAATATTTACTCACTTACACAGCAAACTCTGCTCTTTGGATAACACCCACTTGACTAGATTAAATATTTTGCACAGCAACCGGTTCCTATACATTTGCAGCCGCACTTCATAGGGCGAAGCCCTGCTTCGTTTTTCATGCGCCCTTGGCGTGCTTCATTAAAAAAAGTACTTGCGAAAGCAAGTGCTTTTTTCTCTGGTGCGGGTAAAAGGACTTGAACCTTCACGAAGTTGCCCCCACTAGAACCTGAATCTAGCGCGTCTGCCAATTCCGCCATACCCGCAAATATAATGTGCTTATTCACACCTTAATATAATATCACAGATTTTTCTGGTTGTCAAGTGCTTTTTGCGATTTTATTAAAATTTGACTGAGGGAAGAATGAGTGTCCACCCTTCCCTATCTAGGCAAATTTAAGCTTCCTCTGCTTTCATTCCATTTCAGACAACGCTATGGATTTTCCAAAGTCAGTATATTGAGGCTCCAGCGTATCGATGAATGTATAAATCGCTTCATTGAATTTAGCATAAGTGTAACGCTCGTAGATGCTGTCACGGACAGTATCCATATATTCGTAATCCTTAGGACAGCGTTTTACGATATGGTAGCCGTAATCCGACTCGATCACGTAGCTGTACTCGCCCTCCGCAAGGCTTATGGCGGTATCCCAGATCACATCAAGTGCATCATATTTCATTGTATAGTAGCCATGCTCCGGCGGCATCTGATTGGTGTTATAATCACTGTACTCATCCATGAGAGCTTCAAACTCCTCGCCGTTCATAAGCTTTGACAACGCTTCCTCGGCGCGAAGATTTGCTGCATTTTTAGTTTGCTCAGAGTTGTAAGCGACGTAAATCTCCTTTATGCAGATGATTTCATCGCTTTCGAAAGCCTCATCAATATCCTCTTCCGCCGTTATGATGTCTCCTGTTTCCTTCATCTTTTCAAGCACACTGTACGCAAGATTTGATTCACTCTGCAGGCTTCGGAATAGGTAATCTGTGAGATACCTTGCTTCAAGGGCAAGAAGATACTCCTCATCCGATTCAAAATTCTCTTCTTTGAAATTGTCAACATACTCATTTGCCTCTGAAACATCACTATTTGTTACAGAAACACCGTATTTTTCGGCAAACAGGCAAAGACCGTGGCGATTTTTTATGTTTTCCTCTGTGAGCTTAAGCAGCATAAGGCTTTCTTCGTCCGTGGGGGTACTTTCAATACCCAGGCTGTCGCGCTTATTATTTAAATAGTAATATCTGAACTCCTGATATTCCACTTCCCTGCCTTCAACCGTCATTACTGTCATTGCATCCTCAGCAGTAGGTGTAAAATCAATCACAGCCACATCTTTGCAGGAGACGGTAAGTATACAAAAAGCAAGCAGTACCGCTATTGTTAATCTGTATTTCATTTAGTGTTATCTCCCTTAAAACCCTTGTTATTGATATTATAGCTTATAATTGTGACGATAATGTGACGGCTGATAAAATTGTACGGAAAATTTAATGTTTTTTTGTCAATATAGACGTTATTATACGGATACATTTGACGTGCGGTGATTTTTATTCGATGTTACAATCGACTTGTAAAACGTCACAAAACACGAAAGGAGTGACAGATTTGGCATTACCAAAAAAGGATGCCCTTAAAAGCAAGCTTCGTGAGTATATAGATTCGGTTCTAAGCTCTGAAAGAAAGCATCCATTCCCAAATCTTGCAGGCTTCTGCAGGCACATCGGAATAAGCGCAAACGAGCTTTTCTCCCTTAAAAAGAAACGCCCCAACGATTTCAGCTCCGTAATGCTGGAGCTTGAGGATGCTGCTCTTAATTCGGGTGCAACCGCTTCTCTTATCAATTTATATCTAAGGCAATACGGCTTCTGGAAACCGCAGAGCGAGGACGATATATTCTGCGACCACGATATGCTTGAAGACGGCATTTAAGGAGGCAGTAACTTGCATTTAAAAGGAGTCCCCAACAAAAAACAGCTGGAGTTTTTTCGTTCAACCGCAAAATTTACTGCCTATGGCGGATCAAGAGGCGGCGGTAAGAGCTGGGCGCTTCGCAGAAAGCTCATACTTCTCTGCTATCGCTATCCGGGCATTCGCTGTCTGATTATCAGGCGCACCCTTAAGGAGCTTCGCGACAATCACGTCATTCCTCTGATAAAAGAACTGACGCCATCAGTAACCTATGCGGCGGGTGACAGAATATTCCGATTTAAAAATGGAAGCACCATAATGCTTGGTTATCTGTCCTGCGACGCAGATACGCTTCATTACCAGGGTCAGGAATACGACATTATCGCAATCGACGAGGCAACCCAACTGACTGAGTATCAATTTTCCACTCTCAAGGGTTGTCTTCGAGGCGTCAGGAAGGTACCTAGGCGTATGTACCTCACCTGTAACCCCGGCGGTGTCGGTCACGCCTGGGTAAAGCGTCTTTTCATAGACAGAAGCTTTAAAAAGGGTGAACGTCCCGAAGATTACGTTTTTATACGCGCCTCGGTATGGGACAACGATGTTCTCCTGTCCCACGACCCCGAATATGTGACAACTCTCGAAAGTTTGCCCGAGAAGCTTCGTTCTGCGTGGCTTGACGGGTGCTGGGAAGTATTTGAGGGGCAGTTTTTTCCCGAATTTTCACGGACAACCCACGTCTCGAAGCCTTTTGAGCTTAATACCGGCAGATATTTTATGGCATTTGACTATGGCTTTGACCGATTCGCACTTCTTGTGCTCGCCATCTGTGATGACAAGCTGTATGTTACAAGAGAATACTGTGAATCCGGTCTTACTCTTGGCAAGGCAGGTGAGATGCTTGCTGCAATTACCGAGGAGGAGCGTGCAAATGGGCATTATATAAGCTATGCTGTTTGTTCTCCCGACCTTTGGAACAGACGTCAGGACTCGGGTTACAGCGGTTTTGAAATTATATCGAAAATCCCCTTCACTCCCCCTCTCGTGCGGGCTGACAACAGACGTATTCCCGGTTGGCGCGCCCTGCGTCAGCGACTTTGCGACGGGCTTATCATCTTCTCATGCTGTGAGGAACTGATTTCTTCTATGGAATCCCTTCTTTCCTCACGTCATGTGCCGGAGGATGCGGCGGGTGAGCCGCACAGTGTAACCCACTGTCCGGAGGCTCTTCGCTATGCCGTAATGTCCCGTTCAGAATCAGAATGTACGGTGACAAAATCCAAAGACGCAAGTTTTTTCCTTGGCTGATGTGCGAGGAGACAGTTAAAAACATGATATTACTGCGACGTTATCCGGAGACGTGGCTGTGATATAAATATATTTATTTTTTTGGAGGTATTTTTTATGGCTATTACAAATTTCATCCCCACCGTGTGGAGTGAAACTCTCCTTACCGAGCTTGATCGCGAATATATCGGTGTACGCAACTGCTGCCGTGATTTCGAGGGCGAAATTAAGGACAAGGGCTCTTGCGTGAAAATCGGCAGCATCGGTTCGATTTCTGTTTTCGATTACACCAAGAACACCGACATGAACGCTCCCGAGGCTCTTTCCGATTCTGCTCTCACCCTCGAGATAAGCAATGCGAAGGCGTTCAACTTCCAAATAGATGACGTGGACAAGGCTCAGTCTCAGCCTAAGCTTATGAAGGCTGCAATGACTCAGGCTGCTGCCGCTCTCGCAGATGTTGCGGACCAGTATGTTTACTCCCTCTATACTGAGGCAGATCCCAAAAACGTGATGCAGTATTCAAACCCCACCGCAGACAGCATTATCGAGATGATTGTGGCAGCACGGCAGGCCCTTCTTGCCAACGGAGTAAATTCCAACATCGAATCCTCTCTTGAAGTAACCCCCGAGGTTGCAGCTCTCATCCTCCGTTCCAAGATTCTTAACGGTACCGATAACTCTGCCTCTCTTGAAAACGGTCTGCTCGGCAAGATTATCGGCTTCGATATCTACGTTTCTCCCAACGTAGTTACTGTCGATAATTCTCACAAATGCATTGCGCGTACAAAGCGCGCGGTTGCCTTTGCGGAGCAGCTTAATGAGGTTGAGGCTTACCGTCCCGAATCAAGATTCGCTGACGCGGTAAAGGG
>JAZNFI010000125.1:0-5339 GCA_045589075.1 Candidatus Flemingiibacterium sp.
ACCGCTTGGCCTCCGACTTCACCCAACGGATGGACTTGTTCCTGCGGTACGGTGAACAAAGGCAAATTCTGCGCCGAATGCGGTGCAAAGAAGCCCGCAGGTGCTTTGCAGTACAAGTGCGACAAATGCGGATGGGAGCCGGAAAAAGGTATGAAGCCGCCAAAATTCTGTCCCGAATGCGGTGATCCGTTTGACAACGGTGATATTAAGTGATGAACGGTCTTGCCACATACAAATGTCCATGCTGCGGCGGTACAATAGAATTCGATACCACTGCGCAAAAGCCCAAATGTCCGTACTGCGACACCGAATTTGATATAGACGATCTTAAGAACTACGACGAAGATCTGAAAACCGATGCCGCAGACGAAATGTGCTGGGAAGATGCGCCCTCTGCCGAATGGCAGTCCGACGAAGCGCAGGGATTGAACATATATATATGCCAGACCTGCGCGGGAGAAATCATTGCTGACGAAACCACCGCCGCCATGAAATGCCCGTACTGCGACAATCCGATCATAATGAAAGGCAAACTTGCGGGAGATCTCAAGCCCGATCTTGTCATACCTTTTAAGCTTGATAAAAAAGCTGCCAAAGCGGGTTACGAGAAGCACATATCAAAAAAGCCGCTGCTCCCCAAAGTCTTCAAAGAACAAAATCATATCGACGAGATAAAGGGCATCTACGTTCCGTTCTGGGTTTACGATGCGGATACAGACGGTGATGCACGTTACCGTGCCACCAAGGTTCGCTCGTATGTAAGCGGCGACTACAACTGTGTTGAAACACGGTATTATTCAATTACCAGATGTGGGAATCTGGAATTTGAACACGTCCCTGTAGACGGGTCCACAAAGATGGATAATAAACTGATGGAATCCATAGAACCTTTCGATTTTTCCGAAGCCGTAGACTTCAGAACTGCGTATTTATCCGGATACCTTGCGGATAGATACGATGTGACCGCAGAAGACAGTCGCCCACGTGCCAACGAACGCATAAAGCGAAGCACGGAAACCGCACTCCGCAATACCGTGGTGGGATATTCAACGGTGACTGCAGAGCACAGTTCTGTCAGGATAAGGTCGGGAAAAACACGGTATGTGCTGTATCCCGTATGGCTTCTCAACACCACGTGGAATAATGAGAAATTCACCTTCGCAATGAACGGTCAGACGGGAAAATTTGTGGGAAACCTCCCGGTTGATAAAGGAGCTTTCGCACGCTGGCTCATAGGCGGTACCGCCGTTTTCAGCGTAGTTGCTTATCTTGTTCTGAACCTTATGAAACTGATCGGAGGATGATCATGAAAAAATTTCTTGTGTTTACCGTCATTCTGATTATGGCATTTTCCCTGTTCTCCGGTACAGTAATGGCATACGGTAACGATGACTGCGACTACTATGATGGCGAATATTATTACAACGACTATGAGTATGAGGATGAAACAGCCGATGAGTGGACACCGTTCACCTATATTTTGCCGGCACTTATTACCGGATTCATAATAGCACTTATCGTAGTTCTCGTGATGAAAGGCGGAATGACATCTGTCTATTCAAAGCACAGTGCCTCTGACTATGTTGTAAACGGAAGTCTCAACCTCACAGTTAAGCGTGACAATTACCTTTACACGAATGTCACCCGCACGCCGCGTCCCAAAAACAATCAAAGATAAAAGTATGCCCACACAGCATACACTGTGCGGGGATGTGTTATTTAATATCTACAGTCACACGTTTGTTTACTGTATTTGCAGCGGCTTTCATTACAAGGCGGATAGCCTTTGCGATTTTGCCGTGTCTTCCTATAACCTTACCCATGTCATCTTCTGCGACATGAAGCTCAAGGATAACCTCATCGCCTTTTGCCATTTCTGTGACTTCAACCTTTTCAGGATCGTCAACAATAGACTTTGCGATGTCCGTGAGAACTTTCTTAAGCTCGACCATTTTTATCAGTCAATAGCGCCGGTCTTCTTGAGAAGAGCACGTACGGTATCGGTAGGCTGAGCGCCGTTCTTGATCCAGGTCTGAGCCTTTTCGGTGTCGATCTTGATCTCAGCAGGTTCAGTCATAGGATTGTAGGTACCGATAACTTCGATGAAACGACCGTCTCTGGGGTAACGGGAGTCAGCCACTACTACGCGGTAGTAGGGGTTCTTCTTAGCGCCGAGTCTGGTGAGTCTGAGTTTAACTGCCATTTTGATTTTCCTCCAAAAATTAAATATGTTTGTTGTTTTTTATTTATTGAAATCCGTTTAGAACGGGAATTTCATCTTACCTTTTCTTCCGAAGCGCTTGCCTCCTGTCATAGACGCAAACTGCTTCATCATCTGACGCATCTGGTCGTACTGCTTGAGAAGTCGGTTTACATCCTCAACCTTCATTCCACTGCCGTCTGCAATACGACGTTTGCGCGATGCATTTATCATATCCGGCTTTTCACGTTCTTCCGGGGTCATTGAAAGTATTATCGCCTCAATTCGGTCAAGCTGACGCTCGTCCACCTTGACATCCTTCAGCGCATTGGGCTTGACACCGGGAATCATTCCCATAAGGCTCTCAATAGAGCCCATTCCACGCACTTGCTTGAACTGTTCAAGGAAGTCCGTCAGTGTGAATGTTTGCTCACGCATCTTGCGTTCAAGCTCAGCCGCCTGCTTCTCATCGAAGCTCTGTTGTGCCTTTTCAATGAGAGAAAGCACATCTCCCATACCGAGAATACGTGACGCCATTCTGTCGGGATAGAACGGCTCGATCTGATCAAGCTTTTCACCCATACCCACAAATTTTATGGGCTTGCCGGTGACATGGCGTACGGAAAGTGCCGCACCGCCTCTTGTATCGCCGTCCATTTTGGTGAGGACAACACCGGTAATATCAAGCAGCTCATTAAATGACTCAGCCACATTTACCGCATCCTGACCGGTCATGGCATCTACAACGAGAAGTATCTCAGCCGGCTCAGCTATCGACTTAATATCACGCAGTTCATTCATAAGCACTTCATCAATGTGAAGACGTCCGGCAGTATCAATGAATACCATGTCGTGACCGTGCTTTTTGGCGTGCTCTATGCCTGCTTTGGCGATCTCTACAGGGCTTACCTTATCGCCCATCTGGAACACGGGAATATCAAGCTGTCCGCCAACAACCTCTAGCTGCTTTATCGCCGCTGGACGGTATACGTCGCAGGCAACGAGAAGGGGACGCTTGCTTTGTTTTTTGTACATTCCGGCAAGCTTGCCTGCGTGTGTGGTTTTACCGGCACCCTGCAGACCCACCATCATGACAACTGTAGGCGGTTTTGACGAGATAGCAAGCTTTGCCTGAGTACCGCCCATGAGAGTACAAAGCTCTTCGTTAACGATCTTTACAACCTGCTGTGCCGGCATAAGGCTTTCAAGCACCTCGGATCCCACAGCACGTTCGGAGACCGTTTTGATAAAGTCTTTTACGACCTTATAGTTAACATCGGCCTCAAGAAGTGCTAATTTAACCTCGCGCATTCCTGCCTTGACGTCAGCTTCGGTCAACTTGCCCTTGCTTTTAAATTTCTTAAAAGCAGCGGCCATTTTATCGACTAAGCTCTCGAACATTTAAATCCTCCGTATCGGATCTTTATATGGTAATATTTTTCGCCTTTTTAATGATGTCCTGAAGCTCGGCATAGGTGCTTTCATCTGCATCCTCTGCCAATTTTTCAAGACGCGGTATGATGTCATCAAGAGTCTTTCCGATCATGCGGAACTTTTCCGCAAGACCGAGCTTTTCTTCATATTCCGTAAGCTGCGTCTTCGCTTTGGCAATGTTGTCACGCACACCCTGACGTGTGATTCCGGAATCCTCCGCAATCTCGGCAAGAGAAAGATCTCCATTATAGTAAAGCTCAGCCGCCTGTCTTCGGCTGTCGGAAAGCAGTTCACCGTAAAAATCCAGCAACAGTCCGATTTCAAGATCTTTTTCACGTGCAGACATCGGTTTCACCTCTGTAAAGCAAATCACTTTACAAGTATACCATACAATTTTCAATATGTCAATAGTTTTCAAAAGATTTTTTGAAATTTTATAAAAACCTATTGACATGGCAGTGAAAATGTGATATTATATCTGTGTTATGAATACAGGGGTATAGCTCAGTTGGTTAGAGCGCACGGTTCACATCCGTGAGGTCGAGAGTTCGAGTCTCCCTGTTTCCACCAAAAAATTCGACAAGTTTCGACTTGTCGAATTTTTTTATCCAAGCCGCAGGCTTGGCATATCATCACGACGCAGTCGTGGATATCATCAAGGGCGGCGTGCCGCCCTTGTATCTCATCACGCGCCAGCGTGTATTTTCCCTGCGGCTTGATGATATACAACACTTCGTGTTGATGATATGCAATTCCTACGGAATTGATGATATGCACGCCTTCGGCGTGATTTGGCACGGCGGTCTTGAAATCTCCACGATTTTATGCTATACTAATTCCAGAAAGGCGGTGGGCTTATGGAAACATTTAAAGGAATTAAAATTGATGAAAGCAGGTTGTTAAGCCATAATATTGTAATTACGATCGTTTTCGCGTTGATCCTTTCGCTTTGCCTTTTTTTATTGTGTCATACAATAATTCGGTATAAAAAGCCTACACATACAAAAGGTAAGAAAAAAAGCTTTGTTTCTGAATTTATCGTTTTGAGCTTGTTGCTTGTTGGCATTGTTGCTTTTTCCGTTTTTCAGGTTCTTCCGTCTTGGATGGATTATGTGAACAAGGATTATATTGTATATACCGGTGATTTTCGTGTTGAGGAAAGCGGCACCAAATACGGCGGAACAATTAAATTAAGTAATGGAGAAACGATAAAAGGAATTACTTTGTTTGAAAGCGACGATTCAACCGGCACAATTGTATATTCTAGTCGAAGCAAAGTTGTTCTCGGATATCAAAAATAATATGTTATCCCCCCGTTTGAGTTCGAATCCTAGTGGCAACCCTCGAAAAATATCTTTTTCGTAGCCTTTATACAAAAATCGACAAGTTTCGACAGAAGCTTGTCGATTTTTACTTATTAACTCTTCACTTTTCACTAATTCCTTGTCGATTTTTGGCGGAAGTAATAAGTAATAGTGAATAGTGAAAAGGTGCAGATGTAGCTTTTCTCCTTATAGTCGAAAAGCAATTTGCTATAAAACGAATACGCGCCAGTTCAAAATCAAACAAAAAGTGGCTAAAATATCTTTTTTATCCCCCTTTTACAGAAAAAAAGACAAGTTTTGACTTGTCATTTTTTTTAATTAAATACGCTGTATGCGGAATAAACCCACCAGTGATTGTCACATCAGTTAGACGTGACTTA
>JAZNFI010000126.1:0-11289 GCA_045589075.1 Candidatus Flemingiibacterium sp.
AGTACCGGGATAGCTTGATACAAAATGCACGCCTGCCTCGTAGAGTCCGCGTGCCACGGCTTCATTGCCGAGCATAATCTTTTTCATTTTATTTTCTCCGATATGTAATTTTATTTGTTTCTGTTGTCGATAACACGCTTCGCCTTGCCCACAAATCTTTCAAGCGACTTCGGCTCAACGAGGTTAATCTTTGCATCAAGTCCGAGGACGGTCTGAAGCTTGTGGCGAACCTTAAGCTGAAGCTCCTCAAGAGCCTTGTAGGAAGTAAGCATACCTGCATCAAGCACCTCAATGTTAATTTCGAAGGTATCCATATAATTCTTCGTTCCAAGCACTATCTGATACTGGGGTCCAACCTCGGGAATACTTACGAGCACGCTCTCAATCTGTGTAGGGAATACATTTACGCCCTTGATTTTCAGCATATCGTCGGCACGTCCGAGAGGTTTTTCCATACGGACGTGGGTACGTCCGCACTCACACTTGTCGTAGTAAAGTCTTGTAATATCCTTTGTGCGGTAACGAAGCATGGGTATTCCCTCTTTTGTAAGGGTGGTAACTACAAGCTCGCCCTCGTCACCCTTCGCCTTAACAGCACCGGTTGCACTGTCGATAATTTCGGGATAGAAGTGGTCTTCAGCAAAATGCATACCGCATCTGAAGCGGCATTCGCCCGATACGCCGGGACCGCAAAGCTCGCTCATTCCGTAGTTGTCGGTAGCGAACAGATTCCACGCTTCTTCAACCTTGGAGCGCATCTCATTGGAACAGCCCTCTGAACCGAAAAGTCCAAGACGCACATTAAGGTCGCGGCAGTCGATGCCCATGTCCTTTGCAACCTCTGCTATGTAAAGGGCGTAAGAGGGGGTTGAAACAAGTGCCGATGTATTAAAGTCGCGCATAAGCTTAAGCTGCTTTTCCGTGTTGCCTGTAGAGGTGGGAACGACGGTAGCGCCAATATTTTCAAGACCGTAGTGAAGTCCGAGAGCACCCGTGAAAAGACCGTAGCCAAAAGCTATCTGAACTATATCATCGGCGGTTGCGCCTGCGGCAACCACAAGCCTTGATACGCACTCTGTCCACATATTAAGGTCGTTTTTTGTGTAACCGACAACCGTAGGATTACCCGTAGTTCCGCTTGAAGCGTGAATACGAACGATTTCCTTTTTGTCAACGGCAAAAAGTCCAAAGGGATAGGTATCGCGGATGTCATCCTTTGTGGTATAGGGGATATACTGAATATCTGAAAGAGTCTTTATCTTATCGGCGGTAACACCTGCCTCATCAAGACGCTTTTTGTAGAAAGGAACTCTGTTGTAGCAGTAGTCCACAAGCTTTTTGAGTCTCTCAAGCTGAAGCCTCTCAAGGTCGGCTCTGTCCATTGTTTCTATTTGTTCGTTCCAGAACATTTTACTTCCTCCGAGGAATTAATATTTTGTGTTTTACATAATACAATATTATACGACATTATACGCGATTTGTCAAGTCTTGGCGTATCAACCTATAAAGTCAAACTCCACATCGTAAATGTTGACAGTATCCCCATCCTCGCAGCCTGCTTTGTTGAGGGCGTCAATAACGCCCGTCTGCTTTAAGATACGCTGGAAGAAGGCAATAGATTCGCGGTCGCCGAAGTTGGTGGAGTTTATAAGCTGTTCAAGCCATTCTCCCTCAACGAAGTAAACACCGTTCACATTCTTGACGACGACCTCACGTTTGCCGTCCTCGGGAACTTCGGGCTCGGGGGCCGCTTCGGACTCGTAAATGGTAAGAGGCGGCAGGTCGGAAAGGCACTCTGCCGTGCGCCACATAAGCTCGTCGACACCCTCTCTCGTAGCTGCGGAAATATAGAAAAGCTCACATCCAAGCTCGTCTTTTACATAGCGTTCAAATTCGGTGAGGTCAATAAGCTCTGGATCTCTTGCGTCTATCTTGTTTGCCGCAAAAATCTGGGGGCGAGAAGCAAGCTCGGGAGAATAATTTTCAAGCTCCGCATTTATCTTTTTAATATCGTCAACAGGATCGCGTCCCTCGATTCCGCTTACGTCAACAACGTGGATAAGCAGGCGGCATCTGTCTACGTGGCGGAGAAAATCGTGTCCAAGACCTGCGCCCTCGGCAGCACCCTCGATAAGTCCGGGAATATCGGCAAGCACAAAGCCCTTGCCCTCGCCGGTTTTAACCACACCAAGCTGGGGCTGGAGAGTGGTAAAGTGATAGTTTGCAATCTTGGGTTTTGCAGAGCTTACCACGGACAGAAGCGAAGATTTGCCCACATTGGGGAATCCAACGAGTCCGACGTCAGCAAGCATTTTAAGCTCCAGGGTGACATCCATTTCCTCGCCCTTAAGGCCCGGCTTTGCAAAACGGGGTATCTGACGGGTAGGAGTTGCAAAATGCTTGTTACCCCAACCGCCTCTGCCGCCCTTTAAGCACACAAAGGGCTCGCAGTCGGACATATCCTTGATAATACGCCCGGTTTCGGCATCTCTTATGATAGTTCCGGCAGGGACGAGAATAACGGTGTCCTCGCCGTTCTTGCCGTGGAATTTTTCAGTGCCGCCGTCACCGCCGTTTTCGGCGATAAACTTTCTCTTATAGCGGAAAGCGAGAAGCGTGTTAGTACCCTCGTCTATCTTGAAGATAATATTTCCGCCAACACCGCCGTCGCCGCCGGACGGACCGCCCTCGGCAACATATTTTTCGCGGTGGAAGGCAACACAGCCGTTGCCGCCGTCGCCTGCCTTTATGTGTATTGTTACGTTATCTATAAACATAGGGTTTAATCCTCCTTGATTTTAACTATTGCACGAGTGTTCGTGCGGCAAAATGCGAGGGCTCTGCCCTCACACTCCCGGTCGGGGGAGGTGTTGCTCTCAAACGCCGATTCACCCTCCCCTGACGCCCCCACCAGACTCGGCTATCGCCTGCCTTGGGGTGAAACATTATGAAATCACAACTTAAACGAGTGGGGTATCAGCTCACCTAATTTGTATTCCCGAATGTCGGTAAGGTCAGGTGCGGCGCAGATGACGGACATGTCACCGAACTCCGCCATTGCCTGACGGCAGATGCCGCAGGGGGTTATACTGCCCTCTCCAACACAGGCGACAGCTGAAAATTCACGCTCTCCTGCCGAAAGTGCCGCCCCGAGAGCAACTCGCTCGGCACAAGCTCCTGCGCCAAATGAAGCATTCTCGAAATTCGCACCCGTATATATTTTTCCGCTACTTGCAAGAACCGCCGCGCCCACCTTGAATTTTGAATAGGGCGCATAGGCGTTCTCCCTAGCTTCTGTTGCGGCTTCAATCAGCTTTCGCTTCAATTCTTCATTCATTTTCGTTCACCATTTTAATAAGTCCGTCCTCGCCAATTACGGTAACGCCAAGACTTTCCGCTTTGGTAAGCTTTGAGCCTGCCTCGCTTCCTGCCACAACATATGACGTCTTTTTCGACACAGACGAGCTTACCTTGCCTCCGTGGGATTCGATAAGCGCCGCCGCCTCGTCACGCTTCATCGTAGGCAAAGTTCCCGTCAGAACAAAGGTAAGACCTGCAAATTTGTCGCTCTTCTTCTGCGACTCGTAGGTGGTTACAACACCCGAAGCCTTAAGCTCATCAATCAGCTCTCTGGTGCTTGGATGAGCAAAAAAGTCAACTACATATCCTGCGGTAATGCCTCCCACATCATCAATGTCGCAGAGGTCATCAATTCCTGCGCTGAACAGGGCTTCTATGTCGCAGAATCTCGCCGCCAGCATCTGCGCCGCTTTTGCACCTACCTGACGGATTCCAAGGGCGTAAATAAGCCTTGCAAGACCTGCATTTTTCGACGCTTCTATTGCCGAAATGAGGTTGTCCGCACTCTTTTCGCCCATTCGCTCAAGTGGGACAATCTGTTCTTTTGTTAATTTGTAAATATCCGCCGCATTTGATACAAGTCCCTCTTTCACAAGCAGCGAAAGAACTGCACCGCCCATTCCGTCAATGTTCATAGCATCTTTTGAAGCAAAATGCTCGAGGTTTCTCTGAAGCTGTGCAGGGCAGGAACCGTTTGTGCATCTGTACGCCGCACCGCCGCCCGTAGTTTCGTCATCAGCGTCACGTCTCACCGGCTCACCGCACGAGGGACATACAGAGGGCATATTAAATACCGTCTCACTTCCGTCGCGCTTGTCTTTTACCACAGATACCACTTCAGGTATAATATCTCCTGCTTTACGAACGATCACGGTGTCGCCTATCATAATGTCGCGCTCTCTTATGAAGTCAAGATTGTGGAGAGTCGCCCTTGATACCGTAGTGCCGGCAAGCTGTACGGGCTCAAGTACGGCGTTGGGGGTAAGCACGCCCGTTCTTCCTACTTGTATAACGATGTCCGCAAGCTTTGTAGGCTTCTCTTCTGGTGGGTATTTATAGGCCACCGCCCATTTGGGAGTAGAGGTGTTTTCGCCGATTCTCTCTCGAAGGGAAAGTGAGTTTATCTTTATTACTGCACCGTCGATTCCGAAAGGAAGCCCTTCTCTCGCCGCACCTATTTTTTCGATAACACCTATAACTTCATCGGCAGTTTTTACAACCGCATATTCAGGCAGCACCGTAAAACCGACAGAAGAAAGCCAGTCAAGAGTCTCGCTGTGGGTTTCAAATGTTTTGCTGCCGGCCTGATAGTTAAAAATGAATATATCAAGACCTCTCGCCGCAGTTATTTTTGAATCAAGCTGACGGAGTGTACCCGCCGCCGCATTTCGTGGGTTTGCAAACAGAGCTTCGCCCTCTTCTTCACGGGCGGCGTTTAGTTTTTCGAATTTCGATCGAGACATATAAACCTCGCCCCTAACCTCTACGTAAGGAGCATCGGTGTCGATAGTCAAAGGGATAGACCGGACAGTTCGGAGGTTTTCCGTCACATCCTCGCCAACCTTGCCGTCTCCACGGGTTGCACCTCTCATAAATCTTCCGTTTTCGTAGACGAGCGACACGGAAAGTCCGTCAATTTTACATTCAACGGTAAACTCGCATTCAGGGTCGTACTGCTTCATACGGGAAACAAACGCTCGAACCTCATCGTAGTCAAACACATCGGAAAGGCTTCCCATAGGCACATTGTGCGCCACTTTATTGAATGAATCAAGAGCCTTGCCGCCAACGCGCTTGGTTGGAGAATTAGGGTCTGCAAGCAGGGGATTTTCATTTTCAAGTGCAACAAGCTCATAAAAAAGCCTATCGTAATCATAGTCCGATATTTCGGGCGCGTCAAGAATATAATAAAGTCTGGAATGATATTCAAGGAGCCTTGCAAGCTCTGCCATGCGGGCACGCACCTTGGTTTCTTCCATGTGAAAATCCCTCCTTGTTCACACAACACTGTTGTACTTCCAAATTTACTATAATATTATACCATATATTTTCAGCAAAATAAAGACTTTTAATGAAAAAACTGCTCAAAATTGTGAGAAAAATATTGACATTTTAACGAAAGCTTGATAAAATATAGGTAAATGTGTGTAATTTGTGCACGCAAAAATCAACAAGTGCGCCTCACATAGAAAGGAATCAAAAGAATGAAAACAAAAGCAGTACGCATATACGGAGTAAACGATCTCCGTCTCGAGGAATTCGACCTTCCGGAAATTGCCGATGATGAAATACTGGCTGAGGTAGTATCCGATAGTATATGTATGTCATCCCATAAAGCTGCAATGCAGGGTGGTGCTCACAAGCGTGTTCCCGATGACTGCGCAGTGAACCCCGTCATAATAGGTCACGAATTCTGCGGAATTATCAGAGAAGTGGGTAAGAAATGGCAGGACAAATTTGCACCCGGCGAAAAATTTTCCATCCAGCCCGCGCATAACAGAAACGGAAGCCTGTCAGCCCCTGGTTACAGCTACAAGTACTGCGGCGGTGATGCTACATATGTTATCATACCGGCGGATACCCTTGAATGCGATTGCCTTCTCAAATACAGCGGTGATGCATTTTTCTACGGTTCCCTTGCAGAGCCCATGAGCTGTATAATCGGTGGTGCACACGCAAACTATCATACCACAGGCGGAAGCTATGTTCACAATATGGGTATTAAGAATGGAGGCGCAGCTGCCATTCTTGCCGGAGCAGGTCCTATGGGTCTCGGTTGTATAGACTATCTTATAAATGCGGATCTGCGTCCGTCACTTCTTGTCGTTACTGACATCGACAATGCAAGACTAGCAAGAGCTGCAGAGATCCTTCCGGTTGAAAAGGCTTTAAAAAACGGCGTAAAGCTAATGTATGTTAACACTGCAAGCTACGATGATCCTCTTGCATATTTGAAAAACTTCGCACCGAATGGATTTGACGATGTTTTCGTGTTTGCACCGGTAAAGCAGGTAGTTGAAATGGGTGATGCGCTCCTCGGACATGACGGATGTCTCAACTTCTTCGCAGGTCCCACAAAGACCGATTTCTCGGCCATGTTCAACTTCTATAACGTACATTACGCATCCACTCACATTGTGGGCACCAGCGGCGGAAATACCGATGATATGCGTGAAGCACTTGCGATGATGGAAAAAGGACTGATCAACCCCGCAGCCATGATAACACACATCTGCGGTCTTGATTCCGTTGCGAAAACAACAATCGATCTTGACAAAATTCCCGGCGGCAAAAAGCTCTGCTACACCTCTATTTCCCTTCCCCTTGTAGCTATTGCTGATTTTGCAGAGCTTGGAAAGACCGATCCAATGTTTGCAGAGCTTGCAAAGCTATGCGATGCCGCAGGAGGACTCTGGTGTGTTGAAGCAGAGAAATATCTGCTTGCTAACGCAAAGAAAATATAAATTTAGAAAGGAAAAGCCATGTCAGAAACTTTATGTAATTTTTCCGGAGCATGCAGCGCTGACCGCGTTACTGCGATAGCTCCCGTCATACGTATGCTCTATGGTGAGGGATCTCCCTGCACCGTAAAGTTCACCACCGGCGAAACGGTTAAGGCTGATTCAAACAACACTCTTTTCATTGAAAATGAAGATGTCGATACAGTGAAGGCGGCTTTTGGGGCTTACACCGAAAAGCATGGCAGCAAGCCGAGTATCGTGGTTATTGAAAAGCTCGGCACGTTCACCATCTCCAATCAAAGTACTACAAAAGGCAGACTTTGCGGCAAAATTGCTATCGTAACAGGTTCTGCTCAGGGATTCGGTAAGGGTATAGCTGATTCAATGGCAAAAGAGGGCGCATACGTTGTAATCGCCGACATGAATGCTGACGGTGCCAAGGCAACCGCCGATGAACTCTGTGCTAAGTACGGCGCAGGCATTGCAATCTCCGTTGGTGCAAATGTTTCCGATGAAGACAGCGTAAAAGCAATGGTTAATGCCTGTGTAAAGGAATACGGCGGACTTGATGTTTTTGTAAACAACGCTGGTATTGTACGTGCAGGAAGTCTTGAGGAGATGACAAAATCTAATTTCGAGCTTGTAGCGGCAGTTAACTACACCGCATACTTCCTCTGTGCAAAATATGCATCTGCTGTTATGAAAACACAAAGAAAGATTTGTCCGGCGTATCTCTCCGACATAATTGAAATCAACTCAAAGTCAGGTCTTGAAGGTTCCAACAAAAACTTTGCCTATGCCGGCAGTAAGTTCGGCGGAATCGGTCTTACCTCAAGCTTCGCTCTTGAGCTTGCTCCATACGGAATCAAGGTAAACGCGATTTGCCCCGGCAACTTCCTTAACGGACCGTTGTGGAGTGATCCTGAAAAGGGTCTTTTCGTTCAATATCTTAATGCAGGAAAGGTTCCGGGCGCAAAAACCATTGATGATGTTCGCCGCTTCTACGAATCCAAGGTTCCGCTGAACCGCGGATGTGAAATAAAGGATGTGGCACGCGCAATTATGTACATAATTGAACAGGAATACGAGACCGGACAGGCGATCCCCGTAACAGGCGGACAAGTAATGCTTCATTAAATTACCCGTGCCTCGGTTTAAAGCAGCAGAACAAAACCGCGCTTATGCGCGGTTTTGTGCAATGAACCATTATTTTTGACGGATTTTTTGCTTTGTCAATTTATGTTGATTTATAGGCGTAATTAACGATTTGAAAGGATCAGAATATGAATATTGATGCGCTCATTAAAAGTCTTAACAACGACTCTAGTGAGGAGCGTCTTGCAGCTCTTCGCGAAATTAAAGAAAAAACAGACAGAGGCGAGCTTAAAGCCCCTGCAAAGACGGCATATGTGAACAATCACATTCACTCTACATACTCTTTCTCTCCATACTCGCCCACCATGGCTCTTTATATGGCTTGGCAGAACGGTCTTGGCACTGCGGGAATAATGGACCATGACAGCGTTTCGGGCTGCAAGGAATTTATCGAAGCCGGTGAGATCATCGGTATGCCCGTGACGATAGGTGCTGAAACCCGTCTCAATATGGATAACACCCCCCTTGCGGGCAAGCGTTTCAACAATCCTGATCAACTGTCTATCGCCTATGCAGCAATACACGGTATCCCTCATCAAATGATAGATACCTTCGATGAATTTTTCGAAAAATGCCGTCGCAAGCGTAATCTGCGTAATCTTAAAATGTGCCGCCGAATAAATGAAATTATGGAGCCCTACGGCGTTTCCATAGATTTCAAAGCAGACGTTCTTCCCCTGTCAAATTCATGGGAGGGCGGCTCAGTTACCGAGCGTCACATACTTTTCGCCCTTGCGAAGAGGCTGACCGCACGCTATAAGACTCCAGCGGAGATTCTCGGTTTCCTTGAAGGCGACATGAAGCTTAAGCTTTCCGAAAAGGTGCGCGGACAGATTGCAGACGGAGAAAAAACACCGCAGTTTTACGAATATGACATTCTCGGCGCACTTAAAAGCGACCTGGTGGAGAAATTCTACATTCCTGCCACCGACGAATGTCCCGATGTTCACGATTATATAAGTCTCTGCGAACGAACAGGTGCAATTTCCGCCTATGCTTATCTCGGCGACGTAGCAAACTCCGTCACCGGTGACAAAAAAGCGCAGAAATTTGAGGACGACTACCTTGACGAGCTCGCCACCCTGTTAAAGGAGCTTCGGTTCAACGCTATCACGTATATGCCCTCAAGAAACACCAAGGAACAGCTCACTCGCATTATGGAGCTTTGCAGGAAACACGGTTTCTTCCAAATAAGCGGCGAAGATATAAACACACCGCGTCAGTCCTTCATCTGCAAGGCTATGGACGACCCTATGTTCGCCCATCTCAACGATGCCACTTATGAACTGATTGCCCATGAACAGGCTGCTACAAAAGATATAACCAAAGCGATGTTCTACAAGGCATAAAGAAAGACCTCATTCACCGTAGTGAATGAGGTCTTATTTTTATCTCTTTATTACGAAATGCTTCGGAAGTCCACACTCGTAGAACTGCTCCGCCTCACCCTGAATGAGAGGCATAATGTAATCAATACCTGCCTCGGTGATGCCGTTGCCTTCTGCGTTTATAAACGCATCGTCAACGTATCTTATCTTGTTGGCGATTCCCGCAATGTCACGGCTCTCAACTGATATTTCGTATTCACCGTCAGCGCGAACATAGCACATCATCTTGCCGGACTCTCCATTTGCCGCCGCCATTACAGCCGCCGCACCGACAGCCTGGGATTCATCAAGGTCAGCTTTTGAAGCAATGTGAGAAGCACAGCGCTGCATAAGGTTAAGCTCAATAGAGCGAACCTTGCAGCCTATCTTTTCACGAACCTCCTGTTCAAGCACCTTACCGGTACCGGAAAGATACTTGTGTCCGAACGCGTCAGTAGCACCGCTTTGAGTTCCCTCACCAACGTATCTTCCGTCAGCGAATCGAACACCCTCCGAAACCGCTACAACCACGTTGGGGTGCTTTTCAAACGCCTTGTTTACATCAGCTATAAACTTATCCATATCGAAGGTACGCTCGGGGAGATAAATAAGGTCGGCTGCAACGCCGCAGTTTTTAGCAGTCAGCGCCGCAGAAGCGGTAAGCCAGCCTGCATCGCGGCCCATTATTTCAACAATGGTAACTGCTTTAACGGTATAAACAGCGGTGTCACGGATAATTTCCTGCATGGTAGCCGCAATATACTTTGCGGCAGAGCCAAAGCCGGGAGTATGGTCAGTTCCAACAAGATCATTGTCAATAGTCTTTGGAACACCCATAACGCGCATCTCATAATCCTTGTCGGCAAGATAAGCGGTAAGCTTCGCAACGGTATCCATGGAGTCGTTTCCGCCTATATAGAAGAAGTATCGAATATTGTGAGCCTTAAAAAACTCGATAAGCTTTTCGTAAGTAGCCTTCCCTGCCTCGTCATCAAGCTTCGGAAGCTTTTTTCTGCAAGAGCCAAGAGCAGCAGCCGGAGTTGCACAAAGCACCTTCAGATCCTCACGGTTCGCGAAAACCTCATTAAGATTGCAAATTGTACCTGCGAGCATACCTTCAACTCCGTTGAAAGCTCCGTATATAGTATCAATGGCAGGAGAGTCGAAAGCACCCTTTATAACACCTGCAAGGGTTGCGTTGATAGCGGATGTGGGGCCTCCTGACTGACCTACGATGGCATTTCCTTTTAGCATTTTATAAAATCTCCTTTAATCATTACTTTTATCGCTGTATACGATAAAACAGTACTGTGAATATTTTACCATAAGATGTGAATGTTGTCAATAGGCGCGACAAAAAGAAATGCAGCAGCGCAAGTCAAGAAATGCGGCGGTCCAAGACCGCCGCATTTTTTTATATTACGAAATTACCCTTTTCAAATACTTTGACCTCTGTGCCGTCCTTTTTGATGCCCACGATCTCCATATCGGCAGTGCCAATCATAAAGTCAACGTGGTTTGCACTCCTGTTACCGCCACGGGCATAAAGCTCTTCCTCGGTAAGCTTTTCCCCGCCCTTCATTGTGTCGGGATAACATTCGCCCAGTGCAAGGTGGCAGGAAGCGTTTTCGTCAAACAAGGTGTTGTAAAACAGTATATTAAGATTTGATATGGGTGAATCATATGGAATCAGTGCCACTTCACCAAGCCTGCGTGAGCCCTCGTCAGTAGAAAGGAGCCGGTCAAGCGCCCGGAGTCCAACCTCCGCGCCGTGTGCAACCACTTCTCCGCACTTAAATTCAAGAAAGAATTTATCAATCAGCTCGCCCTGATAAGAAAGCGGCATAGAAGAACAAACCTTGCCGTCACACATTCTGCAATCAGGCATTGTGAAAATCTCCTCGGTGGGTATATTGGGAAAATATACCTTGCCGTCAAGGCACTTT
>JAZNFI010000127.1:0-3286 GCA_045589075.1 Candidatus Flemingiibacterium sp.
GATACTGTTCATATAAATGTGAAGTTTAGCAAATCAACTGAAAAGTTTATTCTGCTTTCTGATGATGTAAAGATTGAGAATTGCTCCTGCAATGTTAGTGGAGATAATTACATAGTTGAACAAAATCCATTACATATGCAGCTTTCACCGGAAGAAAAATTGCAACGACTAATAGTGGAATCTCCTCAAATTTCGCTTAATGAAGGTGAGCTATGTTATTATTGTAATACCGCAAGCGCTATTCATCAGAAGAACGTTATTACGGGTAGGACAAGTGGAGGCGCAGGCGTGAGCTTTCGAGTCGCTAAGGGCGTTTCTATAAGGACCGGAGCGGAAATTCTCAAGTTATTCGCGAGAACGTGAACGAATACTTTGAAGGAACATTATATATTACCAATATTAGAATTATCCTACTTGCACCGAGGTATGGATTTGATCTTTACATTTCTAAAATAACTCAACTTCTTTATAAGAATTTTGGTCTCGAAATTTTTTTCGGCTCAAAGTGTTATCAAGTGCAGACAGCTGATCGTGATAATATTCAAGAGTTAGTAGAGCTTATGAATAGTCAGAGAGTTTTCAAAGACGAAAAATGGTTGAAAGACCACTATAATCATATAAATTCTACATCGAAGACCACAATGAAAAAAATATATGACGAAAGCAAAAACAATGTTGTTTCAGCAAACTTTGATGATTTAGAGGGATTAGAGTTTGAAAATTGGTGTGCTAATCTTTTAAAGAATAATGGATTTATCAATGTGGAAGTTACCAGAGCAAGCGGAGACCAAGGAGTTGACATATTAGCAGAAAAAGGCGAAATTAAATATGCAATACAATGCAAATGCTATTCAAGCGATTTGGGTAATTCACCAGTTCAAGAAGTACACGCCGGTAAAAGCATGTATAATTATCACGTTGGTGCAGTAATGACTAATCGTCACTTTACAAGTGGAGCAAAAGAACTTGCTAAAGCAACAGGTGTTTTGCTTTGGGATAGAGAAAAACTTTTACAGATGATGTCAAATGAAGAAGAAACCATTTCATCATGCACATGGAACGATGTAGACGAAAAATTTTTAGATGCCGTTATTTTAGCTGTCGAATCAGGTCAAATAAGTACCTCCTTATTGCAACGAAGACTTAATATTGGTTATGGTCGCGCATCTCAACTGATAGACAAAATGGGGGAAATGGGTATAGTAAGCGAGCCGGACGGAGTTAAGCCAAGAAAAGTTTTAATGTCCAAAGATGACATCATGAAAATTTTAAATAACGTAGATTGAATGGTTAGTAATGTTCCCGAATTCGAGTGGTGTAAAACATCGTTGAAAAATGAAAGAGAGCAACTAAGCCAAATTATTTTGTCGGTAATTTGTCGACAAAATTTTCTTGACAAACTTGTGTCTATATGGAATAATAACTCAAAGTTCAATATTGGTGTACTCACTCATCATGAGTAAACGGATAGTTATAGATGTAACGCCAAATAGTGGATATGATGCTTACAAATAATGAAGAATATGAGGGGAATATAGAGCATATCAAACGTCTACACTGTATCTGAAAACCGCGCGCCGTTAGAAATAATATTTTTGATATTGTTCATTAAATCCAGCCTGCGATATTGTGAAATAAGTGCTAAAGACTGCCGTATACGGTTTAACCGTATGCGGCGGTCTTAGCATTTTAGGCTGTTTATCATAAAATTATAACAGGCGGCAGAAAACGCCGTCAATAAAATGAAAGAGGATGATAAGTCTGACAGAGAAAGATATGCGTCCATTTTCTGACGCTCGACTTACAGACAATTTTCCGCTGGCAATGGCATATGTCAGGTGGCAGCAACTTGATAAAATGTATCAGCCGGAGCTTGCAATAGACCGCGGTACACTTTTTCCGGAACTTGATAAACCATTTTGCGGTATGACCGTATCCGGAGGTAAAAGATGACACAGGAACATAAAGCAAACGAATACGCACTTCCTTTCGCTGCATGGGAACTGCGCTTATATCTTAACACTCATCCGGATGATGAGCGGGCATTGGCAGCATACAAGCAACTTTGCGCTGCGCAAGGTGATAAATGCAACTATGCGTGCAACATGGGCGAATATCACACCACCGTACGCAATTCAGGCGTAAACGCTGCTGGATGCGGCGGTGCATATAACGCTCATTCGAAAGCTCACACCGATGGCAGGGTATGGCACTGGATTGACGGTCCTTGGCCGTGGGAGCCCGAAGCTAATATGAAGGAGGGGTGTTAGTATGTGGATATATGAGAAAAAGCTTCAATACCCCGTAAAAATCAAAAACCCAAACCCCAAGTTGGCCCAGATTATTATAAGTCAGTACGGTGGACCGGATGGTTGTTTATGCTGATGGAACAGCGTGAAAATAAACCTCCAAGTGCTCGTGCGGCTTGTCGTAGATTATCTTTGCGACAATCGTACGAAGTGCTTGGTTTTTTGCTTCCGGGTCCACGTCCTCCTTTTTTATAAATTCAATTACTTTGGTAACCTTATCGGCAAGCGCATTTACATCGACTGTAGCAGTTTGCGTGTCGATGATCTGCAGTGTCTGAAGCTCGGCAATGCGCTTGGTTATTGTGGCTTTATTATGTGCGTACTGTTCCAATGAATCAATTTCGGCGAGGTAGGCTTCTTTTGCTCGTTCGAGTCGCTTTTCTTCAGCTGCTATGAGTTTATCATAGTCTGGTACTCGACTTCTTACCTCTCTGAGAGATTCATGGGCTATAGTAAAGTTTCTTGTTCCTACGGCTACTTCGAGGCTGTTTATAAGTGCTGCTTCTATTTTCGGCAATGTTACCGAGTGTGAAGTGTGACATGAACCCCTTGAATAGTTACAGCACTGCATACATCTTGCTTTGGCTTTGCCGCTTACAACTCCATTACACGCCAGCGTAGCACCGCAGGAGCTGCAACGTACAAGCCCTTTCAACATATAATCTACAGGCTGCTCCCGGCGAGCGTATGCCGGATATTCCTTCTTTATAGCGGACAGTCTCTTTTGTACGGCATCCCACATCTCCTTCGAGATCAGCGGCTCATGGTGCCCGTCCGCTATCATTATACTTGTGTTACCATAGTCGCGCTTACTGGCGGCTTTGGTACCGTCAAGACTCCATCTGATCTTGCCGATGTAGCACGGATTGTTGAGTATGTAGCTTACCCACCGATTATCAGGCATATTTCCTTTAGCTGTACGTACGCCTCTTTCTCCGAGGTCTGTGGCGATTTCGCGCATACCGTCACCGTTGGCA
>JAZNFI010000128.1:0-4415 GCA_045589075.1 Candidatus Flemingiibacterium sp.
ATACCCGTTGCAAAAGCGTTGTAGATAGCTGCACAGGTCTCGGCATTGAAAATACAGCATCCAACATCCGCCGGGAGCTTGCCCATAGGAAGCTCAATCCCGGTAAGCGCGTATATGATCTGCCTTTCATCGCCTTGGGGATATTTGGTTTTCAGTACGCGAACCTTTATAAAATCGCTGTCCCCTATGACCTCTTCAAGCACCTTTATCGCATCTTTTTTGTTGTCCTCAATTGCTATCTGACCCTCTCTTAAAGAGAATGCCTTCATAAGTATTTTAATACCGCCTATCACCTTTTCCGGATGCTCGAGAAGCAGACGGTGGTTGGCAGTAATAAACGGCTCACACTCAGCGCAGTTTATTATTATGTGCTGAACCTTATCAATAGCGGAACGGATCTTGAAATATGTAGGGAATGTGGCGCCGCCCATGCCGGAAATTCCCGCTTTTCTCACGACTTCGACTATCTCATCCGTGCTTGTATCTGAAATGCTCTTTTCCCAGGGCTTTATGTCGGGATGAAGTTGATTTTCTCCGTCACTTTCAATAATAATATTGCGAATCTTAACACCGGTTGCGGAATTTCGCTCGTCTATTGCCTTGACTGTTCCGGAAACGCTGGAATGTACCGGACAGCCCAGTCCCATTTCCACGTTGCCGATAACCTGACCGCGCAAAACACGGTCCCCTACATTCACACACGGCTCTGCATGAACACCTATATGCTGTGACATAGGAATGGATACGGTTTTCGGCATCTGCATGGGTTCTACCGCGCATCCGCGTGTGTTCTTGTGCTCTTCCACGTGAATTCCGCCGCGAAATGTCAGTGACAAATGGTTCACCTCTTCCTTAAGTGAAAAATGATAATTTGGCAGTATATTTACATTATACTACATTTTCTGGGATAAAGCAAGAGCAAAAATGACGAATTTGACAAAAATATTCGTTTCAAACTATCGTTATTTGCAAATTGTCAACAAAATAACAAGCCTGATATTTCTTTGACAAAATTTCACAGGGGAAGCTGCGCCGCCACGGATGAAAGAATGACAGTCACAAGACCGCACACAGCTATTGAGAGTCCACTCATTGCTTCTTCGATCTCACCAAATTCCCTGGCACGCGCTGTACCTATGGCGTGAGCCGCCGTGCCGCACGCAAGTCCAACTGCCACAGGCTGCTTTATCCGGAAGATTTTCATAACAAGGGGAGCAACCATGTTTCCGAAAATGCCGGTAACCACTATGATTGCCACCGTCACCGGTACTATCCCTCCAAGCTCCTCCGATATACCCATGCCGATGGCAGTGGTAACAGATTTTGGAAGCATAGTCACGTACTGTTCGTGTTTAAGTCCGAATATAAGAGCGATCGCAAGCACGCTCCCCACGCTTGTTATGGAACCGGATACTATTCCTCCTATTATGGCGGCAGGGTACTTTTTAAGGTATGACAGCTTTTCATAAAGCGGTATGGCAAGGCAGACCGTTGTGGGAGTAAGCATTATCTGAAAGAAAGAGGCACCGGTACCGTCAAATGTACCGTCTGCATTCTTCTTGCCATATATAAACACCTGCGCGTCAATTTGGGTAACAATAAGCAGAATTATTATAAGTGTGCAGGACACTATGAGCGGATTGAGAAATGACAGCTTGGTTTTTTTCTGAAGCCATAGTGCAAACAGGTAAACAAGCCCTGTAACAAACACACCGAAAAATGATATCCCTGACACAAGATCATTTAACACCGTCTTCACCTTCCTTTTTTTCACCGGCTTTGATTATTGCCTGAGAAACCAAACCGGTCACTGCCATTACAGCCACAGTACCAATAGTGACACATATAAGGATCGGTACAATAAAGTCTCGGCAGGCTTCAAATTTATCCATAAGACCCACAGTTGGTCCCACAAACATCACAGGCATAAGCGTAATAAGAAAATCTCCTGTGCTTTTCACCTGCCCAAGCTTTACAATACCGCTTAACAACAAAAACAGCATTATTACAAGTCCGTAAATACTGCCGGGAACAGGCAGCGGCACAAGATATGCAAGCAGCTCGCCAATAAACGATACCGCCGCTATAATGGTTATTTGACTAAGATACTTCATATTGTTCTGCTTTAACGAAACTTTTCAGCGGCATTTATGCCGCCCAGGTTTCTCCTTTCTGCGTATACATTAATTATTCAATTTTTTGCTATTAGTATATTCTATCATTTTTTCACTGCAATGTCAATATGTATACTAAAAGTGTACCAAAATAGTGCACTTTATTTTGTACACAACGCCAAAAATAAAATATTATGTGCACGGCTATTGACACGGAACACAATATATGGTATTATAAAAAGGCACCAACTACTATATCTTGTGGTCGCATGGCAGCACATACGTACAATGCATGCATATCTGAATAACATAAAATCAAGGATTTACAGGAGGCAAGCTATGAAGATAATCAAGCGAAACGGCTCGGAAGCCGAGTTTGACAAACAGAAAATTGCTGTTGCAATAGGCAAAGCCAACGACGCGGTGGAAGAATCGTTCAGAATAACCCCACTGCAGATCGATCGAATTGTTGAAAGCGTGGTCATCACCTGCGAGAATCTCGGACGCTCTCCGGGAGTGGAAGAGGTTCAGGACATGGTAGAACATCAGCTCATGGCGCACGGTGCCTTTGAGCTTGCCAAAATCTACATTACCTACCGATACACCCGCAGTCTTGTACGCCAGTCCAACACTACAGATGACAAGATCCTTTCACTCATAGAATGCAATAACGAGGAAGCAAAGCAGGAAAACTCAAACAAAAATCCTGTTATAAACTCAACTCAGCGCGATTATATGGCGGGCGAGGTGTCACGCGATATAACAAACCGCATCCTTCTCCCTGAGGATATAGTTAAAGCGCACAACGAGGGAATCCTCCATTTCCACGACTCAGACTACTTCGCACAGCATATGCACAACTGCGATCTTGTCAATCTTGAGGATATGCTGCAGAACGGAACTGTTATTACCGGTACTCTCATAGAGCGTCCTCACAGCTTCTCAACCGCCTGCAATATTGCAACCCAGATAATCGCACAGGTAGCGTCAAATCAGTACGGCGGTCAGTCAATCTCGCTGACTCACCTTGCGCCGTTCGTACAGGTAAGCCGTGAAAAAATCACCCGTGACGTAAAAGCGGAAATGGCAGACATCGGTACCGCTCTTACCGACGTTCAGATAAGCGAGCTTGTGGAGCGCAGACTGCGCGAGGAAATCCGCCGCGGTGTGCAAACCATTCAGTACCAGGTGGTGACACTTCTCACAACCAACGGACAAGCCCCCTTTGTCACCGTATTCATGTACCTGGGTGAAGCCAAGAACGATGCCGAAAAGCGTGACCTTGCCATGATTATCGAGGAAGTTCTTGAGCAGCGTTACCAGGGAGTTAAGAACGAAAAGGGCGTGTGGGTAACCCCTGCATTTCCTAAACTTGTATACGTACTTGAAGAAGATAATATAAACGAGGATGCGCCTTACTACTACCTCACCAAACTTGCCGCAAAATGCACTGCGAAGCGTATGGTTCCCGACTACATCTCCGAAAAGAAGATGCTTGAACTGAAGATCGACAAAAACGGTGAAGGACACTGCTACACCTGCATGGGATGCCGCTCCTTCCTCACGCCTTATGTTGACGAAAACGGCAAACCAAAATATTACGGCAGATTCAATCAGGGCGTTGTCACCCTTAACCTTGTGGATATCGCGCTGTCCTCCGAACGTGACCGCGATGCTTTCTACCGTATTTTCGACGAGCGGCTGGAGCTTTGTCACCGCGCTCTCATGTGCCGCCATAACAGACTGAAAGGCACACTTTCCGATGCGGCACCTATCCTCTGGCAGTACGGCGCACTGGCAAGACTGGAAAAGGGCGAAACCATTGACAAGCTTCTCTACGGCGGATATTCCACCATTTCCCTCGGATACGCAGGACTTTATGAATGTGTGCGCTACATGACGGGCAAATCTCATACCGATCCCAAGGCAACACCGTTTGCCCTTGAGGTTATGGAATACCTCAATGCCGCTTGCCGGAAGTGGAAAGCCGAACACAACATTGACTTCTCGCTGTACGGAACTCCTCTTGAATCCACCACGTACAAGTTTGCGAAATGCCTCCAGCGTCGTTTCGGTGTAATAAAGGGCGTAACGGATAAGTCTTACATAACAAATTCCTACCACGTTCACGTCACCGAGGACATCAACGCCTTCGACAAGCTTATATTTGAAGCTAAATTCCAAGCACTGTCACCCGGCGGAGCTATCAGCTACGTCGAGGTTCCAAATATGCAGAACAATCTTGAGGCTGTTATGCAGATCATCCGCTGCATCTACGACAACATCATGTATGCCGAGCTC
>JAZNFI010000129.1:0-6257 GCA_045589075.1 Candidatus Flemingiibacterium sp.
GAGATAGCCATGCTGAGAATTATATACGGAAGAGCAGGCAGCGGAAAGACCACTCGCATTTGTGAGCTGGCGGCGAAGTCGCTGGCATCGGGAAAACGGGTATTTCTTATTGTTCCCGAACAGATGGCAGTGGAAGCTGAGGCAAAAATGACCGCACTTATTGAAGGCTCATCTTCCCTCTGTCTTGAAATTCTTAACTTCAAGCGGCTTTGCAACAGAGTGTTCCGCGAATACGGCGGACTCTCCTACAACTATATAACAAAGGGTGGAAAGCGTCTTATGATGTGGAAAACCCTTAACGAGCTTGCACCTCTTCTTGCTACAGGGATTAATACGCAGCGCGGAAGTCTTGATAAAATGCTGTCCTTGGTGGATGAATTCAAGGCATACAACATAACGCCGCACCAAATTGAACGTGCCGCAAAGCTTCTTTCCGAGGACAGCAGCAAAAAAAAGCTGGTGGACAAGCTATACGATATTTCCCTCATATTCGCGTCATACACAAATCTTGTGTCCCAAAACCGCGACGACGCCTCTGATGACCTAACAAAAGCCACAGAGCTGATAAAGCACGGGAATTTATTTGACGGTACAGATATTTTCCTCGATTCCTTTAACGGTTTAACTCCTGCGGAATTTTCGGTGGTAAGGGAGCTCTTGAAAGCCGCTTCCGGTGTTACCGTATCAATCTGCCTTGACGATGTACCGGGAAAGTCCTGTGATGACCTGTTTGTAAATCAGCGTACATTTGCAAAAAAACTTAAGGAGACAGCAGATTCACTTGACGTGGCAGTGTCTGAGGACGTGCTTTGCGACGCACACAGAACCTATACACCGGAGCTGTCCTTTCTGGAGCGTAATCTGTGGTCACTTGACATAACAAAGGATAACGCGTATAACGCCCCTGTGGGCGCCGTAAGTCTTACGGAGTGCGGAAGCTTGTTTGCCGAGTGCGAAGCCGCAGCATGTGACATTTTAAAAAGGGTCAGAGGCGGTGCAAGGTGGAAGGATATTGCCATAATTACCCGTGGAATCGAAAGGTATGACGGCATACTCGACATCATCCTCGAAAAATACGGTATTCCTCATTTTTCATCCACCCGTACAGATATTAAAAACCGTCCGCTGATAAAGTTTATTCTATCTTCACTGTCCTTAAAGCACACAGGCTTTTTAACATCCGATGTTATATCATACATAAAAACCGGTCTTACGGGACTTTCCCCAGATGAAATATCGGAGCTTGAAAACTATGTGGAGCTTTGGAAGATACGCGGTCAGGCAAGATGGTCCGACACATGGGAAATGAACCCCGACGGCTACACATCGAGCTTCACCGAGGAAACCGAAGCCAGATTAGAGCAGATAAACGAGCTTCGCGAGAAAATTGTAATTCCGCTTAACGACCTTTATTTGAACCTTAAGGATGCTGAGACGGTAAAGGATTACTCAAGCGCACTTTATAATCATCTTTTGAGACTTGAAATTCCGCAAAAGCTATCACAGATGACACAAAAGCTGCTTGAGCATGACCCAAAAGGGGCGCAGGAGAATAATCAGCTATTTAATATTCTTATTGACTCCCTTGACGAGCTTTGCGAAATCATGCCCGATGCATCTGTTGATGTGAGGACCTACTGTGAGCTGTTAAAAATCTTGTTTGATTCTACAGATATAGGCACCATACCGGGACGTGTTGATGAGGTTATTTCTGGTGATGCGTCGCTCTTGCGAAAATCAGCAAAGCACGTCTACATTATCGGAGCCAATGAGGGCGTATTCCCTCTCGCCCCCAAAAACGACGGCTTCTTCTCGGACACAGACCGCGAGGTTTTGTCAGGCATGGGAGTTACGCTTGCCAGCGGTTGTGATTACAAGGCGGCAGATGAACGCTTCGCCTTTTACCGCGCGGTAACCTCGGCGTCACACTCGGTCAATGTTATATGGTCAAGCTCCGACCTGTCGGGTCACACCATGAAGCCGTCCTTTGCCGCAATTAGAATTCGAACACTGTTCCCACAGTTAAAAACCGTGCGGTACGAGGAGCTTCCATTGGAATACCGCATGGAGGGACGCGGAAATCTTCTTGAATTTGTTTCAGAAGCCGGCACCATCAAAGAAAAAATGCCGCTTTACGAGGAACTCAAAAAATACGCAAGAAAAAACCATGAGTTTTCAGAGCGTGTCATCCGACTTGATACTCCTCTGCATGAGTCCGATACACAGCTCACGCCTGACACTGCTGAACAGTTGTGCGCAGGTGACCTTGCCCTCACCCAGTCACGTCTGGATTCCTATGTTCTCTGTCATTTTTCTTATTTCTGCAAATATCTGCTAAAGCTTGAACAGCGAAAGGCCGCCAGGTTTGATGCCTCGGACATAGGCGTGTTCATTCATCATATTCTGGAGCTGTTTGTTTCACGGGCAGAGGAAAACGGAGGTCTTGCAGAGCTCCATGAAAATGAGCTTGATACCATGGTTGATGAAATAGTGGCTGACTACATGAAGACCATCTGTCGCATTTCTCCAACCCTTGAAGGAAGCCGCATCGCCCACCTTTTCGCAAGACTCAAACGCTCCTCAAAGCTTCTTTGCAGGAATCTGGCATCTGAATTTTCACAAAGCAGATTTGTCCCCACCTTCTTCGAGCTTCCAATCCGTTACACGAAAGATGACGACAAATCTGTGGAGCCGCTTTCTGTCAAGCTTGACGACGGCAGCTATGCGTACATATACGGTATCGCTGACCGTGTTGATATTCTGGAGCACGAAGATAAGCTTTATGTAAGAGTTGTGGACTACAAGACAGGCTCCAAAAACTTTTCTGAAGATGACATTAAAATGGGACTCAATATGCAGATGCTTCTGTACCTTTTCTCAATATGGAAAAATGGTGGGAAAACCGGCGGTGCGCTTTCATATGTAAAAGAACGTGAGATAGTACCTGCCGGCGTTCTATACTTTTCTGCAGGCGTTCCCACAGTATCTCTTGACGCCTGTGCTACAAGCGAGGAGGTCATGAAGATGGCATCGGATAAACTGGTGCGCCGCGGTCTGCTTCTTGATGACCCCGATATTCTTGCCGCAATGGACAAGGAGCTTTCGGGTACCTACATTCCCGTCAGAATGAAAAAGGATGGCAGTTTCTCAAACTCCGATTCTCTTTCAAGCCTTGAGGGCTTTGCTTCCATACTGGGCACAATGGAAGCAACCATAAAGGAGATAGGTAAAGAAATAAAGCGCGGCAACGCTTCTGCAAAGCCTATGAAAACAAAAGATCACGATGCCTGCGCCTTTTGCGAAATGCGCCCCATATGCAGACACACAGTTAAGAAAGGTGGGTCATAATGGAAGCAACAGCTAAAAAGTGGACAGACGCCCAGCTTCGCGCTATTGAAACAAGAGGAACGAATCTCCTGGTTTCGGCAGGCGCGGGGTCCGGAAAGACAGCTGTCCTGACAGAAAGAATAATCAGACGTCTGACCGATCCCATGGAGCCTGCCGACATAACCCGTATGCTTGTGGTGACCTTCACAAAGGCGGCGGCATGTGAGCTTCGCGAACGTATCTCATCTGCAGTAACCGAGGCTTTGGCAAAGGACCCGAAGAACCGTCGGCTGTCCCGTCAGCTTCTCGACCTTGACAATGCGAAAATATGCACCATCCACAGCTTCTGCCTTGAGCTTCTGAAAGAAGCAAGTACCGATGCCGCTCTCCCCGATGATTTCAGAATAGCCGACGATGCGGAAATACAGCTTCTCCGTTCAAGCATAATGAATGATGTAATCGAGGATTACCACAGCGGCAGCATAAAGGAACATCCAATATCGGATTTTCCCGACTTTGCTGACAGCTTTGTGGGAACAAAAAGCGATGACGGACTTGCCGATGTATTTCTTAGTATAGAAAACCACCTTTCCAGCTATACGGAGCATATTGAGTTTATAAGGGATTTTGCCAAGGAATTAAGGGAAGACGACAACGATTTTCTGGAAACCCGTTGCGGCGGCGTTATAGTTGAGCTTATAATGTCAAAGCTCGCCCATTATTGGAATATTTTTGACTCCGTTTTGCCCGAAATCAACGACAACGAAAAGCTGAGGAAGGCATATTTTGAGCCTTTCTCTTCGGATTTGAAGTTTATCGACAGCGTACTGGCATTATGCTCCGCTCCGAGCTACGATTCCCTCTCCTGTCTTTTTAATTTGCACATTCCGAAAAAGTTAGGCATAGTAAGAAATTTTCCTTTTTCAGAGGAGCTTATTAGTGCCAAGGATTCCCGGACGGAATTTTATGCGGAGTGCAAAAAGATACGCACGAAATTCTTCTCGCTTACCCCCGAACAGCTTAATCAAAACCGTCTTGACACAGCGACAGCTCTCGACAAGCTTTATAATCTGCTCTCGGAGTTTCTGTCACGCTTTGATAAGGAAAAACGTCAGCGCAAAATTGTTGATTACGGTGACCTTGAAAGACTTGCCTTTCAACTTTTGGTTAGGGATGACGCCCCAACCGACTACGCACGCTATGTCTCCGACTTCTATGACGAAATATACATAGATGAATACCAGGACGTCAACGCCGTACAGGACGCAATCTTTTCCTCGGTATCAAACGGCAGAAACAGGTTCATGGTGGGTGACATCAAGCAGTCAATCTATGGCTTCAGAGGTGCAGAGCCTCACATTTTCGCCGACTACCGAAGCCGTTATACGGAAACTCCGCACACTCCGTCGGACGGCAGCGGAAAAGCTGTATTTATGCAGAACAACTTCCGCTGTGATAAAACCGTAATAGATTTTACAAACGTGATTTCTGCTTGCCTTTTTACAAGCGGCAGCTCGGGTATTCCCTTTACAGAGGATGACCTTCTTATTCACTCGAAGTCAGACAGCGAGTCAGGCGACCCCGTTCGCGTTGTGCTTGTGGACGGCGCCGGTGGCGGTGATGATGAATCCGATGAAATATGCCTTGATGAGGCTTTGTACGTGGCAGGTGAGGTGTCACGCCTCATACGCGAGGAAAAGAAAAACGACGGCTCTCCCATTCGTTATTCCGACATTGCAATTCTCATGAGAAGCGCGAAATCCGAAGCGGCTGCATTTGAGGAAGCCTTCAGACAGTTCGGTATTCCGCTTTACAACAATGTTGATACGGGATTTTTTGAAAATGCGGAGGTGCTCCTTGCACTGTGTATATTAAATATAATTGATAATCCCACAAAGGACATATACCTTGCAGGCGCACTTAAAAGTCCCATATTCGGCTTTACTCTCGACGAGCTTATTAAGATTCGCCAATACCATACCGAGGGATGTCTGTATGATGCCCTACGTCGATATTCGGATTCCGAAGGATTTGAAAAGGGCAGAATTTTTCTCTCCGCCCTCGACAAATGGAGAATCAAGGCAGAGGGACTCCCCGTTGACCGTCTGGTATGGTACATTTACAGCGAGACAGACCTTCTTGCCCTTGTTTATGACAGCGAAAATTCCACAAGACGCGCTAATCTCATGCTTCTCTATGAGTACGCCCGCCGCTTCGAGGCTTCGTCTTTCAAGGGACTTTACAATTTTATCGTTTACATCAACGATATTCTTGAAAACAAGGCACAGCTTGAAACCGCAAAAGTATTTTCCGAGTCAAGTGACACCGTCAAGCTCATGACAATCCATCAGTCCAAGGGACTTGAATTCCCCGTGTGCTTCATATGCGGTACGGGAAAGAAATTCAACGAAAGCGACCTGCGTTCAAATATTGTCATGGAAAAAAGTCTCGGTATCGCCGCAAAGCTTTCCGACACCACGGGCTTTGCAAGGTATGATACCCCCATCCGACAGGCAATAGTAAAGCGGCTTGCCGACAGTCAGTTGGAGGAGGAGATGCGTATTCTTTACGTTGCCATGACAAGAGCAAGAGAGCGTCTTTATGTCACCGCGAAAGTGTCAGACCCCAAAAAGCTTAAAAAAATCGCCGTGGAAAACGCAAAGCTCCTTTCCCCGTATGTAATTTTCAAAAACGGAGGTTACATAAGGTGGATTCTTACGGCACTGGAGCATCATAAGCTGACCTCTGACAAACCGCTTGCCGTCAGTGTTGAGATTGCCGACCTAATTCCCACGGCTTCCGAGCAACCTGCCGAATCCCGCAATGATGAGCCTGTCTGTCGGCTTTCATACGATACTGAAGCACTCGTTCGGGAGAGATTTGACTTCGCATATCCCTACAGTGCAGCATCGGAGATTCCGGCAAAGCTG
>JAZNFI010000130.1:0-9583 GCA_045589075.1 Candidatus Flemingiibacterium sp.
TGCTTGACATGCAAGGGGTCACTGGTTCGATTCCAGTTGTTTCCACCACTTAAAACCATCGCGAAAGCGGTGGTTTTTTCGTAGCTGGAATAGGTGGTGACCACAGAGTTGACCACTTATGGGAATTAGTGATAGATAAAAAACAAGTTCACCGTAAAGAATAAATTAGGAGACATTGGAATGTACAGAAAAAGCAACAAGGATTACAAATATATACTTGAAGCTGTTGTAGAATCGCTTATGCCCCGTTTTGTTGAGGCAAAAGATGAGTTTAATAAAAATCCAAATGACTTCAACGCCGGACGAGTCGAAGCATTCTATGAAGCGGTTGATGTAATAAAGAACAGAATAAATATGTATGGGTATGAATCGGCTGAATTTGGACTCAATGAAGAAAACGTGCACTTATAGTCACAAAAGTGTCCAGAGCAATAAATAGCAAATCCATATTTTCTTTGTTTACCCCGACGCAAATGTCGAAGGGCGACCGTATGGTCGCCCTTCTCTCTTTCACGCATTTGCCGCCTTTTTCAGCTCCGAAATCTCCGCCTTCATCTCGCGTATCAACTCCGCCAACTTCTCCTCGCATTCTTCTCGCGTGGCGGCGTACACATTCCTCGCCATACGCTTGTCGCCCACTTTCGGCGAATACCGCCCCTCGTACAGATGCTCGTTTATCATTGATATACATCCCGTGCCGGGCTTGCGGATCTTGCCCGTATAAGGCTCAAATTTCGCCTCTGTGGCGTTTTCTTGTTGTGTATCGGTACTTGCCTCACTCTCGCCTATCTCCGCCATCTCCGCGTCTATTCCGCCGATCTCGCAGTCGATCTTCGCCGCCGCTTGCTGCTGCATTGTATCTGTGATGGGGATGTATGGTGATTATGCTTTCATTTTCACTAATGATGCCCCATCCGCTTATCATCCGTCGCAGGATTATCAATAAGCTCCCCGTTCTCGCCAAAACGCGACCCATGACACGGACAATCCCAGCTATGCTCATTACGGTTGTATTTCAGCGCGCATCCGAGATGCGGACATCGAGGCACGGTCGGCGTGAGAAATCCCATCACCGATTCAAAGGCGTTGAGTACAAGCTGTGGGCGAAGCATTGTGCGCGAGGGTGAAAATACCTCGACATAGGGATTTCCTTTGCCGCAAGTGAGATCACAGAGAATGTCGGCGGCGACCATAGCATTTGTCATGCCCCATTTGTTGAATCCCGTTGCCACAAGCACATCGGACGCGAACTTGGAGTACTGCCCGATATAGGGAATGCCGTCCAAGGTCATGCAGTCCTGTGTCGCCCATCTGCCGACTATTTCCGCGTTTTTATAATGCTTCTTTGCAAATTCTTCAAGCTCCTGCCAACAGCCGCCGTGCTTGCCCGTGCGATGACCGCCGCCCCCGAGAAGCAGAAGCTCTCCATAGCTGCGAAAAGAAAGCCCCGTGTCAGATTCATCCACGTACATGCCCTCTACATTCCTCGCGCCCTTCAAGGCAAGCACATAGGAGCGATGCTGGTACAGCTTCAGAGGATATAGACCATGTTTGTTGAGTATCGGGAAATGAGTTGCAATAATAAGCTTTTTGTATGCGATCTCACCATGATTTGTAACCACCTTATGGGGCATCAGCTCACGGACCTTGGTATGCTCGTAAATCGGCAGATCCTTCGCTATGTCGTACAGAAATTTGAGGGGATGAAACTGCGCCTGTGACTTTACGCGCACTGCACCTGCAACCTTGAACGGAAGCTCATCCGCATCCGAAAATTCCGCCTTCACGCCAATGCGGTTCAGGGCGGCGACCTCTTTTTCGATCTTTTTGCGATTGTTTAGGGAATAAACATAGTTGTCCCGCACTTTCCAGTCACAGTCGATGCTGCTGCAAAGCCGTGCATACTCCGTGGCAGCGTCACGCTGTGCCACAGCATAAAGCCGCGCTTTGTCCTCCCCCAATCGGCATATCATCTTGTCATAGATTAGTCCGTGACCGAGTGTAATCTTCGCCGTGGTATTTTTCGTAATACCGCCGCAAATCTCACCTGCCTCCACAAGCATACAGTCCACACCTGCGTTTTTGAGCTTATAAGCGCACAGGATGCCGGCAATTCCTCCGCCGACAATCAGTGCATCGGTGCTTCTGTTGTGCTCAAGAGGCGCAAAATTCACGGTTCGCTCTGTCTCTGTCCAAATAGAATTCATCTTATACCTCCGATTAATCGTACAGATAGGATTTGCATTTTCGCACCCAAAAATACCTGCTGTACTCTTTGCATAAATCTATTTGCCACGAGAGCTCATAGGATGTACCGCGGTGAAAACTACGACTCAAACACTTGATTTTGATATAAAAAATTCCGCCATTTAAAATGGCGGAATTTTTATGTCAATTATTTAAAGAATTCGCCGTGTATCATAACCTTCTCAACATTAAAGTTATCATCCACAACAACAAGATTCGCTCGCTTTCCGACCTCGATACTGCCAATCTCACGTCCGAGACCGACCGCCCTGGCAGGATTGCGCGATGCCATTTTAAAAGCATCAACTACCGAGCATCCGGTATGCTTTATTACGTTTCTGCAAGCTGCGTCAAGTGTAAGCTTGCTTCCGGAAAGGCCTCCAAACGAATCGAACTGCAGATCCGTTATGTGTGCAAGGTGCGGCGGCGGATCTCCTGCGTTAACATTGCTGTCGGAGATCAGCACTACCTTATCAATGCCCTTTACAAACATAACAAACTTCTGCATATCAGCTGATACGTGGATTCCCTGGGAGTCACAGATAAGCTCAGCATAGATGTTGTCATCCATGAGACAAGCCTCATCGGGACCGCAGCTTCTTGTGCCCGGGCTGCAAGCAGGTCTGCCGGTTGCGTTCATACAGTGTGTCTGCAAAACAACACCGTATTTTTTAACAGCCTCGATCTGTGCAGGAACAGCTTCACTGTGTCCCACAGCAAACCTCACATTAGGGTTAGCAAGCTTGGCATCTGCCATAAATGTGGCTATGCCCTCTCTCTCAGGCGCAATAGCCCAAACTCTGACGAGATCACCAAGCGCATTTACCACCGGTAAATAGTCCTCTCTGCGAATCTCGCCCTTCCACGGTACTTTATCGGGATCTGAACCGTATTTTGTATTCATATACGGTCCTTCCATATAAAATCCGCCGATAGCCTTGCCCACAAGACCACTCACCATAGCATCCTTTACCACCTCAACATAGTCAACCATCTTATCCTTCGGAATTTTGGAATTGAGTGTAGCAAGCTGTGTTGTTTCGCCGTGTGACAGCAGATGTTTAGCCGCTCTCAACGGATCAGTGAAAAAGAATGCACCGTCACCGCCATGAACATGTACGTCTACGAATCCCGGTCCCACATACATACCGCCGGCATCGTAAACCTGTGCGTCTTCGGGTATATCCACTGCTTCAGCAGTGCCGATCTCGGCAATACGGTCATTTGTGACAACAATTACACCGTTTTCGAGGATGCGTTCCTCAAGCACTGCACGAGCATTTTTGATAAAAATCATCGTCAATAAATCCCTTTCTGAAATACTGTTGCTAACAAGCTTGAAGCGTTCAAATTCATAAATGCGCTATTCTGTAACAATGAGCGTCACGCAAATGTTTGACTCACTTTTGTTCTTTTAGCAGAACGAATAACGAGCCGCACCCGTCTGTTCGTCATATAACTCCATTTCAAACCTGAATCCGGACTCTTTTGCAAGGGTGTCCATGACAGTCTCAGTTGTATAACGGAACTCCGGATAAACCTCTTTGCCGTTTTCTCTGAAGAATTTAATAGCCGGGCTGTATTTTACCTGAACGTTCAGCTTGCCGTTCTCGCTCGTAATGCTTACAGCATCCTCACATTTTTCAGCCTTGTATGTGCCACGAATTTTTTCCTCTATCGCAACAAGTCCGCGCGTCTTCGCATCTTCAATAACCTTACTCCAAGCACGGGTGGTAAATCTTTCGAGGAATTCCTTAAGGACCTCAACGCCGTACGTTTCTTTAAGATAGTGGACTCCTACATTAAGGCTGTTATGGAATGCGCGGTGAAAATATTCATTATCTGATGCCCTTCTGTCCATGATCTCAGTGTTCTCATCAACAACGACTTTGCCGTCAAACACTTTAGGATCATATACAAACGCGGTACATGCTGCCTTGTCAACTCCATCGAAGTCGTAGATATATTCGAGTCCCACTCTCGATAATGAGAATCGGTAGCTGTCACAGTGCAGGCAGTAGCTGTGATACGGAGCAAATCCGGTTTCATCCTTCAACTTAAGGAGTCTGCCCTTTGAGGGACATTTATGCATCTTAATTTTGAACCAACCTGCTTTTTCGTTAAGCATCATAGTAAAATCGGCAGCTTCCTCGTTGAGAGATCCACCCCAATAGGAGTAACATCCGCGAATACCCTCGCGCTCAAGAAATTCAAGAAGCGGATATTTAACTTTTTCCGTGGAAGTAAAGCGGTGTCTCCAGTATGCACTTACCGCCTCTCTGCCGTACTTATCCTCAATAAAAGCAAAAAGCTCACTGTATGCAGGTATAAATTCTGTACAGGAAATCATTTTCGTCTACCTCGTTATTTCTTTATTTCGCCAATACGTACCATCTCTGCACGAACATTTGCAATCTGTGCATCGGTAATCGGATCACAATAATCCTGCGCAAAATCGCCATCGTAACCAAGCATATTCATGGACTTTGTGAACGCCGGCATGAGGTTGTTATCACGGAAGCAGTCACGAAGTGCCAGGATATTGTTGAGGTATTCTGCTGCTGCCGCGTAATCGTTAGCAGCCATAGACTCGAACAGCATCTTTGTATTGTAAGGTGTGCAGGAGAGCATACCGTCAAGGCAGTTGTCAATACCCCACTTATATGCTACGTCGAACATATCAAGTCCGGAGTAAACCATGATAAAATCCTTCGGAACTGCAGGATTTAATTTAAGTTTTCTGAACATAACTGTATCAGCGGACTTGATACCCCCGAAGTTCGGAACAGTTTCTATAAGCTCAAGAACCATATCGTATGTAATCTTTGCCTGACAAACGGAAGGAAGATCGTATATGAGAATCTTATGCTTTGTAAGCTTGGCAACGCCGCGGATAAAGTTGAGTATCTGGCTTCTGCTGGCAACACTATAGAAGGGTGCCATGAGAACAAGACCGTCAAATTCAAGGTCCTCAAGGGGTGCAATTCTCTGTTTTACTCTTTCAATGCATGTATCCATAGCACCGATAAAAAGCTTTACTCTGCCAGCGTTGGCTTCCACTGCAGTCCTTGCGACTTCGGGATATACGTCATCCCTTATAAATGCTTCCTTACCCATGCTTCCCATGCAGAGAAGACCAACAGCACCTGCATTTATCTGATCATCAATGTGCTTTTTTAAGCTGTCTGAAATAAGATTGCCTTCCTTATCAAGGGGTGTGCCGAGAGCTGGAACAAATCCTGGTTTCATAATAAACTCCTCCGTATTCTAAAACCATTTTTAAAAATATATTAAAATATATTATATAAAATATAATACAGTTAAATTGTATCACCGTGACCTATCTTTGTCAATAGAAATTTTACATAAATTATACAATAAAAAACCATTATTTTGTTCTAATATTCATCAAACCTCAATGAGCTCAGCCGTAATAACTGCCAATTCCCTTTATGGTATCGGCAAGGGAGTCATCAACCCCCTTTCCGGATAGTGAACGGCAGTGTTCCAGTGAAGCATCGTGCGCTCACTCTCCCACGGTCACGACTTCTCAAAACCTACCAGCACGCCGCCTTTTTCAGCGTAAAAGCTGCAAAGGCCCCTGAATTTATGTATTTCTACTTGCGCCTTGTTAAATCTTTCAAGAATCAACCCTTTAAGCTGCAGTGCAGCCGATTCGTTCTGACAATGTCCTATGCTTATTTTACCTGCTTTAAAGCCCTCTGCTTCAAGGTCATTTACCAAGGTTTCAAGGGAACGCGCCTCACCTCGGCATTTGTGCGTTGGTTCAAGAGTTCCCTCATAACTTGCTTTTCCTACAATACATATTCCCGCAATTCCCACAAGCTTTGCAACAACAGGAGAAACTCTGCCGTTGTTGGCAAAATTTTTGAGAGATTTCAGCATAAAAACAAGACCTGTATTTTTGAGATAGCTTGAAACGGTATTGCAAATCTCTTCATATTCCATTCCGCTCCCAATACATTCCTCAAGCTTTTCAATCGCCAAGGTCATTTCGGGACCGGCGGAAAGCGTATCAAAAACATATACACGCTTGCCCTCGTTGTCAGCCTCGTATATCTGCTTGGCGGCGCAGGCGGAATTATAGCTTCCCGATAATCCACTTGTGATGGTCACGCAAAATATATCGTCCGCGTCACCGAAAGCCTCAAGCCAATCGTTGGTGTTGGGGCAAGAGGACTTTGATTTGCCTTTATAGCGATATAGAAAGTCTACCATTTCGTCTACCTTTAAGGACTCGTCATCAACGAATTCTCTTTCATCAGTAATAACCTTCATAGGCGCGCAAGCGAAATCGGTATTATTAAGTCCGAACAAATCACACGCAGTATCCGAAACAATTTTAATTTTTCTCATAAACTCCTCCCGAAACAATAAAAGAACTCAAAATATCGACTTTCCGCCGAAAAAATATTATGTTATATTGTTGTTCTTACATATTTATCAAGACTGTCACTGATAACGGACAGGCTCTTATAAAACTCAATTCTTTCTTCCTCGTCAAGCACCGTACTTATCTCCGACAAAACACGGTTTACCTTATCGAATATTTTTTTGCCGACCTCACTCCCCTTGTCGGTGAGATAAATGGGGCTTCTGTATCTTTTTGCCGTTTGAGATTCACAGACAATATATCCGTTTTCCTCAAGAAAGTCGAGGGCGCGCGAAATGGTCGCCTTATCCTCCTCACATCTTTCGGAAAGCTCTGTTGCAGTTAAAGTTTTGGCGGAATAAAGGTAGTAAAGACATGAAACGTGTGCACTGCGAAGTCCGTATTCCGCCATTTCTTGGTTCTTTATTTTCCTTATGTTTCGGCTGATTTTTGCTATCAACACTGTAAATATTTCAAAACGCTCTTTCATTTTATCCACCTCCGTTTGTTGAGACTTCAACAAGTCCTGGATTATTATACCACAAGCTTGTTGAAATGTCAACAAGCTTTAAAATATTAATATTCGCTGATATTGTAAACTTTTTTAAGCGTATGCCTGCACGCAAAAAAAGGATAGGCTTTTGAGCCTATCCTTTCCTGAAGCACCCTCACGGATGCTTTTTATTATGATACAATCTATCACGCAGCAGCCTTGTCAGACATTTTTTTCTCAATATACTGCCAAATGAATACACCTGCTACAATGGCGATACCCACAATGTCCGTAACGGGATTCGGGTCAATAAGAAGAAGACCGCCTGCGGCAGACAGAATGCGCTGAATGGGATTCATATGCTTAAATATGTACCCCTCAAGTCCTGCAGACACGCCGAAAATACCGATAAGGGAGGTTATAATGATAAGAACCACCTGGAACGATCCGGTAACGCCCTCAAACAGCATTATGGGATTAAGTGCAAATGCATACGGAACTATGAACGCCGCAATAGCAAGCTTGGTTGACGTAATCGCCGTCTTTATCGGATTTGACTGAGCAATAGCCGCCCCCGCATACGATGCAAGAGCTACGGGGGGAGTTAGGTCTGCAACTATTCCGAAATAGAACACGAAGAAGTGTGCCGCGATAGCCGGAACACCCATGCGAACAAGAATAGGAGCGCAGGTAGCCGCCATTATGCAGTAGTTTGCAGTGGTAGGCACGCCCATTCCCAGAACGATGCAGCAAAGCATAGTAAGCACGAGTGCAATTATTACCTGATTACCTGCAAGAGCTACGATACCGTTAATAAGTATATTAGCAAGACCGGTAGAGGTAATGGTACCTGCGATGATACCTGCGATACCGCAGGCTACCGCAACGGAAATAGTTCCCTGCGCACCTGCCGCAAGAGCTTCAAGCAGGCGCTTTGGCGTGATACGGCTCTCTTTATTAAATAGGCTTACGATAACCGCCGCAATTATAGCAAGGGTTGCCGAGGTCTGAATGGTACGAGTTCCCGTACCAACGAGATATATAAGCAGAACCATGGGGATAAGCAGATATATCTTCTTTATAAGCGGCTTCCAGGCAGGAATTTCTTCCTTTGTAAGTCCACGAAGATTATACTTCTTCGCTTCAAGATGTACCGCTATGAAAACGCCCGCGAAATAGAGAACGGCGGGAAGTATAGCCTTGACGATTATACTGCCGTATCCGATGTTGAGGTTTTCAGCCATAAGAAAGGCCGCAGCACCCATAATAGGAGGCATTATCTGACCGCCCGTGGAAGCAGATGCTTCTGCCGCCGCCGCAAATTCTGGCTTGTAACCCGTCTTTTTCATAAGGGGAATAGTAATAGAGCCGCTTCCTACGGTATTTGCAACGGAAGAACCCGAAACCATACCCTCAAGTGCACTTGCAACCACCGCAACCTTTGCAGGTCCGCCTGAAAATCTTCCTACGATAACGTTTGCTATCTTTATAAAGAAATCAGCGATTCCCGTGCGCTCAAGGAACGCACCGAAGATAATAAACACCACAATAAATTTCGAGCAGGCGTTTATGGGAGTCGAAAGAATACCTTCCTTCGTATAGAAAAGGTCGTAAACGAGCTTGTTAAGTCTGCCCATAAAAGCAGGGTTTTTAAGTCCCCATACAAGGGCGTAGACAATAAATGCTCCTGCAACAATAAGGATGGGAAGGCCTACGCATCGTCTGCACAGCTCCGCAAGTGCGGCGATACCGATAATGGCAATTATTATCTGATATGTATCAAGTCTTGCGCCGCCCTTTATAATATCGTGAGCATTAAAGGTAAAATAAAGGAACGCACCCGTGCCAAGCACCATAATAAGAATATCGTACCACGGCATGCGGTTGACCTTCTGTATACCCTTTTTTGCAGGGAATATTATATATCCCATCATAACGATAAGTGCTACGAAAGAGGTAAGACGCACCTCTTCAAGCCATGTAGCAAACAGGGTTACATATATGCAAAATAGCGAGAATGCGGCAAGTATAGAGGTGACGACCCATCTGGGGACACCCTCCCATATACGGGTGTTGGATTCGCGGTCAAACTTCTTCATAACCGCGTCAACATTGGCTGCCATTTCCTCCTCAGTGATTTCCACGGCTGCCGTATCAACCACCGATTCTGCAAATGTTTCTTCAATTTTCGGAGTCTTATTTGACATTTTAATCACCATAGCTTTCGCCGCGATGCAACGCATCGCCTGCGAAAGGTTTCCTTGTTTCGGGAATTTGTGGGTGGTTTTGCAGGGCAAAATCGCTGTTCTTAACAGCGAAAGCCACAAAAACCGCGCGTGAAAATTTATTTTCACGCTACCCTCCTTCAGGAAATAACAATTTCCGTTGCCGACTTTAGTCGGCAACGGAAAAAAGAGTTGAACACTTTTACCGATATATCGGATTACTCT
>JAZNFI010000131.1:0-15012 GCA_045589075.1 Candidatus Flemingiibacterium sp.
TCCACCGCCGCAGACTGCTGTGAAGACACCGCTGCTGTCGAAGCCTTTGACGCCACATTTCCGTCAAAGGAAAAGAAGTGGATGCCGAGCCAGGAGGAGTTCTACATCTATAGTCATTCTTCGGTAGTAAGGTAAACGTAAAAGCAGATGGGAAATCGCAAGATTTCTCATCGGCTTTTCTATGTTATTTAAAGAATGCCATAAGGAGTGTGCCCGCAATCATTAGGAGCAACCCAAGAAAAGCTTTTTTTGAAAGCTTTTCGCGGAACACCAGATAAGAAAACGCAACGGTCACCACGATGCTGAGTTTGTCGATGGGAACGACAACGCTGACCATGCCGTGCGCGATGGCGTGATAGTAGCAAAGCCACGATGCGCCTGTTGCGATACCCGAAAGGGAGATAAACAAAAGCTCCTTTTTATCGATGGTCTTGAGTCCTTTTTGCTTTCCCTTTGCGAAGACGATGACCCACGCCATTATGAGAACGACAGCGGTGCGGATGGCTGTTCCGAGATTCGATTCCACCCCCGATATGCCCACCTTGGCGAGTATTGAGGTGAGTGCGGCAAAGACGGCAGCGAGGACAGCATAGATCATCCATGAACGGCCCTGTGCCTGTTGCTCGGCCTTTTTCTTTTCCACCATCAAAAAGATTCCGATACCGAGAATTGCGGTGGCGATCAGCTTTATCACAAGGTTTGATGTTTCACCAAAGCAGACGATCGCGAGCAAAACCGTGAGTATGGTGCTCGATTTATCAATGGGAACGACCTTGTTGATATCGCCTATGGAAAGCGCCTTGAAATAACAGATCCAGGACGCGCCCGTGGCAAGACCCGAAAGGATGAGGAACAGAAGCGACGTCGGTTTTACGTCGGTTATCGTTCCAAAGGAACCCGCAACAAACACCATGATCCACGAAAAAACAAGGACGACAATGGTGCGCAAAGCCGTTGCAAGATCGGAATCGGTCTTTTTAATGCTGCACTTGGCGAGGATCGACGTGAGTCCCGCAAAGACGGCGGAAAGGACAGCTGTCATGATCCAAAACATAAACTTGTTTACCCTCCGCTTGATAGCAAATAACTGTGCTTTCATTATACTGCAAAATTTGCCATTTTTCAACAGAGAGTCAAATGAAAAACCGATGAGGAACCATAAGATTCTTCATCGGCCCTTTTCTTTGTCTACTGCGATGCAAAATTTGTTTTGCCTTGAGATTCGGCCAATTTTCTGATATAATCAAAATATCTCTTGACAAATAAAATTTTCGCAGTATACTATAACGATTTAACAAACGATGTTAAATGGACGGGTTGGGGAGAAAAAGGAGAAAATCATGTACGAATATGTAACAAAAAAAGAATACCAACCTGTGCGGCTTGAACTTGAGGAAATCATCCGAAAAGTCCATCACTACATGAGAGAAAAATACAATCTCACATTTCAGCACAAACTGATTGGAAGTGGTAGCAGACATTTAGTTACACGCATAAAAGGCGGTAATAAAGGCTTTGACTTTGACTACAATTTTATCTTACCGCACCCAGGCGAAGGCTATCACTGGAAAGCGAATGTAATAAAAAACCAATTCACAGAAGCACTGAAGTTTGCTTTAAAAGGAACAAAATATTCAAACCCTCAAGACTCAACTTCTGCCATCACAATTAAAGTGGTTGATCGAAACAATTCATCGGTTTCACACAGTTGCGATTTTGCAATCATCTATTATTCAGAGGATGAGGATTTTAACGGTTACTACTATCTTAAAAACTGGAAAAGACAAAACCGATATTCCTTTGAACAGCGAATTTCAAGTTCTAACATAGACGAAAAACTTGACATTATCCTTTCTTACCCAAATGGTTGGGATATGATTAAAGATGAATATATCAAACTGAAAAATCGAAACAAAGATATCAACAAGCGTTCTTTTGTTTTATACTTGGAATCGGTCAATAATGTGTACAACCAATTGCCTGATGATGAGGATGAAAACGAATCACTTTTCTCTCCTTTTGTAAGGTGGTAGAAGAGAACGAAAATCCCTTTTTCTTTGTCTACTGCGGTGCAAAATTTGTTTCGTGAAAGGCCTTGACTTTTGGCGGAACAAGAGTTACCATACAGACGACAAAAAACACCCATACTCATTGCATTTACAAGAGATTTATGGTAGAATATTTATAAGGATTTTTGAGGGGAGGTTACAGCGCATGAACGATTTACCTGAGAGCTATTTCGCTGATTATGATTCTTTTACAGAAGATGAGATTGCCGAAATAACGAGAAAAGGTATTTCCTTAAAAAACGGAATATTTATTGATTTCTCCGTTTGTGCCGAAAACTTCAAAAAAGCCAATCCCCAAAGCAGTGGAAAATGCGTTGGAGAGCGTGAGATAACCGATTGGAGTTTTACGTTCTATGCCAACCCGAAGCCCATCATGATCAAGTTTTTGCCACACAATAAACTGATCGAGTTTATTTCTCCAAATGATACACGAAGACGATTTCATTCATTACAATTCAAAATCAATGATTTCGGTTACACCACATACGATTTGACATAAGCAAAGCTCCCCCGAGACGATTTTTCATCGCTTCGGGGGAGTATCTTTTTGACCACAGTTTATCCCATTTACACGACCGGAGTACACGGAAACAGTGGAGACAAGAGTGCCGGAAAGCATGTGTTTCCGAGCGGAAAGAGGCGGAAATGCCTAGAAATAAGCGGAAAGCGGTACTCTAGGCTTCTTTGGGACCAGAAACAACCAGACGGAATTATTAGTGTTAGAAATAATTAGAAATGGCCAGAAACTATTAGGGTTTCGTCTTGTTCCCTCTTTATTCGAACTTATTTGTTTATTGTGTTTTGTCACAGTATTATGACAGAATTTTCAAGGTGTGCTCGCGAACTATTTTAAAACAGATAAAAACACTTTATTCAACTCATCCCAACTTTTCTCGTAAGAAGAAGGCAAGATTTTGATTTGCTCCTCGATTTCTAAAATACTTCTATCAAGATATTCATTGATCTTTTCAAAGCGTTTACCTTCTGCGATTTCGGGCTTGTTCATTTTTAAAACTAAAAGTTTTAAAACATCTTCTCGTATAGACTCATCAAGATATTTGTCCATAAGCTCGCTGAACAGCATAGGTGGTGGTGTACCCTCAGCTAAAATCCATTTACATGCAAGCAAAGGCCTCAGCACATAAAAATACTTTTTAAGCCTCACAGTTTCGCCCTTAAGATATTCACGATAGTTGCTTTTTGCTATACTAAGATAGTGATATAAACATGATTTTGGGGCAAAGTATTTGTTTATAATTGTTGCTATGGACTCCCACTCTTTTGTGGTTTTATAAACTAAGGGAGAGGAGTTCCACTCAAACAAGGTTGGATTTGATTTATGTAACAAAGTCAATGCTTTTAAAACGTCCCAACCATTAATATCGAGCGTATCATCAAGTTGCCATTCAATAACATCGCGTGTCTTATCAAGTCGAAGATAAAACTCCTTTGGTCTGACATAGATAAATCTTACATCATAGTCGCTATCGGGTGAAGCGAAACCCCAAGCACGACTACCCGATTCTACTGAGTGCAAAATTCTTATGTTCTCTCTTTTTTCAATTTCGATAAGTTTTGATTTTATCAATTCCTCCATCTCTATCATCTCCTTTAAGGAAAGGCGGCAAATTACTCTGCCGCCTTAAAATTATAAATGGGCTTTATGTGCGCAACGATTTCCGCAGTAGGCTCGATATTGGAAACGATCTCGTCCATATTCTTATATGCCATAGGAGACTCGTCAAGGGTAGCGGTATTTACGCAAGTAGTGTATATACCCGCCATCTGCTTTTCATACTCTTCCATTGTCAGTCTCTCAAATGCAGCCGAACGGGACATCAAACGTCCGGCTCCGTGAGGCGCGGAATAGTTCCAATCTGCGTTACCTTTTCCGATACAGATAAGGCTTCCGTCACGCATATTGATGGGAATTAAAAGCTTTTCTCCGTCCTTTGCCGAAACAGATCCCTTTCTGAGAATCTTCTCGTCCACGTCGATATAATTGTGAATAGTTTGGAAAGCCTCTATGCTTACAAGACCAGTCTTTTCGAGTAATATCTCTGCCATCTTTTCACGGTTACGCTTTGCAAATTGCTGACAGATATTGATATCGTGTAAGTAATCTTCCATAAACTCACCATAGAGATAGCAGAGCTCACGAGGGATGGTAGGTTCCTTGGCTTCCCATTCCTTCTCCATTTGCTTCAAGGTGGATTGAATTTCGCTTCTGCGCCCTTGCTCCTTGTATGTACGGATAATTTCATCACGCTTCTTAAAATACTCCTCTTTGCCGAGATTTAAGTCAATAGCAATGCCTTGATAGAATTCGGCGACCTGAGTGCCAAGGTTACGGCTACCGGAGTGGATGATCAAATACTTGTTTCCTTCCTCGTCCATATCAATCTCAATAAAGTGATTTCCGCCACCTAAGGTACCAAGGCTTCTTTCAAGTCTTTTGGCGTCCTTAAGGCTTCTATAGCAGCGGAGACGGGTTAAATCAAAACGCCCTTGTCTCCCCTCCCATACGTTTCTGCCGCAAGGAATGGAGTGCGCCGCTTCATCAAACTGTGCTAAGTCTATATCAACCTTACCCAAATTCACGGTGTACATACCGCAACCAATGTCCACGCCAACCATGTTAGGTACAACCTTGTCTACGATGGTCATTGTAGTACCAATGGTACAGCCCTTGCCGGCGTGAACGTCGGGCATAATTCTGATTTTAGACTTTTCGAAAGCCTGTTCATTACATACGGATTCTATTTGAGCATAAGCAGTAGGCTCAAGCTCATTTGTATAACATATGGCAGTGTTAAACTTGCCAACTATCTCAATCATAATAATTTCCTTTCTAAATTAAGTATTCCCCCTTAAAATCCCAGTGAGTTGTGAGAGAACATCGGTATTTCCGTTTAAATTGATATTACCGACATTTTCACAAATGCGCTCAACATATTCTAATTCTTTGAGTTTATAAAGGGTTTGGTTTTCATCCATCAATTTTGCTGTATTCAGCAAGGATCTGGTAGAGGCAACCTCCTCGCGGCGCGTAATCACATTTGCCTGTGCACGCTTTTCGGCTACGAGAACAGTATTCATGATTTCACGGATCTCGCCGGGAAGAATGATATCCTTTACGCCGGCATCCGTAATCTCAACAAAAAGTTCCTTTTCCTTCTCCTTCAGCTTCGCAAACACAAACTCGGACATTTGAGATTTATTCTCAAGTATCTCATCAAGCTTATATTTACCAACATACTCACGAAGTGCAAGCTGTGCAGCTACATGCATCTGCTCCGCAAAATCGTCAATCTCAGTCAGAATCTTCACATAATCAGTTACACGATAATTACAAACAAAATTAATGCGAAGAGAAACTTTGTCCTGAGTCAAGATTTCCTGACCGGTAATATCCATTTGAGTAAGCCGGGTGTCAACAAATCCAACATCAATTTTTACGCCGTTTTTCCAGAAATAATATGTACCTGCATCCAAAATCTTGATAAATTTTTGATTGAAGTAAAGCCGTGCTTTCTGATATTCCAAAACTTCAACCTTAGTATAGTAGACAGCCGGAATTTTCGTGAAGATATATTCCGGAACATCCGCCGATACTTCAGGGGTAGAAATATCAACGATCTTATACTCGTGTTTATCAATTTGCGACCAAAACGCATATTTGCCATGACGCAAAACCGAAGCAAACTTACCGTTCACGAAATGAAGAGCCAATTCCTCATCAGCGACCTCGATAACCGATGCGTTGCCAGCAACCATTTTATCGTTCAAGATAGTATCCAACGCACATTTATCAGAAACGATAGGCTGATCTAAGCTTAGAACTTCGATTTCTTTTCCGCCATGAGAAAAGTATTTGCCTGCTTCAAGCATTTTCACATACTTTCCGTTTTTGAACAGCAATCCTCTTTGATTTTCATTAATAATAACTTTTTTCATAATATGTATACCCTCCTAAAGGTTTAATTGCGTTTGCAATCACTCATGCACCTCTTGCGGTCAGAATTTTAAGTGGTCGCACATATAAGCGGAAAGAAATCTTTTGGCTCATATGTTTGATGCACGGTATCCATTTCCGAACAAGGCAAGAAGCACATTGCTGAGGAAAAGGAAACTCCATTTCTCAGCCGAGCAATTGCGGTTGTTAAATAACGTTCTCGCGTGCTTTCGCACACCGTCATCTGTGCCGTTTCCGGCAGTCACCAAACCACTGGCGATATGCTATAATTGCATACGGCGGGATTCGAACCCGCGATAAATGGACTCGACAGGTCCTACGGGGAGTTGAACCCCATCTGTTTTGAGTTTTAGGGACTCATCAGATTACCAAGGAGCAAGAGATTCTTCTGACATACACTTTGGCATTGCCTTATGCACCGCAGTGAAAGATATTTCAAACACACGCTTGAAGTAACCTTGCAAGCATATTTTACCAATTCTTTTTGTTTGTAACACGGAAAAAAAGCTGCGAACTCATTTGAGCTCACAGCTTTTTTGACTTTTTAGACGAGCAATTATTAAATTTTTAAACTCTTGAGGCTCTACCACTTCAACCATAGGACCGAAACTCAGGATGCGAATCACCATTTCTGTCTCGTCGGATTTGTTGTATTTAATATGAACTAAATATCTCTTTCCGTCTATCCGTTCCACTCGTTTTTCAAAATGTGCAAAATGCAACAACGTTCTTTCAAGTGCATTACGTTCATTAAAAATACGTAGCATCAACGCTTCTTTTGATTCTATGGCTACGTGGTGAGTTGCATATCCGGTTGCGTTACACTTTTCGCATGTTGTAATACGCGCAAGATTAACAACTCCGCCATAACGGCATCCTGTACTAATAAGCCTGAATTTATCATCCTTTTCTGAGTATTCCAAACGTTGTGGCATAACTGACATCGAAACAAGATTACCCTTACGGTTGACCATTTGGATCTTGAGGGGTTGTTTCTCGTTTAGTGCGGATAAAATAGTTCTAAAACGTTGGATATACACCTCGTCTTCGTATGGGTCCCCATCCATATATTTGTCATAGATGTAATAATCTTCAGACGTGAATAATGGTTCGACATCATCAAGGCCATCAAATTCGATGCCAAATAGTTTTATGCGTGGGTCAAGAGATATGGCCTTTAACCATTGCTTTTGAATTGTTGTGAGTGGCATTGTGGGAATACGCTGAAGCGGTGTAGTCATATCAGCTTTGATAAGTTGCCATTTTTCGCTTTTAAGCGAGGGCAGGACAGTTAGCATACTTTCACCAAAAGCATTTTCACTGATTATTTTATTGATGGTTTTCTCGTCGGCATTACCATTAATTATGCTTGCGATGATTTTTGCTACTGCATTATAGTAGGCAGAGTAGATTTCGTTGAATATCATACGTCCACCTCCTCAATACCATACATACGATACATCTTTTCAATATCACTCTTGAATTGGTTTTCAAGAGTTCTGTTAGAAAAATGAAGTTCTGTAATCCTACAAATAAAGGTTCTTATCCAAGGAATCATTTCGCTTGTATCATAGACATCGGCAGAAAAACGATAGGTATAATCATCGATCTTCTCGACGGATCCTATACGTTTTTCACGTTCGAGCCTACGAGCAATATGCTCCTCATTTTCACCAACCTTAACAGTGAATTCAACATGCTCGGTATGTTCATTTCCATATCTGTCACGCTTTGCAGTAACACCCCACATTTTCGATTGCATCTTATCAAGCTCTGCTCGGAGTTCATCAAATCGCGGAGTCGGCTCTTCAATTTTAATATCAGAAAGATAGTCAATGCGAAAAGATTTAATTGCATTGAAATCCGGCTGATATGCAATAAGGTGCTGCCTGCCATTTTGAGTGCTTATGAAAACACGCAAAGGAATGATTCTGTTTTCTCTGGGCTCATCGGCGCGACGGCTCATATTCGTCACCGTAATAATGCTTTTTTCGCGCATCGCCTTAAAGAGCATCGCCATGACATCACTGTCCATCGCAGAGGTTATGTAGTGATGTTTGAAGCTGAAATTGTCATCTTGTTCCGTTTGTTTATCAAGCAAGAAGGAGCCAATAACACCACACGGAGCGATCTCAGAATAGAAGTTAAGCACATCGGTTATATCGGGCAACGAGGTATCGTCTGCTCTGCGATACAGCATTTTTCTGCCTTCTTTTTGGCTTAGAACGATACCTTGGGAGATGTACTCCTTGAGTTTCTTTCTGACCGTGGATTCGTCAAACACCATTGGATTCTGGAAAGTATCCAAATACTGATCGATCTTCTCTAAAATTTCCGGCAAAGACAAAACCACTTCAGAAGAATGGAGTATATCAAACAAAATAAAATGCAGTGTGATATCTCCATCGGTAAAGCTCTTGGCTTTAAGTGCTTTATAGAAAGGATTATGCTGCGATACACGACTATCAATAGAAATGAACACATTCTTGCCTTCAGGAGTGCGGACAAAGTTCATATAGTCACCGAGCCAGCTCTCCATTCTGCGGCGCTCGTCATCATAGGAACGTGCACTTTTCTTATTATATTCATCTCTGCTTTTGAAACCATATACATAGAATTCACGCATATAATTTCGTATCTTTTCAAAGTTCTTTATCAGTTCGCTGTATGACGACATCGTGTTCACCTCCTGTCAAAACATAAAAACCAAGAAATCCATCGCTGCTTGTATTATACTATATTTTCTTTGAATAAGCAATTGTGAAGCATATTTTTTACTTTTCTTTGTCTACTGCGGATCAATTTTTGATATAGAAAACTTCCATAAATAAAGCAACCTCGAGCTGTTGAGAAACTCCAACGACTGCGAGGCTGTTTTTTGACCACATATTATCCCACTTCTGCAACCGGAATACACGGAATTAACGGATATAAAAGGGCCAAAGAGGATGCGGTTTTTAGCGGAAAGGGTTAGAAATAACCGGAAACGTCTATAGACCAGGTCTTTTTTATCATTTGGGACCAGGAGGCACGGAGTTCAAGTCTCCGCACTTCGACCATATCGAGTGTTCATAACCAACTTGCATGCTGGAAATGGACACTCGATTTCTTTTTGTCCGTAAAATAAGCATTTCCTTGATGTTGTGAGTTGGCGTTGGCCTACTCTTTTTTGTTATATGGCGCTTGACGGTGCTTCTCGCCGATGTGAAAATTAACGTCTCACGATTTTCGCATAAATTACCAGCGCGACGTTCAAAATAAAACTGATAATGGGGGGTTAACTATGAGCAATCGATTGGCAAATGAAACAAGTCCATACTTACTTCAGCACAAAGACAATCCCGTTGATTGGTACCCTTGGGGAAACGAAGCGTTTGTGCGGGCGGCAGAGGAGGACAAACCCATCTTTTTAAGCATCGGATACAGTGCGTGCCATTGGTGCCACGTGCTTGCCCACGAAAGCTTTGAGGATAAAGAAATTGCGGAGCTGTTGAACGAATATTTTATATCGATAAAAGTAGACAAAGAGGAACGGCCCGACATCGACAGCGTCTATATGGCTGTCTGCCAAGCTTTTACGGGAAGCGGAGGTTGGCCCACCAGCATCTTTATGACCGCTGACGGGAAGCCGTTTTTCGCGGGAACCTATTTCCCCAAAACCTCGCGAGGCGGTATGATCGGGTTTCGCGAACTTTTGCTTGCCATACACAAAAAATGGAAGTCTGACCGCGATACATTGTTGCAACAATCCGACGAAATCATAAACCACCTGAACAAAACAGAAACTACCACAACCGTCCCTGAGGTTGATCTGACGCAACTGGCGGTATCGCAATATCAACACATATATGACGAAATGCACGGCGGTTTCGGAAGGGCGCCGAAGTTCCCGACGCCGCACAATCTGCTGTTTTTACTCGATTACTACGAACGTTACAAAACGGCATCCTGTCTGAATATGGCGGAGCACACCCTTGTGCAGATGTACCGCGGCGGCATGTTCGATCATATCGGGTTCGGTTTTTGCCGTTATTCCACCGACAATACGTTTTTGGTTCCTCATTTTGAAAAAATGCTGTACGACAATGCGTTGCTGATCCTCGCCTATTGCAAGGCGTATACGGTAACAAAAAAGGAAATATACCTTGAAATTGCCGAAAAAACGGCAGGTTATATTCTTCGTGAAATGACCGCACCGGAGGGTGGATTTTTCAGTTCGCAGGATGCAGACAGCGACGGTGAGGAAGGAAAGTATTATCTATTCACGCCAAGTGAAGTTACACAGATATTGGGCAGCGAAAAAGGCGAACGGTTCAACCGACATTTTGACATTACGAAGACGGGGAATTTTGAAGGGAAAAGCATCCCCAATCTGCTGAAAAGCAACCCATCGGATACATCCTTTGAACCGTTTCTCTCGGCGCTTGACAACTACCGTAAACAGCGATATTCTCTCCACCGCGACGAGAAAATCTTAACGTCGTGGAACAGTTTGATGATTGCCGCTATGTGCGAACTGTATCTCATTAGCAAAAACAAAAAATACCTGACCGCCGCCAAAAACGCGGACGACTTTATACAGAAATATCTGTGCGACGGCGAAACGCTCTACGTGAGTTTCCATTTAGGAAAGCACGGTGTAAAAGGGTTTTTGGACGATTATGCCTCATATATATTTTCACAGTTATCTCTGTATCGCGCTACGTTAGATTGCCAATATCGGGAACGCGCCAGAGATTTGTGCGATACCGTGTTATCGGATTTCTGCGATAGTATGGGCGGATTTTATCTATACGGCAACGAGCACGAAGAACTGATATTGCGGCCGAAAGAAACCTACGACGGTGCTATACCAAGCGGAAATTCGCTGATGTGTCATAATCTTATTCGCCTGTCTTTCCTCACCGATGAAGAAACGTATAAAACTGCCGCGCAACGGCAAGTTGATTTTCTTATGCAAACTGCATCACAGTATCCAACGGGACATGCCCTGTTTTTGAAAGCACTTTTGGAGCAAAGAGACCCGCCGATGAAGATCACGGTCGTGGTCGATGAGCATACAGAAAAAAGCGAATTGGCACTCTCTTTTCCGTGTGATGCGACGGTTGTTCTTTTGGAACAACCCACCGACGAATATCCCCTCAAAAACGGCAAGACCACCTATTACGTTTGCCGCGATTACCGTTGTCTTCCCCCAACCAACGACTTGCATAAATTGATCGGAACGGCAAACACTGAATGGTGAAAGGAGCCATGAATATGTCTGAAAAGAATAATAAAAAAGATCAAGAACCCGAATATTCCAAGCCTCTTATCAAACCCGGAGATATCAAGGGCAAGATCGAGATTTCCGACACCCGTGAACGCCGAGACGGTCCCGGCGGAAACTGACACAGATAATAAAACAAGGAGGTAATTCCATGTTCAAACACGAAAAAATGCTTTTTCACCCCGTGGCAGTGGAAAAACCAAATCCGCAGTATGCGGCGCTTTTACAGGAACAGCTCGGCGGCGGTAACGGCGAACTGAAAGCGGCTATGCAATATATGTCGCAAAGTTTCAGAATTAAAGATCCTGAAATCAAGGATCTGTTCCTTGATATTGCCGCCGAGGAACTCGGGCACATGGAAATGGTGGCGCAGACCATCAATCTGTTGAACGGACACGACGTTGACGCCTCAAAAGTCCCCTCGGGTGAAATTCAATCCCATGTTATTCTTGGTCTTAATCCCGGACTTATTAACGCGTCGGGTTACTCTTGGACTGCCGATTACGTTACGGTTACCGGAGATCTGTGCGCGGACCTTCTGAGCAACATTGCGTCCGAACAGCGCGCAAAGGTGGTATACGAATATCTTTATCGCCAGATTGACGACAAAAAGGTGCGCGAAACCATTGATTTTCTGCTAAACCGCGAGGAAGCGCACAATCAAATGTTCCGCGACGCCTTTAACAAGGTGCAAAACTCGGGTTCTAACAGAGATTTCGGCACAACGCAGGCGGCAAAAATGTATTTCTCTATGTCAGACCCCGGTCCTAATGCTTTTGCCACAGGTGAAACGAAACCCGTATCTTTCGATAAATGAAAACACCCCCGCAGCGCGTTGACGACCAGCCGCTGCGGGGGTGTTTTTGGATATCGGTTTATCCCGCGTAAAAACGAATTCGATAAATAGGGGCCGTTAGCATATGAAATTATGATGTCGTTAACCGCTACTTTTTCTTGCATTACCACAAAAGTATGCTATACTGAATATGATCGACGTTCGGGAGGTATTCGTATGCGTATAAAAGACCGCGTGGCAACCGTGTTGGTGGGTGTGTATGTTCTGTATCTGACATGTTCGCTGTTTTTGGGCGGTAATCTGCTGATCGGGTTGTTGTTGCTGTCCGCTCCTGCGGCGGCGCTGTTTCATCTGCTGATGGGATATCGAGCGTCTTCCGCCAAGCGGGTGCTTCTCCCCTATTCGTTTGCCGTCCCGCTTCTGACGAACACGCTTGCACTGATACTCACTGCGGTCAATCTCCGTCAACTGTTGGACGTTCCCTACGCCGTCGTCGGTATGGCACTGAACGGAGCGACCGTTTTGGCCACGGCGGTATGCTTTTTCGGCAGTTTTTCTTTCCCGAAACGCGCGCCCGTTTTGTGTATCGGTTCACTGTTATACGTGTTGGCAGGTGCGGGGTACTTGGTACTCGCGTTTGTTGAAGCAGGTGGATTTGAACAGGCGTTCCGGACCGACCCTGCGGCACTGATCGGCTATCTCTGCTCGTTGCTTTTCTATTTGGGTATCGGTTTGTTCTCTGTAGCCGCCGTTGAGATCGAGTAACCGTTGCAAAATACAAAAAGATGTGCTATCATTATTGGTAGCACATCTTTTTTATATTGAGAGGGGTTATCATTATGAGAAAGCTTACGTCCATACTGCTGTGTCTGGTCCTGCTGGTCGGGTCGTTGGCGGTAAACGTCAGCGCTATCAGCGTCAACCACACCACGGATTTTGACAACGCGATCGGTTCCATCTACCTGAGAATGCAATCACAAAAGTCCGTTGCCGAGGGAGAGATGTTCCCCTTGGATATCGTTATGGAGAGAGCCTATTACGCCATTGACAAGATCGAGCAATACGGTTACGGCGAACCGGAAGTTTCGCCCGGCGGTGAGAAATTCTATTCGCTGTTCCAAGTCCCCGCTTCTGTACTTGAGAGCGCGGCACAAAGTCGGTTTTCCGCCGTGGATCAAAATAAGCTTCGCACCTACACCTATTATGCCTACGACGCCCAGACCCAAACGGGTCAGGAACTGCCCAGTTACGATGCCGCCACCAACGCGTATATCATTCCTTTTATGGGTGGCTACGGCGACTCGGCATATTCCGACGTTCAGGGGTACGTTGAGAACAACAACGGCACCTTCACCGTGTATAGTTTTTGCGCTGACCACGGTTACGAGCCGAAAGCGGGCGACGCGGAAGGGAAAGACTACTTCTACCACAAATCGGAACAATACAACGAAAACAACGAATTGGTCGAGGTCGATTGTTGCGACAGCATCGACGGCTATCTGAAGGTGGTTGTCTCGATCAAGGGAAAAACGGTCAAGTTCCATAGTTGGGAACGCAGCGAGACCGAGTTTGCCAAAACGGGCGACCTGATCACCCCCGATATGGTGCCCACCACTACTACCAAGGCGACCACCACCGTAGCAACGACGACCACCACCGTAGCAACGACTGCAACCACCACCGCCACCACCGTTGCGACGACGACCACCGACACCACCACCACGACCACCACCGTTCCGACCGGTCCCGCCACCGTCATTAAGCCGATCGCTTCCACCGACGGCGCGATACTGCAGGCGGCACAAGAGGTGTTCCCCGAAGGTACCGTCGTGAAAGTGGAAACAGTTACCGAGGAGAAGGTCGTTGCCCATGTGGAGACCGCGTTGAAAGAAACCACTAAGAAATTTGTGGCTTACGAGATCACTGCCACCAGCGATAATGTGGCCGTACAGCCCAACGGCACCGTCCTTGCCACCTTCGACATTCCTGCGGAATTTGATGCCGAAAATACCGTCGTTTTCTATATCGCGGACGACGGTTCCACCGAGGAACTGTCCTGCACCGTTGACACCAACAACCGTACCGTTACCGCGACGCTTTCCCATTTCAGCACCTATGCGGTAGTCGAAGCAGTGCAGGCGGAGGATGACGGCGGTTCCTCGAACAGCGCCGTTATGTGGATCCTGCTGATCGTGGGTATCCTGCTGGTTGCCGGAGCTGTTGCGATCATTCTGTTGGTCGTTTTACGCAAAAAGGGCGATCGGTAATGAACCGTTCCACCGATCTGCTGAGAAACATCTTTTATTGGTTGTTCGTACTGGTATTCATGCTCGCCGCCGGCTTTTATTTGCCGCACGTGGCGGGGGTTGCCGCCCTTATCACCGTCGCACTGTTAATTCCCGTCCGCCGTTGGCAACGGCTGGTGGAAAAAGTGGTGCGGGGCAATGCGAAGATCATTCTGACCATCGCGATGGCGGTGTTTACCTTCGGCATCGCGCCCGCCAACGATCATACCGGCAAGCAACCTGCCGACCTGCCGTCGATCGCAACCACCACAACGGTGAGTACCACAACCACAACCACAACCACGACCACGACGGCAACAACAGCCGCCACCGGTCAAACCTATGTCTTAAATACCAACAGCCGCAAATTTCACCGTTCGAATTGCCGTTTTGTTGCCGATATGTCGGAAAATAACAAGCGGACCTTTAGCGGCGAACGAGAAGCGCTCATCCTCGACGGGTATTCCCCCTGCAGCAGTTGCGATCCTTAACGAGAAAGCAATAAGACAATGGTGCACACAACACAAACGACATCCTTAGATAGTTGAAATTTAATCTTAGCAACCAACTGACTCCGTTTTTAAGCGGAGTCAGTTTTGTTTTTGTTCATAAGAAAA
>JAZNFI010000132.1:0-2309 GCA_045589075.1 Candidatus Flemingiibacterium sp.
TAATCCAGCAAATTCACAACATCCGCAAAATTTTTGTAGCCAAAACGTAGCCGCAAGAAATGCCGTATTTTCAGTACAGACAGTTTCGGTTGTCCAATAAATAGTCCTACAAGGCAAAATGGAGGAATATGTAGGAATAACGGGAATGACCGCTTTTTGTTCTTTAAGAAGCGTTTCGGGAAATTTTAGGCTGTTGACTGAAAATGGCTACAAGTGGCTACGGCTTCTGTGTTCTGGTTCACCTCACCCTTTTCTATAACTGCCTGGCGTATAAAAACCATAATTCCGAGTCTTTCATTGAATTCTGATGTAACATTGTAGGCCGCACACGGAGTATAGTATGAAATGGCAAAGTTTCATCAGGGAAAGTGTTAAGGCTTTTTTGTCTCTTACCTGCCGTTTCGGTCCTAGTTGTATTTGCGGCAACGTTTCATTCTTGACATTATATGGATAATCATATATAATGACCCGCCGTATACTAAATAAGGAGGTAGATATTCCAAAATGGAACCCGACAGTCAGAATGATTGCCATACAAAATGCTTTATCGGTACACTACATTGGGCACAACTGCGTTATTTGGGACGCGGCTGTGCTTTTGCGCGCTTTAAGAGGCTAATTCTCTAGAATAGCGACCGAATGTGACGTAATGATATTCGATAATGGAGACAATTTATATAAATGAACAACATAGCTTATGTTATTATTATGCTGATTTTCCTGTTGCTTTCTGCCTTTTTCTCGGCCACTGAAACAGCATTTCTTTCCATGAACATGACCAGAATGCGAACAATGGCAGAAAGCGGAAATAAACGGGCGGAGCTCGTCTGTAAGCTCGAGAGCAAGTATGACAAATTTATTTCCACTCTGCTCATAGGTAACAATATTGTGAACATAGGTCTTGCCAGTATTGGCACGGTTTTATTTGTCCACATATACGGAGATATTGGCGCTACTATATCAACTGTAGTCATAACCGTGGCTGTGCTCATATTCGGCGAAATAAGCCCCAAAAGTCTGGCCAAAGATTCCCCTGAGCGTTTTTCAATGTTTGCTGCACCGACAATTAACGCCCTTATGTGGCTATTCACTCCTCTGAACTATTTATTCTCCAAGTGGAAGAATCTTCTCAGCCATATCATTAAAGTTAAGAATGACACCCGCATGAGCCAGGAAGAACTTCTGATGTTCGTGGAGGAGGTTCAGGCCGACGGCAGCATTAACGAAACAGAGCGCGACCTTCTCAGAAATGCCATCGAGTTCACAGATCGGCGTGCGATCGACATACTTACCCACCGTGTAGACCTTGAAGCCGTCCCCCTCACTGCCACTCATGAAGAACTGGCTGAGCTTTTTACAACAAGCAAATTCACCCGTCTGCTGGTATATGACGGTACCATAGACAATATAGTCGGCATAATTAACCACAAGGATTTTTATACCGGAACGGGTATAAATCCCAAAGAAATAAATGAAATAATGACGCCGCCCCTGTTTATCCCCAAATCAGGAAAAATAAGCGAGATATTAAAGAGCCTCCAGAAGAACAAAAGCCACATTGCCGTTGTTTTGGATGAATACGGCGGTACCCTTGGTATCGTGACCATGGAGGATATTCTCGAGGAACTGGTTGGAGAGATATGGGATGAGCACGATGAGGTCATTGAAGCTTTTAAGGAAGTAAAAGAGGGCGTTTATTTAGTTGATGCCTCTGTCAGCTATGAGGATTTTACGGAGTTTTTTGACATAAGCAGTGAGCCCGATATATATTCCATAAGCGGATGGGCGGCGCAAATTTTGGGCCGAATGCCGGAATCCGGTGACCGATTCTCTTTTGAAAATTTGGATGTTGAGATAACGGGAGCCGAGAGTCACCGCGTAAACTCGCTGAGGGTCAGTCTTGTTCCGGAATGCGGTATGAATTGACGATTTCGGACCTGCACTGCAAAGTATTTCCGTAACAGCATACAGCTCTCGAGCGTCTATTATGTTTGAGGTGTGTGATTTTAGAAGCGGTTGGGCTAAATTGTTGCCCGCCTCGCATTTATGTTCAGATGTTTGGTTAGTATGTTGCTACCATCAAAAGAGTTCAGCTATATGGTGATTAAAAACCTCAAAACAGAAAAAAGGTCTTACCGATGATAAAAGTCGGTAAGACCTTTTTATACATTAAAGGAAATCTGGGATGTCTTTATTACCCCCCACTCGCTGCAGATGTTTGCGCACTAAACAATTTTGTTTAGAATATATGATGCCTGCAATTCTGATTGTTTTGATTGCCCATATTATCATAGCTGTGCGTCGGATAT
>JAZNFI010000133.1:0-2715 GCA_045589075.1 Candidatus Flemingiibacterium sp.
CCGTTGATAATCGGAATGTCTGCATATGCCGCGAGATCCTCAACCTCTTTCTGTTCAAAGGTACGAATCATAATGCCGTCAAGGTAACGGGACAGTACACGAGGGGTATCCTCAATTGGCTGGCCTCTGCCAATCTGCAAATCGCGCGAGGAGAGAAACAGAGCCTGACCGCCAAGCTGATACATACCGGTTTCAAAGGAAACACGGGTTCTTGTAGATGCCTTCTGGAAAATCATGCCGAGAGTCTGACCTGCGAGATGCTTATGTGCGATTCCGTTTTTTTGCTCGTATTTAAGCTGCATTGCAAGGTTTAAAATGTCGGTTATGTCCTCTTTTGTAAGGTCGGAAAGCTTTAATAAATCGTTGTACATTGCTTTATTCCTTTCTATCACGCAAGAGCGGATGCTAAAATCGCCGCGCCCTTGTCTATTTCATCATATGTAATTGTAAGCGGAGGAAGAAGTCTTATGACGTCTTTTCCTGCCGTTAATACAAGTAAGCCGTTGTCGGCACAGATGTGAAGAATATCCTTGGGATTTCCCTCAACCACGAAGCCTATCATAAGTCCGCGGCCGCGTACCGATTTCACCTTTGAAGGCTTACTTTCAAGTACTTTGCCTATAAGATACTCGCCCTTTTTGTTGACTTCAGCGAGAAAAGCCTCATCTGAAACTCTGGAAATCACCTCAACTGCACCTGCGGTTACTACGGGATTTGCACCAAAGGTACTTCCGTGCATACCAGCTGTGAGAGTGTTTTCGCACTTTTCGCCTGCGATGAATGCGCCGATTGGAAGTCCGCCGCCAAGTCCCTTTGCAAGGGTTAAAATGTCGGGCTTTACGCCGAAATATTCGTGACCGAACAGCTTGCCGCATCTTCCGATACCCGTCTGTACCTCATCGAAAACGAGAAGCACGTCGCGCTTGTCGCAAAGCTGGCGAACAGCCTTAATGTACTCGGCTTCAAGCACGTTTACGCCGCCCTCGCCCTGAATAGGCTCTGCAAACACCGCACAAACATCCTCTGTCATCGCCGCTTCAAGGGCTGAAATATCCCCTGCGGGAACGTACTTGAATCCCTCGGTGAAGGGGTAAAAATACTGGTGGAAAACATCCTGACCTGTCGCCGCCAAGGTGGTAACGGTACGTCCGTGGAAGGACTGCTCAAGGGTTATGATAGTAGCTCTTCCCTCGCCGTATTTGTCGAAGGAATACTTTCTTGCAAGCTTTATTGCACCCTCGTTTGCCTCCGCGCCCGAGTTCCCGAAAAACACACGGCGAAGACCCGAGCGTTCCGTAAGCATTTTTGCAAGCTTTCCTGCGGATTCGCAGAAAAAGTAGTTGGAATAGTGCTGAATCTTATTAAGCTGTGTCGTAACGGCAGATACCCAGCCCTCGTCAGCAAATCCGAGACAATTTACGCCGATTCCGCTTGTAAAATCAATGTAGGTCTTGCCGTCGGCATCACGCATGGTGGCGTTTTTGCCCTCTACGGGAGCAATTTCAAGCCTGCCGTAGGTCTGCATAAGATTTTCACGGTCAAGAGAAATTATTTCCTTTGTATTCATATGTGTCACCATTATTTCTTAAAGAGAGTACCGATACCCTCGTCGGAAAGCATTTCTATTAGGATAGAGTGAGAAATTCTTCCATCAAGAATTACAGTCTTTTCAATGCCGCCCTTTACGGCGTCAACACAGCACTCAACCTTGGGAATCATACCGCCGCTGATAACTCCCTCGTCAATAAGTCCCTGAACCTCGTCAAGTCTTACCTCGGGAATCAGCGTGTCCTCGTCCTTAACGTCACGCATAAGTCCGCGTATATCCGTAAGGAGAAGAAGGTTGGAAGCACCCAGCGCAACAGCAATCTTGCAAGCTGCCGTGTCCGCGTTTATGTTGTAAACGGGGGAATCGTCGTCACCGAGCGCGACGGTGGAAACAACGGGTATGTAGCCCTTTTCGATGTTGTCCTTAATAATAGAGGTGTCAACCTCGTAAATCTCGCCTACGTTGCCGTAGTCGTCCTCGCCCTCAAGCTTGTGAGCCTTTATCATGCCGCCATCGATGCCGCAAAGCCCAACAGCCTTGCCGCCGATGTGCTCGATTTTATTAACCAGGTCCTTGTTAGTCTTGCCCGCAAGCACCATCTGAACGATTTCGATAGTCTCATCGTCGGTATAGCGAAGTCCGTTTATGAACTTTGACTCCTTGCCCACACGCTTAAGCATCTCGGAAATTTCAGGGCCTCCGCCGTGAACGAGAACTACGTTGATGCCAACCAAGGTAAGAAGTACAAGGTCGGAGATAACCGCGTTTTTAAGTCCCTCGTTTATCATTGCGTTGCCGCCGTATTTTACAACGACGGTCTTGCCTGCGTATTTCTGAATATAAGGAAGTGCCTGGGTAAGCACCGTTGCCTTGTCCATATTTGAAAGAAACATTTTCGATACCTCCGATTATGAGCGATAATCGCCGTTGATTCTTACATATTCGTAAGAAAGGTCACATCCGTATGCGGTAGCCTCGCATTCGCCGCAGTTCATATTAACATCAATGGTAATGTGGCGTCGAAGAAGAATAGTTTTTGCAAGCTCCTCGGAGAACTCAACGCCTCTGCCGTTTTTGCACACGGGTATCTCACCTGCACGGCTTATAAACTTAACGTCAATTTTGTCCGTATCTATATCAATACCTGCATAACCGAGAGCACAGAG
>JAZNFI010000134.1:0-2529 GCA_045589075.1 Candidatus Flemingiibacterium sp.
TGACCCCGGAGGGTCTCAAAATCATGACCGAAGAGCTGGAACATTTAAAAAATGTCAGACGTGTGGAAGTAAAAGAGCAGATTGCCGTTGCGCGTTCATTCGGTGACCTTTCCGAAAACAGTGAGTACGACGAAGCCAAAAACGAGCAGGCTAAGGTTGAATCCCGTATTCATGAGCTTGAACAGCTTCTTAAAAATGTTGTTGTTGTCAATGAAGAAGACCTTAATGCGGGCGTAGCAAACCTGGGTATGACTGTAAAGGTATATGATGAGGAATTTGATGAGGAGATTGAGTACAACATCGTTGGTACTAACGAGGTTGATCCTCTTAAAAATAATATTTCTGACCAATCTCCCATCGGTATGGCACTCATCGGAAAGAAAGCAGGTGCAACTGCAGAGGTTGAGACCCCTTCCGGTGTTGTTAAACTCAAAATAATTGACATATATAGAAAATAGACCATAAGGATACGCTTTTATACCCAATAGAAAGGACAACATAAAAATGGCAGAGAACCAACAAAACAACGTACAGTCAGAAGCTCCCGAAATGAATGAAAAGGAGCTTAATCAGCTTCGTCAGGTGCGTCGGGATAAGCTTGCCGCACTTCAGGCAGAGGGAAATGATCCTTTTACCATTACAAAATATGATGTTACACATCACACTTCCGATATAAAGGAAAATTACGATGCGCTTGAGGGAAAGACAGTCAGCATTGCGGGACGTATGATGTCCAAAAGAGTAATGGGTAAAGCGTCGTTCTGTAATATCCTTGACCTTAAAGGCAATATTCAGTGCTATGTAGCTCGCGATGACATCGGCGAGGAGGAATACAAAGGCTTCAAGAAGCTTGATATTGGTGATATTATAGGCATCGTGGGAGAGGTGTTCACCACCAAAACGGGTGAGAAGTCAGTCCACGCACAGAAGGTTACGCTGCTTTCAAAGAGTCTGCAAATACTTCCGGAAAAGTATCACGGTCTTACCAACACCGATATGCGTTACCGCCAGCGTTACGTTGACCTTATTACTAACCCCGAATCCCGTGACACCTTTGTCAAGCGTTCCAAGATTATAAGCTCTATTCGCCGTTATCTTGATACCCAGGGATTTATGGAGGTTGAGACTCCCATGCTGGTTTCTAATGCAGGCGGCGCGGCAGCAAGACCCTTTGAAACTCACTTTAACGCTCTTGACGAGGATTTCAAGCTTCGCATATCACTTGAACTTTACTTAAAGCGTCTGATAGTCGGTGGACTTGAAAGAGTATACGAAATTGGACGCGTTTTCAGAAACGAAGGTCTTGACACCCGTCACAACCCTGAATTCACTCTCATGGAGCTTTATCAAGCGTACACCGATTATCACGGTATGATGGATCTCACCGAGAATATGTTCCGTCATGTTGCAAAGGAAGTTCTCGGTACTACCACTATCGTTTATAACGGCGTTACCATGGACCTCGGCAAGCCCTTCGAGCGCATCACAATGGTTGATGCTGTCAAGAAGTATTCGGGTGTAGATTTCAAGGAGATTCACACTCTTGAGGAAGCTCGCAAGGTGGCTGACGAAAAGGGTGTTCACTATGAGGACCGTCACACCAAGGGCGACATTCTCAATCTGTTCTTCGAGGACTTTGTTGAGGAGCATCTCATTCAGCCCACCTTCGTTATGGACCACCCCGTTGAAATCTCGCCTCTTACCAAGAAGAAGCCCGACGATCCCGAATACGTTGAGCGTTTTGAAATGTTCATGAACGGTTGGGAAATGTGCAATGCTTACTCCGAACTTAATGACCCCATCGACCAGCGCGAGCGTTTTGCGGCTCAGGAGGAGATGTTCGCAAAGGGTGATGAGGAAGCGAACCACACCGACGAGGACTTCTTAAATGCTCTCGAAATCGGTATGCCCCCCACAGGCGGTATCGGTTACGGTATCGACAGACTTTGTATGCTGTTTGGCGACTCTGCTGCTATAAGGGATGTTCTCTTATTCCCCACAATGAAGAGTATTGACTAAGAAGCACGTGAAAACGTGAGAAAAAGCGAGAAATAAAGAGATATAACGAGTTGTGTGGGACGGTTACTACACCACTACACCACAACTACGCCAAAATGCACATAGATGTGCACAATTCACGGAGATGCATGATGTTGGAAAATTCAGCTACGCGGTTACTACACCAAAATGCTGAATAGAATAGAAGAACCATGTACAGAAAAAGTGCATGGTTCTTTTATATGAAGCCGCAGATATTCAAAACGAATGTCTGTGGCGTTTTTATTTTGGGATACTATGCATCAAACTTAAATCACCTGAAATCGTCGAAGAAATCGAATTATATAGCGTTTCAAAATCTGCAAATAGCGTCTCAAAATTGAATGTCGAAAATATAGTGGCGAAAATCAAATTTTCCTTAAGGCACGGGGCTTTTTGCCCAAATTGCATCAGATTACGATATATGTTATTATAGTTATCAGATTGCAAAGGAAGTATTAAAGATAAAGTTATAGCAATAGGGGAAGGGGA
>JAZNFI010000135.1:0-3683 GCA_045589075.1 Candidatus Flemingiibacterium sp.
AATTGGGAATCGGTTGCAGCTAAATGCGGTCTTGGTCGCGGCGAAATTGAAAATATGCGCCCAGCGTTCAGAGAGAGCGAAAAGCGCGCAGATAACCTTTGATAGGAGGACAACTTATGGGATTATTAGAATGTGCAAGCGGCAATTCACTTTGGCGCGGATATGACTATCACAAAGAAAACAAGGTATCGAAGCTCATACCTGTTGGTGCCAGTATATACGAAGCCGATGTTTCGGGAAGCGGCAATGAGATTTATCACGTTCTTGTTGATATTCCACATCCGAGAAGATCAAAATGTAACTGTCCTCATGCCGCCGGAAAAAGAATTATTTGTAAGCATATTGTTGCCACGTATTTTAAGGTTCACCCCGAGGAAGCGGAACGCCTATATCGCGAGGCAATGGAATACGAGGCCGAGGAAGAAAAACGGCAAGCCGAGATTGCCGACAAGCTCCCTTCTCTCATTCATAAAATGAAAAAGAGCGACCTCGAATCTGCTCTGCTCCAAGTTCTATACGATGGACCGTCGTGGCAGTACGATAAATTTCTTCGGGAATATTTTGATATTTATTAACCGCCTTTTCTTTGTTTATTGCGCCCCAAATTTTGGGGTGCGGTAAACAAAAAAACAAGCACTGTATATCTTTAAAAACAGATACGCAAGGCTTGTTTTTTGACCACATGTTTGACCACTCCGAAAAGCGGACTACATGGAAACAGTAGTACACGAGAGCGCGAAAATGTACGGTTTAGTTGACAGAATAGCACTAAAAAACACTATTTAGCACTAAAAAAACATAAAAATCGCTCTTGGGGTGGTAGGGTAGCAAGGTAAAAACAGTTGATAACTGTTTTTATCGCAGCGAAACCGCCTAAAGCAAGGGTTGAAGGAGGGAGCCGGTCGACCGACGCGCAACGACTATGCGACGGTAGAGGGCAACGCAAGTTCTGTCGCCTGCGCCCTCGCTCTCCCGAGCGAGAAGTCTTGTTTGCTACTCGGCAGGCGTACACGCCGAGCTTAACGCAATGTTCCACTCAGATCAAATCAGCACGATGATTTTGATAGAATTGTCGTGCTGATTTTTTTGCATTTTTGAGGGTTTTCAGGCATTTTCAGGCGTTTTTCGCTCATTTTTGACCTGTTTCCCTCTCACAAACGATAAAAGAGCCGTCCGAGTGTGTGTCTCCGGGCGGTTATTTCATTTTTGTGCATCATTCCGTTTTTTTGTTAGGCATTTCGTTTTTTATTAACCATTCCGTTTTCTTATTGATTTTTTGATTTTTAGCCCGGGGAGTGCTTCCCTCTCGCGTTTTCTTGCAGTTGCTCTTAATAATCCAAAATCATAATTGAAAACCCCGCAAATCATAAGAGCGAGCTCGTTGAATCGCGGGGTTATTTATAGTAGAATTATATTAGAAATTATAGCGCGGTGCTCGTTTATATCCTTTCGGCACCTCATCATCGAAACTGCACAGAGTTTTGAGCTTTTTAGATGGCTTATCGGGATAGAGTACCGTGTTCAGATATTCGATAAAATCCGTTTCATCAAACACCGCGCCGTACTGTTCTCCGCAGAGCTTCAAGAACTTACCGCTTTTCTCGCCGTGCCATACGTAGTTAAACGCAAATTCATTTGCAACGGCGGCAAGATTGTCAGCAACATCGGCAGGCACCAAATAGAGTGACAAATCTCCGTCTGCACTCAATATGATCTCTTTCATTTCACGGGTGTCGTCGGTCTGCTCGCAGAACAAGATGTTGTTGTGATATATCTCGATGGTACACTCGCCCATAGTACTACCCTTGTGGAAATATCCCGTATAGAGAGCTCGGTCTTGACCGTAATATTCGTCCGTGATGGAGAAGCCTGCATTTTGAAACTCGGCAATAAAATCTTTGAGATACATTTTCTTGAAGATCTTACCCTCATAAGTGCCGAGATTACCGTAATATTCCTCGCAAAATGTAGCATAGCAATATTTCCAATTCACATCGAGAAATTCGAGGTATCCGTCCACTTGATCCCAATTCGGCGCGGTTCTCACGATGCCCGATTGAGTCCGCATTATGAGGTTGTCACCATTTATTTCAAATTCAATCACGTTCATATCGTGAAGGCTGTATGGTATTTCGGGGTTATAAAATCTTGTTATCTTCATGGTGGGTCACCTCGCTATTCTTCACAAATCTTAGTTCTGATGAGTTGCTTCTGCTCGGCGGTAAGCTCCCAATCGACAGATATTTCAAGGATATACTTATCGTAGCAGATGAGGAAGGCATTACCCGATTCTCCGTTTCGGTAGAGTTCCCAAGCCTTGTTTGCTCCCCAAACTGTTGCATCGGTTTCGACATACTCGTATGTGGAATCGTATCCGCGCCACTCGTCGTACTGATGATAAAGCTGATCCACCACGAAATCGTATAGGAAGGGCATCTTCACTTCGGTGATGGTGTATTGCATCGTGGGAGAATGATCGTAAGTGTTCGGGTGCTGTGAGGAACGGTATTGACCGAGCAGGATAGATTCATCGTTGCTATGGGACCTAAGATACGTGCTATCATCAACATTAAGCAGTTCTCCAATGGTGAAGGGAAGCTCATTTGGAGCGTTTTCAAACACGCCGCTCGCAAGTCCCAGAATCGTCACGAAGGTCACCGCACCTACGAGTACAAAGGCAAGTGTGAAGCTCGCTACAAAGGTCAATGCCTTGTTCGTACCTGCCTTAACCTTCTTCTTTTTGAGGAATGATTTTACACCGTTTACCAAAGGGAAACCTGCAAGGAATATCAACACGTATGCGGTCATGTAGAACTGCAAGCCCGTATTGGCAAGGGAGATCAGATATAGAACGACCGACACAAGCATAAATACAACGATTGCAAAGCCGAGCTTTCTGTGTCCGCGCGTTTCAAGGAACACACCTTGTTCTGCCATAGTCTTTGCTTTTTTGCGCCATACAAAATAGGTGATCAGCTCGGGCAGGGAATAAGCGAAGGCTACGATGCACCACGCCCCCGTGAAGAGTTTGATCGGGCTTGACAATAAATGGATCGGGTCCCCAAGTAGGGTGCTGATAAAGCTCGCGCCGAGTATAAATCCACAAAACATCATCAAGAAAAAGGTTACAAGTACGGTTTTCTTGACGGAACGATGAATATTTTCAACTTCAAGTGCAGGATCGGTTTCAATCGGCACGGGATCATCATTCTCGTTGTAGAACACCTGCATCTGTACCGTCTGCGTAGCGAGTTTCCATCCCGAATGCTCACAGAACTCGTTAAACGCCTGTTGCTGTTCGGTAGGTTCGGGTTCAAAATCGGTTATAGTGGCATAGTAGGATACCGAGAAGTGTATCTTCTTCGGCTCTATGCGGTGGTAAGTCCAACGGAAAGCGGACATCTTTTCAAGAAGCCATCCTTCCGCAGCCATCTTTTCAAGATGCGCCTCAATCCCTGTCTTGTCGTAAAAGGTGAAAAATTCAACTTTCTTTAGAGTATCTTTCATTGGGGGTCCTCCTTTCCCATAAGGCGCTGATAGTCAGAAACAAGACTATTCAATCGTTTGTACTCGTTATCAAGCAGCTCTCGTCCTTTGTCGGTGAGGATATAACATCTGCGTCTGCCTTCCGCTTTGGTTTCCTTTATCATATCTGCATCAAGGAACTGTTCAAGAAGGTTATA
>JAZNFI010000136.1:0-6702 GCA_045589075.1 Candidatus Flemingiibacterium sp.
CGCCGCCCATAACACCTGCAAGTGCAACCGCTTTCTTTTCGTCAGCGATAACAAGGTTTGATGAGTTAAGGCTGTGGTCAATATCGTCGAGAGACTTGAAAATCTCGCCCTCTGCCGCATTTCTTACGATTATCTTTGAACCATCAAGGCAGGAGTAATCAAAAGCGTGCATGGGCTGACCGTATTCGAGCATAACGTAGTTTGTGATGTCAACAATGTTGTTGATGGGGCGTACACCGGAAGCACGGAGTCTCATACGAAGCCAGAGGGGAGAGGGCTCTATCTTTACATTCTTAACAACTCGAGCGGTGTAACGGGGACAAAGCTCTGCGTTTTTAACATCGACGGAAAGGTACTTATCAATTTTGTCGCCGTCCTCCGCAAAAGTAACCGAAGGTGTGGTGGGTTTAAATTCGCGGTCAAAAGAAACTGCGGTTTCACGGGCAAGTCCCAGAACGGAGAGACAGTCGGGGCGGTTTGAGGTTATTTCAAACTCAACTACGGTGTCGGAAAGGCCGAGAACATCGTGAATGTCGTCTCCGGGCTTACAGTCGATGCCGTCCATGATGAATATGCCGTCCTCAATAGCACCGGGCATATCGTGGGTAGTGAGATTAAGCTCGGCAATGGAGCAGAGCATACCGTTGGAGGGCACACCGCGAAGCTTGCCTGCTTTTATGTTTATTCCGCCGGGGAGCTTTGAGGGCGCTTTTGCAACGGGAACCATAGCACCTGCAAACACATTCTGCGCGCCGGTAACTATCTGTACGGGAGCGTCTTCGCCAATATCTATCTGGCAAATCCAAAGGTGGTCGGAATCGGGGTGGCGCTCTAGGGAAATTACCTTGCCTGCAACCACGTTTTCTATGTCCTCACCCAGAATCTCATAGCCTTCAACCTTTGAACCGGTGGCGGTCAGTCGGTCGCAGTATTCCTTAGGGGAGATTCCGTCGAGGTTCACGAAATCCTTGGCCCAATTAAGTGATAAATTCATTTTATATCTCCTTATCTCGTTATAGTGAATGGTATCTTAGAACTGGTCGAGGAAACGCACATCGTTGTCGTAGAGGTAGCGCATATCATCGATTCCGTATTTTATCATTGTAATACGCTCAACACCCATACCGAATGCAAAACCGCTGTACTCATCGGGGTCGATGTTGCAGCCGCGGAGCACGTTGGGATGTACCATTCCTGCGCCGAGAATTTCTATCCAACCCTCTCCCTTGCAAAGCTTACAGCCTTTTCCGCCGCAAACGAAGCAGGAAACATCTACCTCTGCCGAAGGCTCGGTAAAGGGGAAGTGGTGAGGGCGGAAGCGAATCTGCGTCTGCTCACCAAACATGGTCTTTGCAAAAGTTTCGAGTGTACCCTTCAAGTCGCCCATGGTGATGCCCTTATCTACTACGAGACCCTCAAGCTGATGAAACAGAGGGGAGTGGGAGGCGTCAACAGCATCGGAGCGGTAAACACGTCCGGGGGAGATTATTCTTATTGGCGGTCTTTGCTTCTCCATTGTACGGACTTGTACGGGCGAGGTCTGGGAACGGAGAAGAATGTTATCTGTTATATAGAAAGTATCCTGAGTATCTCTTGCAGGGTGATTTTCGGGGATATTAAGAGCCTGGAAGTTGTAGTAGTCGTACTCAACCTCTGGGCCGTCAACAATGGAGAAGCCCATTCCAATGAAGATGTCCTCCATATCCTTCTGTACCTGCGCGAGAGGATGGCGTTTACCAAGCCTCGGTGCTTTGCCAGGCATGGTAACGTCAAGCCGTTCATTTTTAAGTTTCTCGGCGAGAGCCGACTTTTTCTGCGCCTCTGCCTTTTCTGCAATGGCGTTTTCGATGTACTCACGCACTTCATTTGCCAGCGCGCCGATAACCGGACGTTCTTCTGCGCTGAGCTGACCCATGCCGCGCAGTACGGCAGTAAGCTCGCCTTTTTTACCAAGGAAGCGTATACGAAGTGCCTCAAGGTCAGCATTTTCGGCAGAAAGCTCTGCCACTGCAACTTGCCGTATCTGTTCAAGTTTCTCTTTCATTTTGTGGGTATCCTTTCAAAAATTTTATTTTTGGGCCGTACGCGACAAAAAAGCCGCCCGCCCTTAAAAAATCAAGGACGAAGCGGCATATTTACATATGCGTTTCCGCGGTACCACCTTATTTTATTGCCTGTAACCAAGCAATACACTCGGCGACTCTTTAACGGGAGTCAAGCGTTAACGGCTACAAGCGAGCCTTCACCGCCACTGCTACGGAGCGAAACACCAAAACGCCTCGGGAAAGACCGCTCACAGCCGTGCTTTCGCAAGGCGGTCATCTCTGTGTACCCTTTAGGACGGCGGCAAACTCCATCATCGCATTTACATAAGTATAACATACATTTTTCGAAAATGCAAGAGCTTACGAAATTTTTTTGCTGATTTTTAGTATTTTATGCAATTATCACTGAAAATCAGTTTGCCGCAAGCAAAATGTCCGCGAATGTCGCGCCCGAAATCTTCGCGAGATCAGTAGGCCTTGCCTCTATCTGCCATCCAATTCTGCCCGCACTTACGAGCATAGTTTCAAGCTTCTCCGCTGTAGCATCAAACACCGTACAGTACTTCTTCTTCATCCCCACGGGAGAGCATCCGCCACGCACATAGCCTGTGACCTTGTTTATATCCGCTACCTTTATCATCTCAACAGATTTTACACCAACCGCTCTTGCGGCTTTCTTTAAATCCAGTTCTCGGTTGACGGGCACATCGAAAACATAATAATTGCGATCATTTCCCTTTGTAACAAGGGTCTTGTATATTCGCTCGGGCGCAATACCCAGCATTTCAGATAAAGTCATACCGTCAACCGCCTCATCTTTGTGAGCATATGTGTGGGGGGTATACGGAAGCCTTTCCTTATCGAATATACGGTACACGTTTGTTTTGAATTCTGCCATAAAAACTTTCCTTTCGGGTGTCCTTGTATCAATTTTAACACAAAACACAGGATTTGTACAGACATTATTGAAAATTTCTCTTTACAAAGCGCGAAAAAAATGGTATACTATCAATTGGATATTTATTGCTATATGCAGACATTTAATCGCTTAAACGCGGTTAAAAGCCCGATTTGCCGAATCAACATAACAGTATAAAAAATATATTAGGAGATATAAAAATGAGCTACAAAACGGACTTTATTGAATTCATGGTAAGGAGCGGCGTGCTCCGCTTCGGAGATTTTACAACAAAGAGCGGCAGAAAATCCCCCTATTTTGTAAATACCGGCAACTACAAAACCGGCGCACAAATGGCAAAACTGGGCAAATACTACGCAGAGTGTCTGAAAAATGCGGTAGGGGAGGACTTTGACGTCCTTTTCGGTCCCGCTTACAAAGGCATCCCTCTGGCAACTGTTACTGCCTGTTCCCTCTTTACAGAGTACGGCATAGATAAGCCCTATTGCTTCAACCGCAAGGAAGCCAAGGATCACGGTGAAGGCGGCAGCATGGTTGGCGCAAAGCTCAATGACGGAGACCGAGTTGTTATTATCGAGGACGTTATTACCGCAGGTACTGCTGTCCGCGAGACCTTGCCTCAGCTTAAGGCTGCTGCCGATGTCAGGGTGGAGCATATGATTATCTCGGTTGACCGAATGGAGAGAGGGCAGTCGGGAACTACTGCCATAAAGGAGATCGGCGCCGAATTCGGTATCAAGGTTCATCCCATTGTAACTGTCCGCGAAATCATTGATCATATGCATAACCGCGAGATAGACGGCGAAATCCCGCTAAACGATGATGTGCGTGCACGCATGGAAACATACCTCGATATGTATTGCGAAAAATAATGAATATAAAGCTACGTCTTGCCGCGCCTACGGACGCAGCAAGACTTCTTGAAATTTATTCCTACTATGTAAGGCAAACCACTGTAAGCTTTGAATACGATGTTCCGACCGAAACAGAGTTCAGAGAGCGCATTGTGGAATACTCCTCTGATTTTCCATATATCATATGCGAAATTGATGGGAGAATAGAGGGATACGCCTATGCCCACAAATACAAAACCAGATACGCCTATCGGTACTCGGCAGAGCTTTCTGTATATCTGTCTAAAGAATTTACGGGCAACGGAATCGGTAAAAGATTGTATCAAGCACTTATTGAACTTCTTTGTGAGATGGGATATAAAAATCTTTACGGCACGGTCACAGGCGAAAACGCAGCGAGCATAGCCTTTCACAAGGTATTAGGGTTTGTCGAAGCAGGCCGCGAGCATCGCGTCGGATACAAGTTTGGGAAATGGATAGACGTAATAATATTCGAGAAAATCATCGGTGAAAAAACGGAAAACACCTTTGAAGGGGCATGGTTTACAACCCCGAAAACCGTTTTTGAGCTTGACTGCATCGAAGCCGTTTTGAAAAAGTTCGAAGGATGAAAACACTAACAAGACGCATGAATGTTGCACAAATTACATGCACACAACACCCCGAATTGATTTGCACGCATTTACCCCTTTGTATTGAAAACCGCCTCTATAGCCTATACGATGCGGACCGCATATACGCCCCAGACGCCATGGACCAAGCAAGGTCCGCTTCTAACAAAAACTATGGGGCACAGACTTCTTTTGCAGCATTGTAAAAAATCCGTACCAAGCTTTAAAAGAATGCGGATTCAGACCGCCAGGCAGCAAGGCTTGAAGAGCCGAGGAAAATCCTTGCTGTGCGCGGGAAAGAAAAATATATAAAGCTTTGTAAATTTTTAAAAAAACTCTTGACAAAGCATTTGTGTTATGGTATAATGTTTTTCGTTGAAACACAAACCGTCTGCGGATTTAGCTCATTTGGTAGAGCGCGACCTTGCCAAGGTCGAGGTGGCGGGTTCGAGCCCCGTAATCCGCTCCATATTTTCGGCTTCGCCGAAAATGGAAGCTTAGCTCAGCTGGGAGAGCATCTGCCTTACAAGCAGAGGGTCACAGGTTCGAGCCCTGTAGCTTCCACCAAAACAATCAACCACTGCTTGTCGGGTGGTTGATTGTTTTTTAGCAAGGAATATAGCATACTTTTTCCAATATTCCGAGTCATATACTAATACATGACAGTGATGTATTGCGCCAATAGCGCGAAGCGCACTTCGCCTCCAAAAAGGGAAACCAGCCCACATGGGCTGGTTTCCCTTTTTGGCACGTGTTGACAAAAAAGATGCCATTTGCCACCTAAGTTTTGACGAAAACGATGCCTATTATTATTTGTTTTCAATTTCAGTGTTTTTCTTTGCCTCGTCCAACACAGCGATAATTAGACCTAAGCAAGCGGCGAGAGTGGGTGAAAGACCGTTTGGAAATCCTGTTATGAAATGTATAATATCCATAACTACACCAAGCGCGCCCATAATCAAAAAGAAATAAACACCGAATTTCATAAATTTCAAGGGCGCATTGATTCTAACAATCTTGAACATTAGTCTTACAAACCCATATATTACAAGTGGCAGAATCAAAGACAACACAAGAACCATAACTTTGTCTTCTCCGGTGCCAAAAATCAAAGTTAACGTCCAAAGTATAAGTAAAATTGCCGCGCAAACTATTAAAACAATATTTTTCTTTTGTGCTAATTTGTTAAGCATATATTTCCTCTCCTTCTGAGTTTATCGTAACATATTATATCACACTTTTGGTTATTTTTCAATATTCTCCTTGTAATATTTCAATAACTATTTCAATAACCTCTCATTCGTGCCATCCAGCGCGTCGATTTTATTCAGAATGATAAAATACGCACGATCGATTACTTTTCGGGCGTATTCTTCGTAGTCGTCCTTCGGCGGATCTTTGAGAAAGCTGTTTCGCGCGCAGACGAGGGCGTATTTTACTCGGTAATAGTGTTTAAGTTCGTATTCCATATAAAAACTTCCTTTCGGTTTTGGTAAACACCATTATACCGAAAGGAAGCGGAAAGACCAGATAAATATTTTAAAATTATTTGTTATCAATATTTGATTTCGCTGTTCTGCAAGAGGAAACAAGCATAACGCGGAGAGTGGCGCATTTATCCGATAAAATTTTATATTGCTGTGCGTCTATATAATTCGTTCTATGTAAAAGCTCCAGCCAATAGCCTGTTTCACTTGCTTCCTTGAGTGCTATTTCGAGCTTGGATATAAAATCCTTTTTGCCTTGGGCGTACTGTGCCTCGTGGATATTTGCACCGATGGACGTGCCGCTTCTGCCGATCTGGTTAGCGATAACGGATTCGTGGTTTGTTTTTAAGTATTTGACAAGGTTAATAATATCTACGGAAAATTCCATTGATAATTCACGGAGTTTAGATTCAGGCATAGTAGAACCTCGCCTTGGGTTATATTATAGCATAATTTTGATCGTTTGTAAAGAGTGATGTTGCGGCAAGCCGCAGTGATGTTATGGCTTCGCCATAGTGATGTATTTCTCCTGCTTCGTCTTGTTCTTTCCTGCCTGCCCACTTCGCCGTAAGGCGAAACATCACTCACGCAGTGAACATCACTGACGAAGTCAACACCACTTGCCCGCAAGGGCAAACATCGTGCCAAAAACAAATGCCCTTGTTACGAAGTGCTTTTGTTTTTGGAGGCGCCACCCGGAATCGGACCGGGGAATAAAGGTTTTGCAGACCTCTGCCTTACCGCTTGGCTATGGCGCCGTATTTGGAACGGGAATATTATATCACG
>JAZNFI010000137.1:0-5169 GCA_045589075.1 Candidatus Flemingiibacterium sp.
ATACATTAAATTCGGACCTTTTTCAATCACCCTTGCCCTTACTCCCATAATAATCGGTGCGGCTATTTACGGCTGGAAGTGCGGCGCGCTTCTCGGATTTGTTTTCAGCGCAGTAGTATATATAACAGGTCTTATGGGTATGGACGGCGGCTTCGTGCTTGCAATGATGGATTACAGTGCCGTTGGCACCACTTTCATCTGCCTTTTCAAGGGTACTGCAGCAGGTGCGGCAGCAGGTCTTATCTATAAGCTCATAGCGAAAAAATCTCCCACGGCGGCATCCTTTGTAACTGGCGCAGCAGCCCCCATTGTAAACACCGGACTGTTTGCCCTTGCCATGGTAACTATATTTTACGGATTCCTGGCAGGAAGTGCCGGCGAAGCGCAGAATCCTATCGGAATGCTGTTTCTCTCATGGATAGGTGTTAACTTTATCGTGGAATTTGTTTCAAACGTAGCTCTCGGTGCGGTTATCACAAGAATCATCGACTACTACAACAAGAAAATCAAATAAGCAAAGCAAAAAATGTCCCCTTTTCCACAAGAGGAAAAGGGGACTCTTTTATTTAGTCTAAAAATTGATTGTCTGTCTTATTGTGGTGCTTCCCTTTTCAAGGGAAACGCTTCCCGTGCGGCAGATTTCAAGAATGGTGAAATCTCGCATCAAATCTATAAAATCATCGATTCTTCTTGAATCGTCAGCAAGTCGGAAAACTATAGAATCCTTGGCGTAATCAACAGTCTGTGCACCAAAAGCATCAGCCGCCGCCCGTATCTCCTCTCTTGTTTTCGGCTCGTTCTTGACCTTTATGAGAAGAAGCTCGCAGCTAACAGAATTTTCTGCGCTGAACTCCTTTATGGAGCATACGTCCGGGAGCTTGTAAAGCTGATTTATAAGCTGATCCTTTGCCATATCCTCGCCGTCAAAGGTAACGGTTATGCGGGAATACTCGTTTGATTCGGTTTCACTCACCGAAAGAGAGCTTATATTAAACTGTCTGCGTCTGAACATACTCGTAACACGATTCAGAACACCGAATTGGTTCCTTACAAGCACCGCCACAGTATATCTGTTCATATCACTCACCAACCTTTACGATAATATCGTCAAGACTTCCTCCGGGGGGAAGCATGGGAAGCACAAGCTCGTCCTTATCAATAGCGCAGTCGATAACAAAAGGACCGTTTAGTGAAAATGCTCTGTCAAGAGCCGCGTCGAGCTCTTCTATATTTGAAACCACCACGCCGTCAGCTCCAAACGCCTTCGCAAGTGCAGCGAAGTCGGTTTTCCGGTCAAGGACAGTTCCGGAATAACGCTTATCGAAGAACAGTGTCTGCCATTGGCGTACCATTCCGAGAACGCCGTTGTTTGCGATAATGATAACAACGGGGATTTTGTATGTAACAGCAGTGGCAAGCTCCGTAAGGCTCATTCCGAATCCGCCGTCACCCGTAATGAGCACACTCCTTTCTCCCGTTCCGAACGCCGCGCCGATAGCCGCACCAAGCCCGAAGCCCATAGTGCCAAGTCCGCCCGAAGAAACGAAGCGTCTGCTATTTTTGAAGATAAGATTCTGCGCCGACCACACCTGATGCTGTCCAACGTCTGTAACAACGGCGGTATTTTCGCCTAAATGTCTGTTTACGGAAAGCACCATATTTCTTGGGGTAAGCCCCTCCCGTCTGTCGGTATATTCAGCTTCAAGCTCTGAAAGCTCGGCGATTTTCGCCTGCCATTCGGGGCGTTTTGCTTCGCTTATGAGAGGAATCAGCTTTTCAAGAGTTTTTTTAATATCGCCGCGCAGGCCCACTGCGGCATTTACATTTTTCGACAGCTCCGAGCCGTCAACATCTATATGTACTATCTTGGCTCCAAGGGCAAATCCCGTTCTGTTTCCCGTAGCACGGTCATTGAAGCGCGCACCGAGAGTAATTATAAGGTCAGCATTATTCATAGCCATTGATGAAGCATAGTGGCCGTGCATTCCCTGCATCCCGAGGAATCTCGGAGTGTCTGTGGGAAGTGCGGCAAGTCCCATCATTGAGCACCCGATAGGCGCATCTATCTTCTCTGCAAGGGCAAGCATCTCTGCCGCAGCGTCTGACGAAAGAAGTCCGCCGCCAAAATATATGCATGGCCGTCTTGAGAAGTTTATAAGCTCGGCGGCCTTTTTGATACGCACATCCTTTGCAGGCGCAGGCTCGTCCTTTGCAGTTGCCTCGCATTTTGTATACTCGCACTTCGCCGTCTGAACGTCCTTTGGAATATCTATAAGCACAGGGCCGGGACGACCGGATTTGGCAAGTCTGAAAGCTTCTCTTACGGTGTCTGCAAGATCCTCTACGTTACCGACAAAATAGTTGTGCTTGGTAATGGGAAGCGTGACGCCGGTAATATCTATCTCCTGAAAGCTGTCCGTACCTATCTGCGTGGTAGTCACGTTTCCGCATATTGCCACGAGGGGTACAGAATCAAGGTGGGCTGTAGCAATTCCGGTAACAAGATTCGTAGCACCGGGACCTGAGGTAGAGATAACAACGCCCACCTCTCCCGTAGTTCTGGCATAGCCGTCGGCAGCATGAGCCGCTCCCTGCTCGTGGGCAGTGAGTATGTGTTCGATTTTGTCTCTGTACTTGTAAAGGCTGTCGTAAACATCCAGTATCTGCCCGCCGGGGTAACCGAAAACCGTTTTTACCCCCTCCTCAAGCAGCACCTCTATTACAATATCAGCACCTGAAAGAAGCATACTTATTACCATGGCTTTCGCTTTGCGAAAGTTTCCTTTCTGTACAATGCTCTGCATTGCACAAAATCCTAAACCGGTCTGACAAACAGGTATTGCCTAAACGGCAACGCAAGCCGCAAACCCATCTAAAATCAATCCTCCGACTTCACTCCCGATTTGTCGGAATGTCCTGAAGCCGTTTTGGCAAATTTGATCTCATCATGTTGGTAAATGCCGCAAGGAGAGCGTTGGTACTTGCTCTTACTATATCAGTGTCCGTACCTACGCCGAAATATAGCTTCCCGTCGCTATATTCCAGACCGATATATGATGCGGCGACACTTTGTGAGCCTTTTCCCTGAAGACTGTGCTGTGTAAACACCTGAAGAACATATTCCTCCTTGGTGTATGCCTTAAGGGCGTTGTTTATAGCATTGAGCGAGCCGTTACCGGATGCCTCAAGCTCCGTTTCAACGCCATCCTCTTTAAAAGTAATGCAAATCCTTACAGTATCGTTATCCCTTTCGAATTCATAATCGGTAACTTTAATATAAGGATCGTTGTCAAGGTAATTTTTAATAAAAATATTGTATACCTCCGACGCCTTAAGCTCACATCGGCTGCTATCAGATATTTCCTTGCAAAGACAAGAAAAATGCTCACGCATTTTTGGCGGAAGTATGTAGCCATAGTTCTGCTCAAGCAGGTATGCGATTCCGCCCTTTCCGCTTTGGGAATTGACCCTGATCACATCCCCGTCGTAGGTACGTCCAATATCAGTGGGGTCTATGGGAATGTATGGCACATTCCATCTCACGAGTTTTTTCTTCTGCCTGTACTTAAGCCCCTTGGCTATGGCATCCTGGTGGCTTCCCGAAAATGCAGCAAACACAAGGGCACCCGCATACGGTGTGCGCTCGCTGACGTGCATTCTGGTACATTTTTCGTATTTTTCAACAATAAGAGGTATATCGGACAGATCAAGGCAAGGATCAACACCGTGTGAATACATATTTAGCGCAAGAGTCACAATGTCAACATTGCCGGTACGTTCTCCGTTACCGAAAAGAGTACCCTCCACACGGTCAGCACCCGCCAAAAGCGCAAGCTCTGTGTCCGCGACTCCGGTCCCCCTGTCATTGTGGGGATGCAGTGACAGTGTCACATATTCACGGTACTTAAGGTTTTCGCTTATATATTCTACCTGACTCGCGTATATGTGCGGACTGCTCAGCTCAACTGTCACAGGTAAATTTATAATAACATTGTTGTCTTCACAGGGTTCAAGCACATCAAGAACCGCATTGCAGACCTCAAGTGCGTATTCCGGCTCAGTGCCCGTGAAGGACTCGGGGGAATATTCAAATCTGAAATTACCCTCGTATTCTTTGGCAAGCTTTTTTACAAGCCGTGCACCCTCAACCGCGATTTCTTTTATTTCCTCCTTAGATTTCTTAAAAACCTGTTCGCGCTGTACTGCACTGAGTGAATTATAAAAATGGATAATAGCGTTAGGTGCTCCCTTACACGCCTCAAAGGTTTTCTTAATAATGTGCTCGCGGCACTGTGTAAGCACCTGCACGGTAACGTCTGAGGGAATAAGCTTTTTCTTTATAAGTGTGCGCAAAAATTTGTACTCTGTCGCGTTTGCCGCCGGGAAGCCTACCTCTATCTCCTTAAATCCCACAGAAAGAAGCAGACTGTAAAATTCCAACTTTTCTTCAAGACTCATGGGTATGACAAGGCTTTGGTTTCCGTCTCGCATATCGACGGAACACCATATGGGCGGCTTTTCAATATGATCCTTCTGCGCCCATTTTGTATACTCCTTCGCTGCCGGAAAATACCCTATTCCATATTTGGATACGTTCATCATATTTTACTTCTCCGACACCTCTGCAATTACCTCAATCTCTGCAAGCACACCCTTTGGAAGTGCCTTTACCGCAACGCATGAACGTGCAGGTTTTGAGGTGAAATATTTTTTGTAAACACCGTTGAATGCCACAAAATCTGCCATATCCGCAAGATAGCAGGTTGTTTTAACAGCGAGCTCAAGCGAACTTCCTGCCGCTGTAAGAATCTGTGCAAGATTTTTACAGATTTGCTCGGTCTGTTCTTCTATAGTTACAGCTTCAACAGCACCGGTTGCAGGATTTATCGGGATCTGACCAGACGTAAATACAAGTCCGCCCACCACCTTCGCCTGTGAATACGGCCCTATTGCCGCAGGAGCATTATTTGTGTTTACCGTCTTACTCATATCTTTCTCCTTGATTTTGTTTTATTTCAACGATAACAAAAACGTCCCAAAGCCGATTTGCTTTGAGACGGGTAAAACTCACTGTACGCACCTGCGGTCCCATATAGTTCTCGCCGTATCCCCTCTTTGAAGTCCATCAACTTCTATGCACTTACGCGGCAATCACGAAAGACGCCTACC
>JAZNFI010000138.1:0-12851 GCA_045589075.1 Candidatus Flemingiibacterium sp.
AGCTTCATTATTTCTGATGCTTGCTATTGCCGTAACGGTGTGCATTTTGCCTGCAAGCGCTGCTTCATCAACTCATATCGTTAAAATAAACGGTACGAACAAGCTCGAGATTACAAATGTCACAGAGGCTATCACGATGCCCGACGACGAGGGGGGTGAGTTTATATGCCAAAGCGGTGCAAGGCTCATAAATCTCGAGGATAATGCCATTACCCTGGTTTTTGACGATACGGGGAGCGGCAATAAATCTGCCCATATAGCTCCGGACGGTTACGCAATTAGCGACCTGAACGAATACGGTCAGTTCTTTGATTTGCCCAAAGGCGGCTCGTACACGTTTACAGAGCAGGGAATGTACTATTACCATATTCAGTTTGCAGACGGTACCAGCGCCATAGGGTATATTGAGATAATGGACGGATACGTGCCCGTTTCAACATCACCTTCGACTCCTGCGGTTGATGAAAAGCCCCAGCCTATCGCCGTGGTATCCAAATCACAGCGCATACAAATCGAAGAAGAGTGGACAGACGTTGACGCTTACAACATTTACGATAACAACTACATAAAGCTCCGTGATTTTGCGTACTATTATTCCATGTTCTGTTCCCACTCGGATAAATGGTTTGACGTTACATGGGACGGCGAGAAAAACGCCATAAATCTTGTAAGAGGCAAAGAGTATTCGGCTGTCGGCGGCGAGGGAGCGCTTAATGCAGGTATATCGGCTACTGCGGTACTTTCATCAACCTCGGTATATCTTGACGGCGAGCATATCCCGCTTACAGCCTATAATATTAACGGAAATAACTACTTCAAATTAAGAGATTTGTGTGAGGCTCTCGATATTTCTATTACATGGTGGGGAGTGCAGAAGATAATCTATATCAACAACGATTACGGTTACGGTACTGAATTTGAGGAAATACTCCCCGATATAATTGCGTAGACGGACGTGGCACGTAGTTTACTGTTGTCCGGGAATGATTAATTAATTTAATAGCCCCTCGGCAGGTGCGTGTTTTTCTCGCACCTGCCGAGGGGCTTCTTCTATTCTACAGGAACATAAACTGAACTGATTTGACAGGGGGATTCTCCAACACTGAAGAATACGTTGATGTAATAACCTTTTGCATTCTGGGGAAGAGTACCGCTGACGACAGAGCTTTCTCTGTCAAATGTGAGACATTCGCTGTCACTTTGCCATGTCTGATCCATAAATAGATATTCGCCCCATCCGAATTTATTGTATTTACTATAGCTCATTGGCTCGTCAATATAATACAACACTGCGGTAATGTCGCCCGTGACATTCTCTGGGACGTTAATTTGGCAGCTTATTTCACGGCCCTCAGGCTGAGTTTCAAAGCTCAACCATTGACCGCCTTTGTCGATTGCCCAATCGGCAAAAAGGAAACATTCTTCTCGTTTGAACACATGAGTGTGAGAGTGTTCCCAGTCCAATAACATCATAAGGGTGTTCTTTTTGTTAAAATCTGCCGTGTGGTTGTAGGACATAACGTATGAGGGAATACCAAAGTTGTTATCATCGCTGTATGCAAGCCACAAAATAGGCATTTTTGCATTGTCAAGATTTTTTTCGGCTGCCCAAAGTGCGTTGGAGTATTCACTGGAAAAACGCTCACACGTATAGTTTTCATTGGCGAGATATGCTGTTCCGTAAACAGGAATTGCAAAGGCGAATCGCGTGTCATATCCGATGACCTGCGCAGCCATGATTCCTCCCCACGAAATACCATGTATGCCTATCTTACTGTCGTCAACCCTTTTGTCTTGCCTCAAAATATTGGCTGCAAGTATGGTTTGGGTGAGTCCGTGGTAGGGCGACTGCTCGCTTACCTCCGAATACTCCGTAGGGTATGAATGGGGCGGCACGTTTGCGTAGCCGTCTTCAAGGAATATTCCTGACAAACCGTAAGAGAATTTTGTGCTTTCGCCCTCGAACATACCGGCATTTCTAGTTATGGGGAAATTTCCTGCGGTTCCGATGCAAATGGCAGCGTATCCGTGTTCATTCCAAAGTCTGACCCATTCAAGTATGGGATACCCACCAAGACCGTGAAGCAAAACCACTCCGGGAACAGGCGAATCGGCGGAAGCACCCTCAGGGAAGCCTATGTATGCAAAAACCTTGGTTTTTTGTCCCTGATACTCAAATCCCTCAAAGGTGATTGCGTCAATGTGTGCATAGTCCGTTTCAGTTGGATTGTAATCCTGGACTTCTCGCCATACAGTTTCCGTATTTATGGCGCGGGTCATTGCCTCTTCGATTTCTTTGCGTTGTTCACCAACAGTTTTTGGGTCGTTTTCTCCGATGGTGAAATTACCCCATTGTGTGTCATTTTTCGGTTCGAGCTCTCCTTGTACATCAATCTTAGCTATGCACGATGCCAGCGAAATAACTAACGACAAGCAGAGGGGAATAGTGAGCAACTTTTTCATCTTAATCTCCTTTTTTGTAAATTTAAAATATTTTATCTGTCTATTAGATTATATCACATCTTCCGAAATTTGACAATATGATTTTTGAAATTATTCACTTTAGGTTATGTTTTTTAACTACAAAAGACTTGCCAGAATATGATTTTGACAACGGTATAGGAAAAGTGTGCGCGGAACTTTGCGATAATGGATTTTCAATCAGATGCGAGAAATTCCTGGATAGCCTTCTCAGCCTGCATGACCTCGGCACGCAGGCCGTTGGCACTTACACGTATCGCGCCGCTTCCAAGAATGATAAGCTGTTCTTGGGCATCGGAGGTTGCTACCCGCACACGGTGAGTTTTAGCAAGCACGTGAGACGTACGTTCAATATAGGTGTCGGCGGTTTCCGCTTCCTTGGTATATACCACTGTTACTCCGCCAAGCTTGTCTGTTTCCCCGGGATTTCGCTTGACCTTGTAAGCATCGAATACAATTATGACCTCACAGCGCTTAAAGCCCTGGTAATTGCAGATGCGGTTGATGAGCTCACCTCTTGCAAGGTCTAGGCTTTTCTCAGACAGCGCCCGAAGCTCATCCCAAGCATATATTATGTTGTATCCGTCTATTATAAGATACTCTTTGACGGTGCAAGCAGACGGTTTTTTCAGATGAGGTTTAGACTTTTTCTGGGGTACTGCTATTTTCATATGGGGCTCGTTGAACTTTTTACGCTTGATAGGACCGTAGACACTTTCGAATATGCGCATAAGCTCATCATTGTCGGCAACAGTTTGCATATACCGTCTGGCGCGTTCTGTGAGTTCATCGGCTTCCTCCTCACCAAGTTCAACACCGCTATCCACGTGCTTATAACCCGGGACGTCTTTCCAATTTACTGTGAAGCCTGCTCCATGTTCGCAAAATACGGAGTCGGCGGTGTTTTCGAGGTCACGCTCGGGGTCGTATCCCATGGACAATATGATTTCGTCTGTATTGGGACATTCTTCATATCCGTGATGGGTGGTAATAAGCCTTCCACAGCCCTTTGTGTATCCAATAACATCTTTGTGGTAGCTCCTCATTTTTGAAACCGGCGCACTTCCCGTGAGAATGATGCAATCATTACCGTTTTCGGGCTCACCGAATTTACCGCCCATCAAAGTTATGTCCGACATTGCACGTCCAATTGCCTCGGGAGGAAGCTCCAGTTTAAAATCATACCAAGGTTCAAGAAGCACAGATTCTGCCATCATTAGACCTTGTCGAAGAGCGCGAAGTGTTGCCTGCCTAAAGTCGCCTCCCACAGTGTGCTTGATGTGAGAGCGACCGGCAATGAGAGTTATTCGCAAATCTGTAATGGGGGAGCCGGTGAGAACTCCAATATGTGTTTTTTCATGAAGATGGGACATAACGAGGCGTCTAAAATTAGCTTCAAGACCGCAGTCGCTGTCGGCTTCAAATATGAGCCCTTGCCCCCTTTCCAGGGGTTCTATCAGCAGCTGCACCTCTGCATAGTGGCGCAAGGGCTCATAGTGACCGACACCCACAACAGGGCAGCGTACAGTTTCTTTATAGGAAATACTGCCTTCGCTGAAGGTTATATCAATACCGAAGCGCTCCTTTATGATACGGGTGAGAACTTCAAGCTGTACCTCGCCCATGATGCCGAAATATATCTCTCCCTTTTGCTCATTGTAAAATATATTGAGTGCAGGTTCTTCTGCTTCAATACGGCGGAAATTTACAAGAGCCGTGTGAATATCTGTGCCTGACGGAAGCTCAACCTTATAGGAAAGCACAGGTTCGAGATGAGCAGCACCGGAATCTTTTTCAAAGCCCAGTCCCATACCCGGGTAGGTGTTTGTGAGACCTGTAAGTGCGCAAACCATTCCTGACGAAGCTTCACCTATGCTTTTGTATTTCTCTCCTGAGTATATTCTTATGGTATTTATCTTTTCGCACCATTTTGTTCCGTCGGGAAGGGGGCCTTCCACTGTGTCCTTTACCTTTATGTGCCCACCTGTGAGCTTTATGTGGGTCACGCGGTCGGCCTTGTCCTGTGTGATTTTGTATACTCTTGCGCCGAAAGAATCAGAATAATCAGGTGCAAAAATATACCCGTCAAGACCATCAAGAAGTGCGGTTACGCCGTCGCCTTTAAGTGCAGAACCGAAATAGCATGGAAATAGCTTCCGTGAAGAAACAGCACAGGCAATATCACCGGGAATAAAAGATTTTTCCGCCAGATACGTCTCCATAAGTGTTTCATCACACATGGCTAGCTCCTCCGAAAAGCTGTCAAGTGTCCTGGCGTTGAAATTTATGCATCCGTCGCTGAGCTTATATTTTAATTCATCCATAATATCGCGCATCGCAATGGCTGTTAAGTCCATTTTGTTGATGAAAATAAACGTGGGAATACGGTAAACATCCAAAAGCTTCCAAAGGGTTGAAGTGTGACTTTGGACTCCGTCAGTGGCACTGATGACAAGCACTGCACAGTCGATAATTCTGAGAACACGTTCAGTTTCCGGAGAAAAATCCACGTGCCCCGGTGTATCAATCAGTGTGAATTCTGTGTCCTTATGGTTGAACACTGCTCCACTTGAGAAAATAGTAATTCCCCTATCGCGTTCGATGGAGTTAGTATCAAGGAAGGAATCGCCTTTGTTTACACTGCCCAGCTTATGGAGTACACCTGTTTTATATAATATGGATTCGGAAAGCGTAGTTTTACCGGAGTCAACATGGGCGATAACTCCTATAGTCAGACGTTTCATTTTCACCCTCCTCAATCTCTATCATTCATCAAGCTTTCGCATTTCTACATATAAGACATCTAAAATTCGTAATGTCATGATTATAGCATATTCACACACATATGTCAACACGGCGATTGCCTGCACTTATATGCTGTTTTTGAAAATATGCAGTAATAACAAAATATTACCACGCAACAAAAAATTCTCTCTCATATAACGCTTTATACGAAAAATTCACTTACTGCATAAATCCAATAATTTACGAAAAAGAAGTATGACGTAACTTCATACTTCTTTTTATGTATTAATAAAATTTATTTTCTCCACACAATTTTGTTAACTACGCCGGTGTAGGACTGGATTATTTTTACCACCTTGGTTGAAACATTTTCTTCAACGTAAACGGGAACAGGGATGCCGTAATCGCCGTTATTATTCATATCAACTGCGGTGTCAACAGCTTGAAGAAGGCTATTCTCATCAATACCGGCGAGGATAAAGCACGCCTTATCAAGTGCCTCGGGGCGCTCCGTGGATGTTCTGATACAAACAGCCGGGAAGGGATTTCCGATGCTTGTGAAGAACGAGCTTTCCTCAGGCAGTGTCCCACTGTCCGAAACCACCGCAAATGCGTTCATTTGCAGACAGTTGTAGTCGTGGAACCCGAGGGGTTCATGCTGAATTACACGGTTGTCAAGCTTGAATCCGCTTGTCTCAAGACGCTTCTTTGAGCGAGGATGGCAGGAATAAAGAATGGGCATATCGTATTTTTCTGCCATTTTGTTTATAGCTGTGAACAGGCTTGTAAAATTCTTTTCTGTGTCAATGTTTTCCTCGCGATGAGCTGAAAGGAGTATATATTTTTTCTTTTCAAGACCAAGACGAGTGAGAATGTCGCTGGCTCTGATGTCATCGAGATTGCTGTGAAGCACCTCTGCCATGGCTGAGCCGGTCACATAGGTGCGCTCCTTGGGCAGTCCGCATTCGTGGAGATAACGGCGTGCGTGCTCACTGTATGCGAGGTTGACATCGGAGATAATATCAACAATACGACGGTTTGTTTCCTCAGGCAGACATTCATCCTTGCAACGGTTTCCTGCTTCCATGTGGAAAATCGGAATATGCAGTCTTTTTGCCGCGATTGCGGAAAGGCAGGAGTTGGTGTCGCCGAGAATGAGCAGCGCATCGGGCTTTATCTGATTCATCAGCTTGTAAGAACAGTTGATAATATTGCCAACCGTTGCACCAAGATCATCACCGACTGCATCCATATATATTTCAGGATCGGCAAGCTTTAAATCCTTGAAAAATACACCGTTGAGGTTATAATCGTAGTTCTGACCCGTATGGGCGAGAATTGTATCAAAATACTGACGGCACTTATTGATAACTGCTGCAAGACGGATAATCTCCGGGCGTGTGCCCAAAATGATGAGCAGCTTTAATTTGCCGTTGTTTTTGAATTTAACGTCTGAATAGTCGAGCTTAATATCCATTATTCCACCACCTCAAAGAAAGTATCGGGATGACCCGGATCAAACTGTTCGTTTGCCCACATCACAGTTACAAGGTTTTCTGTTTCGCTTAAATTAATGATGTTGTGTGTATATCCCGGCAGCATATGTACAGCCTCGATGCGATCCCCGGATACTTCAAAATTAAGTATTTCGTCGCTGCCGATTTTCCTTTGTTGAATGAGTCCGTGGCCGCTTACCACAATGAAAAATTCCCATTTGGTGTTATGCCAGTGCTGTCCTTTTGTAATACCCGGATTTGAGATGTTGATGCTGAATTGACCGCATTTTTCGGTCTTCAAAAGCTCGGTGAATGAGCCCCGTGCATCCACGTTCATCTTAAGTGGGAAGGACACCTTTTCTCTCGGAAGATAGGAAAGATAGGTGCTGTACAGCTTCTTTGCAACATTCGCTTTACAAAGAAATTTAAATTTTTCACTTGTAGAACTCCTTAATCATAAGTTGTAATCTAGCCGCAACGGGCCAAATATACACCGGCTGCAACGAGTCGAACGGTCTGCCTTATGTTAAAAGGGCAACAACCGTTTTTGCCAGATATTCCATGTCATATTCGGAATAATCAGGCTCAATCGGGAGCGGAAGCAATCTCTCGGAAAATGTTTTTTCGGCAAGACCGTCAAATTCCGCAGAAAGTGTCCCTCTCCACATTAAGGGGATATATATTTTCTTCTCGACGAGGCGGCTGCGAATATCCGCGGATACCAGCAACGGGTAAAACTGCGGTGCAAAATTGTCGCCACGGTCGATGGAAAGCAAATTATACTGTGCCAGAGAGTTATGCAATATATTGAAGTTTTGCTGTCTTGATTTCTTTTCGCCCTCATAATTTACTGAAGAGAGAAGCGATTTTGTTAATTCGGACATCGTTTTTCGCAAGTTGACAAGCTCCTGCTCGTTGGTTTGCGATTCTTTATATGCTGCGCCTTGTCCGAGCTCGAGCGCGTGGAATAACATTCTTGTGCGTTTATATGAAATATCGGCTTCAAGCTTCGGGACGTTTCTAAACGGAGTGCCCGAAACAAGATATGCACCGTCGGGTACGGCAAAGAACTTTCTTGTGCTGTAAATCGTATATGTATTTCCGTTCTGCGATGGATTTTCAAAGAAAGCCATGGAGTTGTCTACGATTTTGTATTTGAACGGGGAGTTTTCGATATATTCTGTACAGAGACCATGGTAATTTATGAGAAATACGGCGTCTCCGTCCTGCTCGTTGATGTCAACGGGGAGAAAATTCTTGTCGATGTGATAATGTACACATTCAATTCCGAGCTCTGCCGCGATCTTTTCCCAGACCGCCGAAGCGTAATACGGAATGAACACGCGTTTAGGCTGAACTTCTTTGAGCGCACACCAAAATGCAGTGTACTCGCTGTTCAGCGCGAGAGTTGTATCGCTCTCCGAAAAATACGGTAAATTTTTCTCTAAACGGAATTTGAGACAACCGCCGAACTCTTTTATCGGCTCACTCTTGATTGTGTGTTTACCGCGAGAGGCGTTTTCGGGGTTGTATTCAAAGCTTACACAAGCGCGCATCTTGGGCAGAGTGTCTGCAAGCTTGACAGGCTTTGCGAAGGCGATATCAATAACCGCCCGTGTATAGTCAAAGCCGTATGCGAGCGGAACAAGGTGAGTTCCGATATAGTCGCCGTACATTGTAGGGGTTACTTCAATTATGTAAAATTTGTTTTCTGAATCTACAATGAATTCAACCGATGAAGCACCACAAGAAAGACCGAGTGACATGAGTATGTCAGGGACAGTTTTTTTAAGCTCGTTTTCAACCGAAAGGGGAAGAATTGCCGGCTCCGTGTGGCGATATTCACAGAAACGTCCTTCGATAAGTACCGCTTCGCGCTCGGTGAATCCAATTATCTTATGATTATTATTCTGGGAAATGCACTCACAGCTGTAAAGTTTTCCGCTTATGTATTCTTCAACGATTGCTTTTCTTTCAAAGGAGATCTCACGGGCATTGTTGATTGCGCCGAAAAGCTCGGATTCATCTTGGACATAGGCGAGTCCTCGCCCGCCTGAACGGTCGCTTGGTTTGACAACCAAAGGGTATTTAAGCGATCTTAAATTGTCGAAAGGAATAGTATCCCCTACCTCGGTATATTTGGGCTGTGAGATGTTGTTTGAAGCGAGGATGCTGCGAAGGGTTACTTTATTGGAAGCTCTGCGGACATTGTCAAAACCGTTACCCGAAAGCCCAAGTGATTCTGCCACATACGCCGATGTTTGTGCCGCAATATCAGAACCGATTGAAACGATGGCACATATTCCGATTGTCTTGCATTTTGCCAGAATATCCTCTTTGCTGTTTGCGCTGATGGGATAAAAATAATCCGATGTTTGCTCGCCGATCTCTCCACCTGTCTGCCATGCAAAGGCGTGGGTTTCAAATCCCATTTCTTTAGCTTTCAGAATAAGAGGGTTCTGCTGATCGTTTGCGCCTATAATGGCAAGTTTTTTGGCCTTTGTCATGATATTTGTTTAACAAAAACAGTTTTTTACGATTTCTATGACGATGTCTTGCTGGTCCGCCGTCATCTTATTGTCGCTGGGAAGACAAAGTCCACGTTCGAAAATATCCGCACCTACATCAAACACGCCGCCTGCTATATAAGCATTGGTTCTGCATCGTCCGCTGCCGTTTAGAGTAACAAATTCGTGCATACGGTACATCGGCTGCATATGCATGGGCTTCCAAATAGGTCTGCCCTCGACATTGTATTGGGCAAGGGTTTCGAGTATTTCCGTAGGACAGGATTTGCCGGATTCCTTTATATACAGCGCATTGGAATCATCTCTGACCTGCTTGCACATATACTCTCTGTCAATAATCATGGCAGATAGCCAATAGTTAGGTACTGTATCTGAAACAATAGGATTCATCAGCACAGGCAAATCTTTGAAACCTTCACGGTATCTTTCATAAATCGCTTTTTTCTGTGAGATATGCTCACCTAAATATGGATACTGACCGCGCACAACACCTGCTACAACATTGCTCATGCGGTAGTTATAACCAACTTCCTCGTGTTGATACCACGGGGAAGCTTCTCTTGCCTGCGTGGACCATTTGCGTGCTTTGTTAGCCGCCTCCAAATTATTTGTCAATAAACAGCCACCGGCAGAACCGGTGATAATCTTGTTGCCGTTATAGCTTACGGCGGAGTAATCTCCAAAGGAACCGCACGGCTTGCCATTAACGGTTGCTCCCATCGCTTCGGCGGCATCTTCAATTAAAAGAGCACCGTGGCGTTCGCAGATCTCTTTGATAATGTCAATTCGTCCGGGAAAACCGTAAAGTTCAGCATAAACAACCAGCTTAACATCAGGGTATAGCTCAAATGCTTTTTCAAGTGCGGTGGGATCCATATTCCATGAGCTTTCTTCGGTATCTATAAACACAGGGATTCCGCCTTCATAAACCACCGGATTCAACGTGGCGGCAAAAGTCATGTCTGAACAGAATACACGTTTCCCCTCGAGAGCTCCGTGACTAATAGCGGGTATTCCATACAATGTTTCGCCGGCGTGCTTAACAGCCAGATGCAGTGCGGCTGTACAGCATGAAAGTGCTACCGCATATTTCATTCCCGCATTTTTCGCAGCGATGCACTCTACCTCATTGATGTTTTCGCCGACTGTACTCATCCAGTTAGTTTCATATGCCTGCCTTATGTATTCCATTTCATCCCCGTGCATGGTGGGTGTAGAGAGCCAAATCTTTTTATCAAACTTCTTCATAGCCGCTCCTCTTTCTGCGCAGATATTTCACACGCAGAATCTAATAAACGTAAATTAAAAATTCCTAAAAGTTTAATGAATGTGATTATTCCGAGAAATTAAAATCCAGTCCCACGTAGTTAAGCGATTGCTGGTACTCCAAAACTTCGCCGGCATCTACGTTCAATCGTTGGGTGATAAAATACTGAACTTTCCCTTTTTGAAACGCTTTTTCGAAAATTCGCACTATCCACATGATCGGTAAAAGAACCGGGAACTTTTTTAGTACTTTGTACTTCCTGCTCATCACGGTGTATCTCGGGAACAGTGCCTTAAACACACGGTTTCGCTTAGCTGCCTGTGCTGACTGTCCATTTTTTGTGCTCTTCAAAGCACTGGACAGATTGGAGTTGTGTGCACGACCGTACTCACCACTGGTGAAAATAAATTGCGTGATGAATTCGGTCTTTTCATCTCCAGGGAAATCTTCAAACCACACGCGTAAAGTGCGCATAATGTTATCGTAAAATTCTGCAAGTTTAAGTTTTCTTAGCTCGCTTCTTATGTATTCTTTGTCCATATCCGGATTGTGTTTGCCGTAAACCCACAAATCGACTATATGTCGGATGCCGATTCCGGCATCCCGATAATGCTTGGCGAAATGGGTGAATAGGTAGATCATTTCGTCGCATGGCTTCATTTTGTATCGGAATGAATATCCGTCCATTAATGTCGCAAGCTTCCAGCCGTCGCCGTAATACTCATAGTAGTCCTTGTTGTATGACGGAATTAATCTCTTGTGAAACTCGATATTAACCGGCTTCTTTTTCCATACCAGTTCGTGGTCGCTTTCGTATTTTTCTACGTAACCAAACTCGTTCATGATACTGCGTATGGCTTCATATTGGGAGCAATCGATGAGAATATCAGCATCTCCCATTTGCCGCATTTCGGCATGTGGGTATAACGCTTTCAAAAGTACTCCCTTTAACGGCATATGAACAATCCCGTGTGTCTCAAAAGCGTTCATGATTTGATGGATTTCAGTCAGCTGGGTTTCGCTGATGGAGATGCCCTGATAAACACGCATTAATTCTTCGCGCATCACCTCGATGTTTTTGCTCACACCACAGAGCAACGCACCGTAATATGCCACAACATCTACGCCATGGCATTTTGCGATTTGAAACACTTCAGATGGCTCAAAATCATTGGGTAGTACACAAGCTTGACTTGTGAGCGCACTTTTAATTAATAATATCAATGCGCGCTGCTGTTCGGTCATTATTGTCCCCTCCGAGAATATTACTGCAACATATGGCAATTGTCAATATGTTTATGCATGTCTGAATATGGATAAATTCCACCGATGTTCTATTTTGAAGACATCTAAAGCTGATTTGTCTCATGTGTAATGCCACTTTTGCTATACAATAGTACAACAGATACAAATACCCAAAGTATATTAAATCACAACCCCGACAATTTGTCAACACATATATCTAATGAAACAAACCTATTAAGGTAGCAGTAAATTTTCAAATTAAGTTACAAAGCGGAGGTTGATTGGAGATAAGCTATGCTTCGGCAGATCGGCCAAAAATATGCATCTATAAATCTACTTGTGATAATTGATAACATTCATAAAAATTATATCATCGCAACGACAATAAATATTGCGCAACAAAAATCCCTTTATCAATTTTTACGATCTGGAAACACGTGTATAAAACAACACTCCAAATTCCCACTCTCGCAATAAATTCCCATTCATATAAGACGTGATAGTGGCGATAATATTAACAGAGTCGGGCGGAAACGTCGTGACTCAAATTAACAGACGTATTTCGCCCGACACTTAAGTGACGGTTTTCGTGAAAACTCACGGAAGATGCGAAGTAAGTCGATAATATAGATATTCCCTAAAAGGAGAAAAAACAATGTCCAGTAACAAGATTGTTGTTCCCGAGGCAAAGGAAGCTCTCGAACAGTTCAAGATGGAGGCTGCAAGCGAAGTTGGTGTAAACCTCAAGCAGGGTTACAACGGTGAACTCACCTCTCGTCAGGCAGGTTCTATCGGCGGTCAGATGGTTAAGAACGTGAAACCCGTACGACGCGCGAAATTTGAGAGAAAAAGCAGGATCGCAAGCGGGCACGCGGTAGAGGTGGGGTATACATATGGGCTGACGGTATAGTGTAAGCTATCTCACACACATACAACCACAATAATTTACAAAAAAAAGAAGTATGACTTAACATCATACTTCTTTTTAGATTTACATCAATAAAACTTATTTTCTCCACACCATCTTATTAACGACGCCGGTATAGGACTGGATTATCTTTACCACTTTTGTGGATACGTTTTCCTCTA